>JAVBJQ010000066.1:0-21468 GCA_031546905.1 Eubacteriales bacterium | reverse complement strand
CAGCAGAGTATGAGTAAAGCAGGCTGTCCCTATGATAATGCACCTATGGAACGCTTTTACAACACTTTGAAAAATGAACTTATTTATCAGCATCACTTTCATTCAGACAATGAGCTGGATGAAGCTATCAATACATTTATTCTCGTTTGGTACAACCATGTCAGACCACACTCTTTTAACTCTGGCCGGACACCTTTCAATGCTCGTTATCAAAAATAATTTTAGGTCGTTGTGTTACAAAAATGCTTGACCACTACAAACACGAGACTAGAATTTTAAATTCTGGCAGCAATGCGAGCGGACGCTTAAATGCCTGTGCGGTATGATTTGTGCAACTAAATTATATGCAGGAATTGTTATGGCAGAAGGAATAAGAAAAGTGGTAAGGGGTATAGTTTTAGAATCAACGTGAAAGTGGATAATAAGTGGAAAAATATAGAACGTGGTGGGTATCTAACAATTAAAGAAGCACAAGTTGCAAGAACAGAATTATTGGCACAATATAATGCAAGCCCAGAGGATTTTAATAAAAAGGCTACTGAAATTACGCTTGGAGAAATATATAATCTGTTCATTGAAAAAGAAGCGCAATATGACAGAGAGAAGTCAACATTGAAAAGGTATTCGGCACTTTTTAGAAATCACTTAGAACCTAAGTGGGGTATTAGAAATATAAGCACTATTAAAGCAACAGAATTAACTGATTACTTCTTTAGTATGAGCGCAACACTTTCATATGCATATATTCAATCAATACATAAATTTACTAAAGTATTATGGAAATTTGCAGTTAGTAGAGAATATATAAAAACAAATGTTATTGAAAATGTTATTTTACCCTTAGAGGGTGTTGAAGAGGGAGAAATAAAAATATATACACAGGAACAACTTGACATATTGGAAGAAAGGTTTAAAACCACTAACCTACTTCCAGCATATAAAATTGGTAGAACCCTTGGAACAAGGTGTGGAGAACCTTTCGGCTTATGCTACAGTGATATTGATTGGGATAAACATACCATTAGAATCAATAAACAATTAGTTTTTGAAGATAATATATGGACCTTAAGAAATACAAAAACTAAGGCTTCTATACGGACAATAGATTTACAGGATGATATTTATGATTATTTGAAACAATTGAAAGAAGAACAGGAGAAACAAAAAATCGAGTTAGGTAATAAATATAAAGATACTAAAGTTGCAGTTGATAGAGGAAGAACTAAGGAACAAGAAATATGTGTGAATTTGGACTTCATAAATGTAAAACCCGACGGAGCCTTATTAACACCAGATAGTGCAAAAGTATTGGCTAGAATTGCAAAATCCGAATTGGATATACATTTTAAGTATCATAATTTACGCCACAGTCATGCAAGTTGGTTGGCTGAACATAATGTTCCACTTGTAGTTGTAAAGGCGCGCTTAGGACACTCCAAAGAGGAAACTACCCAGAGGTACTACACTCACCAAACAGACGGTATGAGATTAAATTTACTGAATACATTAAATGCTGGTTGATTGATATAAGTTTGAAAAAGGTGTTGCTTTATATGGTGATACCTTTTTTATTTATATTATTTCAGTAAGCAACAAAAAGATTGAATATTCGCAGTTGGTATGGTATTGTCTGTATATGCTGTAAATCCGCAGGTAAGAAAAAATATTCTAATTGAGAGGGGTACAAGCTATGGCATATAGAAATGGTAATTATAGTGCATTTTATGTTACTGAGCCTTTTAATGAAAGCAATCTAGGAGCAAATGCTACAAGGGATTTTGTATCATATAATTTATTAAGAGCTTGGAAGGGAGCAGATAGTACATTTCCTTTTAATGACTCCCATGAAAAGAATTACAATGTTAGAGATGGAAGCGACTGGGAAAAAACTTTAAAACCTCGTTTGCACGACAGAATTAACAACTCAAAAAATATTATCTTATTTCTAAGTTCTATTACAAAAAATAGCCGAGCGCTACGAGAAGAAATAGACTATGGAATAAATACAAAAGGATTACCGATAATTGTAGTTTATCCTGAATATAGTGACAAGAGCGATATTATAAATTGTAACTCTAAAACAATAAAGCAAGGAATAAAGGATTTGTGGGATAATTTACCTATTTTTCGAGATTCGATGGCGGATGTCCCAACTATTCATTTGCCAAATAAAAAAGAACTTATTAAGTCCGCTCTGAGTGATACAAATTTTATGATAAATACAAAAGGTGAAGCAAACATATACTTTTATACTTGCGATTAGGAATTAAGTAAAATATGAAGCACCTTACTATATTTATGACTAGTAAATGTTTTAAAAATCTGAAATAAAGGAGTGATATTGTTGAGTAATGATATATGTGGTATATTCAACATAAATAATACAAAGGTTACGATTAAATGTGGAGACTTATTTGAACAAGCAGGATACAAGGTTATATCATTTAACGAATATTTTGACACACTTGTTGACGATAATATTATTTCACATAAAACATTAAATGGTATCTTTATTGATAAATTTATTGATGATTTAAATGCTATAGATAGTGAAATAGAAAAACAAATTAAAATTAACAACTTTAAAATCAAAGACAATGTAAGACCGTCAGGAAAAACTGTTCAATGTAAGCTGGGTAGTATTGTTAAGTATAAAGATTTTCTTCTTCTAGCATTTTCCAAGTTCCTTTTAGACGATAAGGCTACTTTGACAGCAGACCAATATATAGCTTGTTTAAAAAAATTTTGGTATGAGATTGACCGAGTTTATGCTGGTTATCCAGTATCACTTCCACTATTAGGTTCTGGTATAACCAGACTAAAAATGTCAAATCATCAATTATTAAAAGAAATTTTAGATACATTTGATAGTAGTAAAGTTAAATTGATTGCAGGATTAAACATAGTTTTACACGGAGATACCAAGAATGATATTGGTTTAAAACAAATTGGATATTTACACTGTATTGTATAGTAAGTATGACTTTTCAATTCATGTTAGCAAAAAACTGAAGGGAAAACAGAAGGGAATTTCCCTCGAGTTAGTCGTTTACATAGATATAGTACGACTTTTCAACTCCAGTCTCTAGTAGAAGCTAGACATGGTATGGCTTTCGCTGGACTATTAAAAAGATACTTCAACTAAGATAATATAAGAGTAAAGAGTTCTTGACACTAGGTAATATATAGTGTTGAGGGCTCTTTTTTATTTTCTTGAAAACGGAACTCGACTTCCGTTTTGCAATTGTAAATTTTAAGATTTTTTTCAACTCAAGGGAAATCCGTGGGAAATTGAGTTGTTTTTATCGATAAAACTAGTTACACAAGTGAAAATTTCCCTTGTGTAGTTGCATAAATCTATATGTGATATGGATTGTAACGATTTATAAATAAAAAAACAAACCTTTTGGCTGTTAGGCTGAAGGTTTGAGCAAATAAAATTTTATGTATGTAGTTAGTAAAAGTCATAAATTAATTAGTCTTGAAAACTATAAAATATCGTTCAACTTTCTTAAGAGAAGCTCTTTTTTTGTTGAGTTTCTTCTCCAACTTTGAAATATTTATTCTTCTCCTTTCACCATATCTAAATTGATAAAGAACTTCTAATCGACCTTCTTCCTTGCTTTGTTCAATTATTTTAATAATTATTTTATGTGTGGTAGCGAAAAAAATCTTATTCGAAGGAAGCTTATCCAGATTATATAACAGTTCTTCTATATTATCTCTAAAAGAATTACTTTTAATCACTTTTGGTACGCATAAATTCATAGTTATCAAACCTAAAGCAGAATACCTAAAAATTTTATTTATCCTATGTATTGGAAAAAAACAAAATATATAAAAATAAAAAAATAGAAAAACTAAACAGTGTTAGATTTTTATATTCCACCCAATCAATCTTAATTAAATCCCATATATAATTATAACTCCAAATTATTCACAGATTAAATAAAAAATTAATTGTACTTTTCAAAATTATAATTAAAAGCAAGTGTACCTCTCGTATACTATAATCAACAAATTGACTAAAAAAAGTTGACTTGATTTCCATTTAGAACTTTGCCACTAATAAAGTATTTCTATTAATTTTCTTATCCACAATTAAGATGCTATAAATATCAATTATCTTGATTGTATATGACATTGAAGTATATTTTAAATGTATTGTTAAAAATCGGCTACAACATATGTAACGTATGGGTAAATTACAACTTTATAAAAACCAATTGAATTTTTAAAATTATTCAGGAAAATAAGTGCTCGCTGTTAGAGGGTCATAAATCTTCTTTGGATGTGTACAAGCTATTATTTCTGATGGACTTACTTTCTCTTTGATTCTAAATCCACCTTCACAATATTCATCATTTACCATTCTATTTATATCAAAAATGTAATTAAGTGGAATATTCTCTAATGGTATATTACAATGGAATATTGTGGGTGTTCCAAAACGCTTAAGATTAGATTGACAAGACAGTTGTGTTGCTATTCCACAAATGAATTCGCTCCCATAAATTAGATAGTGACCGCAGTTTTGCAAAAGTTCATATTCTAAAAAAGTTAACCACACAGATATATGTGGAGAATTTAACTCAACCCATGATTTTTCAAATAAATTCCCTACTATTTCTGGTGTAATTTGTTCGTCATATAGTCTTGTAATAGCTCCTTCTTTCGCAAATAACTTCTCAATAGGTTTAATCCCATAATTATAATAGTCATTAACTGATAATGGTCGACATCCATGAAATCCTCTGATATGCGTATACTCTTTGTAGATATCAATATTGTTGTTTTTCTTATTAATGTCGTTTAAAATCAAAATATTTTTCTTCATAATGCACCTCAACCCAATAATGATTTTATTCCCAACTAATTATACTTCTCAAAATTTGATTATTATTTTGCTTAATAATTAATCCAACTTTTATAAACATTTGAGTGTTAAAAAATCAAATATTTTGTTGATGAAGCAAATTGCTCCTAATTTAAAACTAAGAAATTAACTACTATCAAACTTGGACGAAAAGTTTCTTAATCAACAATTAAACTAAATTTTTAAATATTGTAAATATCAATAACCTTGCACTGTATGACATTTATAATATTTTTTAAGTAAATTACGAGAAGTAGCGAGGACATAGACAGAATAAGGGTAAATGATTATTTATAAAAATTTGATTGATTATATATTCAATTTTTTATTGAATAAAATATTATTTTTTTAAATTTAATACACAAAATCAAACCTTGTTAAATTTTCACAAAATATTTATTATTAACCTTTACCTCATGTATTTACCAAAGAACTTATTGCCCAACTATACTGTGACAAAATAATGCTACACCAAATTTAAAGTTATGGTATAATGTAGTCGAAGGAAGTATTCATTGTAGAGTTAAAAAATATTTGTACCTAGCGAGGTGTGTTATATGGTAACAAGAGAACTATTAAAACATGAAATAGATATTTTACCTGATGAAGCGTTGGTAGATATCCAAAAATATATAATGTTCCAAAAATTTAGTTTCGGTATCTTTGACAGTGATACTGAATATTTAAACTCTATCCCTGGAATGGCTAAAAACATTATTGAAGGTATGCAAGAACCTATTGATAAATGTCTTTCCGAAAATGAGGTAAGCTGGTAGTGTATGAGGTTAAGTATACAAAACAAGCGCAAAAAGATATACCTAATCTAAAGTCGGCTAAACTTGATTCTACCGCAAAAGAGCTTATTGCTGTAATTAAAGAGAATCCTTATCAAAATCCTCCTCCGTATGAGAAGTTAATTGGCAACTTGTCTGGTGCGTTATCCAGACGTATAAATCGAAAGCACCGTCTAGTTTATGAAGTCTTTGAGCAAGAAAAAGTAATTAAAATTTTGAGTTTATGGACACACTATGAAAGTATTTAGGTCTTGTGGGCAACCGTCAACTCATAATGGTTAAACTCTTGATTTTACTAGGTTTAAGCTGATTGGTGCAAAGGTGAAGCTAGACATGGTAACACTTTCCAAGGGTTGTTAAACATCTACTTTAAATAAGATAAGTAACGATAGAAAAAATAAAAAAATAGCTGTTGCAAAATTTTTGATTTTGCAACAGCCATTTTTTTATTTTTTTCTTACATAACGTTTATTTTTTATGGTGATATACCGATTATAGTGGTTTAACAATTTTTTCTTATTAAAAGTAAAACGGCTATAAGGTAAACATTTAACTGAATCCATACATCACTAAGCATTTAATTTTAAAAATTCAAGAATAGTTATCTTGTACCCTTAGTATAATAAACCATAGTTTTTTCGAGGAGGTAATTGTATGTATTTTTCGCTGCCTAATAAGCTTCCAGAAAAATATCCGCCATCTCCACCGCCAGATGTAGTTCCACAATATTGTCCAAACTTTCATATTGCCACCCCCACTATTTTAAAAAACTGTTTAAATCGTTATATGTATGTCTGGTTATATATTGGCGACACTTTTTGGTTTTTCCCACTGGAGTTGGATCAACATTTCGTTTCAGGACATATTTGGACTGGAAATCGTTGGATCGTACGACGCTTTAGTTGGAGGCTAATTGACTGCTTTTATTAAGTAACAGAATGTGTAAAGGAGGATAATGAATGCTAACTGCACAGCAACTTCAAGAACTGACTATGGAACAATTTATATCATTGCCTAATACAATAGACCTTGTTTTTCAATATAATCAAGCATTTCAATCATATGTGGATAGACACCCTTTCATCCGCCTCGGCAAAACAGTGGGAGATTTTGTAATAGCCTATACGCAACAAGAAAATCTTCAAACAATTTTAAATGATTTAGGAGAAAACGAAATTAACATAATACCAACAGTTTTAGGCCTTTTAGGACAACAAGAATTAGCAGCAGCAGGTATTCTGGAAGTGCAGAATCAACCCTATCTCGATCTAAGAGGTCAAGGTGTTTTGATTGGATTTATTGATACCGGAATTGACTATACAAATAAAGCATTTATCTACGAAGATGGAACCAGTAAAATTAAATATATATGGGATCAGACAATTCCTGGGGGAGCTCCCGAAGGTTATTATTTTGGTACCGAATATACCGATGCCCAAATTAATACAGCTTTGCAATCACAGACTCCACTTGATATTGTTCCTACACAGGATACCGTGGGGCATGGTACTTTCTTGGCATCCCTTTCTGCAAGTAGAGAAAACAATGAATTTATTGGTGCCGCGCCTGATTCTGATTTAATCGTTGTGAAACTTCAAAAAGCAAGACCCTATTACCTAGACCTTTATCTTGTTCCTCCTGATCAACAAAATGCTTTTGCATCCAGCGACCTTATGATGGGTATACAATATATCCTGGAGAGAGCTTATATCTTAAAAAGACCGGTCTCCATATGTATTAGCATGGGCACAAATGCAGGGGGGCATGATGGACTAGGAAACTTGGAAACTTTTATAACGAGAATATGCGGTTTATATGCTATTTCCGTAAGTGTTGCACCTGGAAATGAAAGTGCTATGAAACATCATACACAAGGCGTTATTGAAAAAGATGGAGATTCTCAAGAAATTGAAATAGTATCAGGCGACAATGGCGCACCTATTTTAGTAAACCTATGGAGTCTCGCTTCTGATAAAATGTCTATCTCCGTTACTTCTCCAACAGGTGAGTTAGTAGGTCGTGTTCCATTTAAGCCCGGAACTACTGTTCAATCAAAATTAATTCTTGAAAAAGCGCTTGTTATTGTGCAATATATTTTTCCTGTGGCAGGAACAGGAAGCCAGTTGACGATTGTAAAAATCATAGATCCAACTCCTGGGATATGGAAAATTACCGTCTTTGGGGATATTATCATCAACGGCACATATCACGCTTGGTTGCCCATAACAGGACTTGTTGATCCACAAATTCAATTTCTGAGACCTGATCCAAACTATACAATTGTCGTGCCCGCAACAGCGCTTGGTACAATCACAAGCGGTGCGTACAATAGTGTAGATAATAGTTTATACGCTTCTTCCTCTTGGGGACCAACACGATTACCATTAAATTCACCTGTCATGGTTGCCCCTGGGGTCAATGTAGCAGGTATCTACCCCACCGGTTACGGAACAATGACAGGAACAAGCGTTTCAGCTTCTATAACAGCAGGTGCCTGTGCACTTATGCTCCAGTGGGGTTTCCTCAATGAAAATCAAATTCCCATGAACTCATTTCTTATTCGATCTTATTTTATTAAAGGTTGTATTCGTGATCCAGATATAGAATATCCTAACGATCAGTGGGGATATGGTAAATTGAATTTAATTAATACATTTAATCAAATGAGAGAATAATAAATTTTAAAATTTCTACTTATTCTTTTATTTTTCACTTGAAGAACTACCTTTTGGCATACTTTGTTTCAATTGCTCTGTTTCCTTTGTTAAAGATCCTTTTTTACTATCTTTTGTTTTTGCCATATGCAATTATTCACTCCTTTTTGTGTAGTACCACTATCTTTTCACAATTTACAAAAAAATTCATGACACATAAATAAAATTATACTGATTATGATCCTAGACAGCTATAATTATCATGTTTTATATATTGAAACTAAAATAAAAAAACAGACTTCTATTATTAAGAGTCTGCTCTTTTATGCACTTCTAGTATTCTATTGTGTAAACCCCTGGGAATAAATCTTCAAACAACCTATAATCTCCATTATATAAAAGATCTTAGCAATAAAAAAAGTCTTGAAAATCAAGACTTTTTTTATAAGCTCTCGGGCAGGATTGAACTGCTGACCTCTACCTTACCAAGGTAACGCTCTACCGACTGAGCTACGAGAGCAAGAACATTTTGTATTTTATCATTCTTTTAGATGACAGTCAAGCTTTATTTTATATTTTTATGGCCATTTTTTGGGGACAATATACCGATCACACTTCTTATAACAGTTATTGTTGCGGTTTAACAAATAAATGCGTTATACCTATTGAATATACTAGTATTCAATAGGTATAACGCATTTTACTAAGTACTGAACCACCACATAACAAAAGTGCTAAGCTGGGCTCCGACCAATAGGGAACCCCTACTTAATTTGCTTTCACATTTACAGCAGTATTGGACTTTGACATTTGTTTATATAACATTTGTGCAAGTCCAATCCCACCACCTTCTGTAGCATTTTTTGAATTTTCTTCATCAAGCATATCTTGAAACATTTGCTCTGCTTGGCCTTTGGGCATAAAACTAGAATCGCTCATGGTAGTTTTACGCATTTCTTTATACATCGTTTGAATAAAATAACTTTCAAACCCCTTGCAGGCTTTTTTAAGCTGTTCATCATCTTTTGAATTAACAGCAGAATTAAGTTGATCCTCAAAAGAATTAACTTTATCAGCATCACCTTTCATATTTAAAGAATTTACAAGACCCGTAGCTGGATTTCCAATAACAGAAGATATATTCATATATTTTCCCCCATTCCCCTACTATATAAGTCAACTTACCTGTTATTATCCACGTTTAAGCTGATTCGCTGTTGAAAGCATATCATCTGATGTTTGAATTGCTTTTGAATTTAATTCATATGCTCTTTGAGCAACAATGAGTTTAACCATTTCTTCTGCAACTTGAACATTTGATGCTTCAATAAAACCTTGAGCAAGATTACTTTTTTTAGTAATAGAATCATCTGTTTCTGAAATAGCTTGACCAGATGCGCCTGTTGGAGTATAAAAGTTTGAACCAATTGCTTCTAAACCTTGTACGTTAGAAAACTGAACGATATTAAATTGCATCCCTAAATCTTCTGTTGTACCATCGGCAGATGTGTAAGAAAGCTTTCCATCTGGATCAATCGTAATATTTTTTAAAGACATATCAGATGGAATACTGATTGGTTCACCGTCAACTCCTAGAAGTTGATAACCATCTGAAGTAACAATATTAGTATTACCATCAACAACACTTATTTTAAAACTTCCGTCTTTTGTGTAAACAGTGCTTCCATCAGGTTTTCTTACGGAGAAGAATCCATCACCTTCAATAGCAAAGTCTAAAGTGTTATCTGTTCTTTGAAGACTTCCTGATTCAAACATTCTAGCAGTAGCTACTGGCCTAACGCCATGACCAACTTGAAGATTTACAGGTTTCCCTTGACCACTGTCGTTTAAGTTGGCTTTAGACATTGTTTCATATAAAAGAGATTGGAACTCTAATCTTTCTTTTTTAAACCCTGTTGTGTTAACATTTGCAAGGTTATTTGAAATTGTATCTACGTTCATTTGTTGTGCAGTCATACCCGAAGCAGCAGTCCATAAAGCTCTCATCATATTAAATTACCCCTTTCTAGCTAGGTCATTAACGGCACGTCCAAGCGTTTGATCTGCAGCTTGAATCATTCTTTGGTTTGCTTCATACGATCTTGAAACAGTAATCATTTCAACCATTTCTCTAACAACGTTTACATTAGAAGCTTCTAGCGAGCCTTGATTAACCGAACCAGCAAAAGAAACCTTCTTTGTGTCACTAGTAACGTCTGTAAGATTTTCACCATATTTTCTTAGCGTTTTATAATCATTAAAATCAGTAAGTTTTAGTTTGTCAACAAATTTACCGTCGGAGTAAACATTTCCTTTTTCGTCAACTGAAAACTCTCCGTCCACTTTTATCTGCCCTTTTTCACCTAAAATAGGATACCCCTGCTTTGTGGTCAACGTTCTATCATTCGTCAATGTAAAGGAGCCATCTCTTGTGTACTTTTCACTTGTTTCACCATTTTTAGAAACAGAAACTGAAAAGAAACCTTTTCCACCAATAGAGCAGTCTAATTTATTACCTGTTTGTTTCACTGCACCTTGTGAAAAATCCGTATAAACTTCATCAGCATATACTCCTAAAGAAAGGTTACCTGTCTTTTCTGGCATATTTAAGAAATTATATTTAGGGTCATCAAGTCTTTTTGTAAGTTCATCCGCAAAAGATTTAGTACTTACAGTATCTTTCTTAAAGCCGTTCGTATCTGCATTTGCCAAGTTGTTAGACACAACGTCCATTCTTTTCATTTGAGTAGTCATACCAAGTGCTGAAGTATATAAACCACGAATCATATGAGTTACCTCCTATTATTTTTCATTTTAGAGGATGCAGACAGTTTATTTGAAGCCATGTACTCTATATATTTACCTGTTCCAATTGCCACGCAAGAAACAGCATCTTCTGCAATAATCGCATTAATTCCAGTTTTACTTTTAATAAGCTTGTCGAGACCACTTAAAAGGCTACCTCCACCCGTCATCACAATCCCTCTGTCTGCAATATCAGCTGCAAGCTCAGGAGGTGTTTTTTCAAGTACCATATGAACAGAATCAACGATACTCACTACTGATTCATGCAAAGCTTCTAGCATTTCATCAGAAGAAACTGTAATGGTTTTTGGTAAACCTGTAATGAGGTTACGACCTCTAACGTCCATCGTCGTTGGAACTTGCTTTTCAAAAGCACAACCAATATTAATTTTCAAATCTTCTGCTGTGCGTTCGCCAATAAGAATGTTATGTTTTTTACGCATATATCTTACAATTGCTTCATCAAAATTATCACCAGCAACTTTAAGTGACGTACTAACTACCGTACCCCCCAAAGAAATTACAGCAACATCTGTCGTTCCTCCACCTATATCGACAACCATACTACCGCAGGCTTTTGAAATATCAATTCCTGCACCAATAGCAGCTGCAATAGGTTCTTCTATTATAAAAACGCTTCTTGCTCCTGCCTGTTTTGTAGCATCTTCAACAGCACGTTTTTCAACTTCCGTAACGCTGCTGGGAACACATACTGAAATTCTTGGTTTCGTTCTAATAAAAAAGTTACTACCCAATGCTTTATCAATAAAATATTTAAGCATTTTTTCTGTTATTTGATAATCTGAAATAACACCTTCACGTAAAGGCCTAATTGCAACTATATTACCAGGGGTTCTCCCTAACATACGTCTTGCATCTTCCCCTACGCTTTTAATCGCCTTTGTATTTTTATCAATCGCAACTACCGATGGCTCTTGAAGCACAATTCCTTGTCCCTTGATATATACAAGCACGCTGGCAGTTCCTAAATCTATTCCTATGTCAGCACCAAACATCACTCATTCTCCTTTTATATCGGTCTTTTAATTTCAAAACATTATATCTATTTTTTCCCAACTATATAAAAATTAAAATTAATTTACTATTATTAAAAAAATATGTACCTACCAAATAAACAAATATTTTTATGAATCATTTAAATTCGACACAATACATTATAACGAATAAATAGAAATTATTCAAAGTTTTTTTACTATTATATGATTAAAATTTGATTAGAATTTTAATTTCTTTGCTGATTCAATTGATCCTTCACTTTTAGCACCAAGTACTAAAGCTGTTAAGGATAATAATCAGAAAAAACCGATGGCTTCTATCCATTTTTTACACATACAGTAAAGTAGATTATCACCTTACCCAGTATAACCCCTACTTTTTTAAAAAATTATTTATACAATTTAACTTCTATATAGAAAAAAACTCTTTTAAAGTGTTGCCAAATGCTTCATTGGTAAACCTCAAAAAAGTTTCTCTACTAACTATTATGCTACTATTTAGGATTGTATTTTCTTTGTAGTTACTTTTCCACTCATAACAAAAATCCGTAGAATATAAAATTCTACGGATTTTTAATAGCGGAAGACGGATTTGAACCGCCGACCCTGCGGGTATGAACCGCATGCTCTAGCCAGCTGAGCTATTCCGCCAGAAAATGGGCACAACAGGGATCGAACCTGTGACCCCCTGCTTGTAAGGCAGGTGCTCTCCCAGCTGAGCTATGCGCCCTAATGGACAAGTTGTTTTTTTCAACTTCCTTATATTACAACACTTTTTATTATTTGTCAACACTTTTTCGAAAAAATTTTTTTAAATATTTATAAACCAGATAATTTAATTATTTTGTTGATATTGTATTCGTCGTATGATAAATTGTGTTAAATCTACGTATTATTATACTGTTTCTATATTATTCAAACTGAAAATCGCAAGAAGTTTCATTTTACGAAACTCACATTAATTTAAGATAGGAGACAATATACCATGAAGAAATTTGAAAATGACTGGGATGATATTTTAGAAAGCGAGTTTCATTGTGATTACTATCTCACCCTTAGAGCATTCTTAAAAGATGAGTATAGACATCATCAAATCTATCCTCCAATGAATGATATTTTTAATGCTTTCAGATTAACTTCTTATCAAAACACTAAAGTAGTTATTCTTGGACAAGACCCCTATATAAACAAAAATGAAGCTCATGGGCTGGCCTTTTCTGTCAACAAAGGAATAAAAGTACCACCATCCCTTCAAAATATTTATAAAGAAATTGTGTCTGATGTAGGTGGAAGAATATCAACACACGGCTGTTTGGAAAAATGGGCAAGACAAGGTGTACTGTTATTAAACACCACCCTTACTGTTCGAGAAAAATGCTCCAACTCTCATAAAGGCAAGGGGTGGGAAACTTTTACTGACAACGTGATAAAGCAACTTAACGAAAAGGATATTCCCGTTGTTTTTTTGCTTTGGGGCAACCATGCGAAGTCAAAACAATTATTTATTACAAATCCAAATCATTTGATTCTTACTGCTTCCCATCCAAGTCCGCTGGCACGAGGGGCATTTTTCGGCTGTAAGCATTTCTCAAAGGCCAATGAATTCTTAGCACAACGTGGACAAGAAAAAATTGACTGGCAAATTGATTAAGGTTTTAACGCAAAAAATTAGGTTTGTCAAATTATTCATTTGGCAAACCTAAAAAAATAATAAAATAAATCAAAAAGATACCGGCAATAAAATGAAACAGAATAGCACCAATTAAAACCCCACATAACGCAGCGCATATCACAAATATATAGTGTCTTACGTCGGAAATACTTGCTAAAAAATAAGCACATTGCTCCACTGCATTGAAAACTGAGTTGTTTCTGCATAATCAATTTTATTATACATTGGCATTTTACGTTGAATACTATTGGGAAGTTCACTCAGTACGACATTAAAGAAAATATAGATTTATCTTCTTTTACGATGCCTGTGATAATATATTTTTGTTCACCCAACAACAAAATAGTTCCTACTGTATTGATTAAAGGGGCGGCTTTTCTGTAAATGCTTTTTCCCTTTCCATAACCACAAACACAAAGCCAGTTTTATCATCTGAATAGTTGATTGTAGACCGTGGAATTACATATTCGTATTCAAAAGCACTTACATAAGACAATGTTAAATCAGACTGATCCCCTTCACTCATTGCCAACCTATAATTTTCCGTTTTCTCCTTTTGCCCTTTATTTATAGCTGCTGTAAATAAATAGCAATTTTCTGTTGTAAGAAAACGCTTATATATGACCTTTAGAAAACATTGTATATTGATAACTTTTGTTTTATAATCATTACATACAATTTTTATTATGGGGTGATTACTTGCAAGGAATTGTATTGGTATTATTAAACTTACTACTTTTTTACACCGTACTACTCATGATTAGTAAAATAACGTTTACTAAAATAGAACTTCTTCTTATCATCGTACTAAATGGAATCATTGCTATTCCCCTATCCATCCTTCCTTTTGTTCCAATATTTCGAAACCTTTCCATTATTATATTAATGGCTATTTTTATTTACCGAAAAAATAAAAATCTTCATTTAAGTATATTCTATTCCATTTTAACTGGGGTCCTAGTTATTTCAGTTACCAATGTCTCTGAAATAGCAATTAAATACATTCTCCATGCTTTTAAAGGAACATGGATCAATTTATTGGTCGACTATTTTAGTTATCTCATGACATTTCTTATATGTTTTTTTATTGCAAAATATTTAGGTGACTTATTTGAAAAAAATTTAAAATTACTTTCAATGGACTTAAAAAATAAATTTAGCCTTTACATTATTTTTGGTGTCATTATCACCTTACTATTATTTTATGTAAATGTATTTTTGTCAGATGACATCGTTCATACAGTGGTTATTAGCATCAATTCCATTCTTCTTTTGCTTTATTTTATTTTTTTGATTAGTGCTGTTTATATGTTTACCGTGAGTATGCGAAAAAATTTAGAAGTTGCCCATAAACAAGAACTCTTTGACCAACTTCAAAACTATACCAACAATATTGAAAACTTATATACCGAGATGAAAAAATTTCGCCATGATTACATTAATATATTTTCTGCATTATATGGTTACATAGAAAGCAATGATATGAACGGTATTAAACATTATTTTAATGAAGCTTATTTTCATTAATACATTAACAGACACACCCATATTATCTAAAATATTTGAAAAAGGTTATTCTACAAAAGGGGATGGACGAGGGCTAGGTTTATATCATTTGCGCCAGATAATGGAGAAACATAATAATACCTTAATCAATACAGTAATAAAGGATAATGAGTTTATTCAAGCCCTAATAATCCATCTTATTTAGCAGAAATTTTTACGATGGCGTTTTATATCTGTGAAACGGCATAGCAAATAATAAAAGTGAGGTTATGAAATGATTGAAGTATTTGTTTGTGATGATGATATTTCACAAAAAGAGCGAATTACAAAATGTGTAACCAATACGATTTTAATAGAAAATTTAGATATGAAAGTTGCTTTATCTACCACTAATCCCTTTGACATTATTGCGTATCTAAAAAATAGTACCGCTACAGGGTTATACTTTTTAGATGTCCATTTAAATACGGATATTAATGGTATCAACTTGGCAGAGCAAATAAGAGAATATGATCCACGCGGTTTTATTGTATTTATTACTACTTATTCAGAAACGTTATATCTTACTTTTGAATATAAAGTGGAAGCAATGGATTTTATCATTAAAGATGATTGGAATAAAATTTATACAAAAGTACATCAATGTATTTTAAATGCTCATAAAAAGTACAATTCCAAGTCAACTGAATCTCAGAAAAAATTTACTTTTCAAACAAATGAAAAAAAATTAATTTCTCTAGAGTATGACAATATTTTATATTTTGAAACATCAAAAACCGCAGTTCATAAAATTACAGTTCATGCAATAGATCGAATATTAGAATTTTACGGTAACCTAAATGATATTGAAAAAGAGTTACAAGATACAGATTTCTTTCGGTGTCACAAATCATTTCTTGTAAATGTAACCCAAATAGATAGCATCGATGTTGCTGAAAAAATAATATTTCTCAAGCTTGGCGCAACTTGTTTCGCTTCTGCAAGACAAATTGGAAAACTGACAAAACTGATGAAAGTAAAATAGAAGCAGTTGCTTTTAGAATTAATTTTTCTAAAAGCAACTGCTTCTATTTTATTATGCTTTAACAAATTTTCAATCAAAATTAGTTGAAATTTCGATAGTGCCTTCACATTTAGGACAAGTGAAAAATTCTTGATTATCAATTATATTTTCATCAATGTCTATTGCTTCATTGCAGTGGGGGCAAATAAAATTCATGGAATCAATATTTTCAAAAGCCGTACTGTCTTTTTTAATATTGTTAAGGTAATTAACTGCGTCTGTAAGTTCTTCTAAGTAGTCAATCACAGCCACCATTAACTTACCTTCACCAGTTGTTTGATCAATATCTACATTATTTGCCAACTTCCTCAAATGAGAAATTTTATCATATAAAGATTCCATAATTTGCCTCCTTGAAAACAAAAACTAAGCTCTACCTAAATATTCACCAGTACGTGTATCAACTTTAATTTTTTCACCGCTACCAATAAAAAGTGGAACATATACAGTAGCTCCTGTTTCAACAACCGCAGGTTTAGTAGCGCCTTGGGCAGTATCACCTTTAAAACCTGGTTCTGTTTCTGTAATTTCAAGTTCAACAAATAAAGGTGGTTCAATACCAAAAATTTTGTTGTTATGTGAAAGAATTTTTACCATTTCATTTTCTTTTACAAATTTTAAAGAATCCCCAATATCAGATTCATTTACTGCAACTTGTTCGTAGTTTTCAACATCCATGAAATGATATAAATCCGCATCAGAATATAAATATTGCATATCTTTACGTTCAATATGAGCACGAGCCATTTTTTCAGTTGGTCTAAATGTTCTTTCTACAATACCGCCTGAAATTATATTTTTAATTCTTGTACGAACGAAAGCAGCGCCCTTACCCGGTTTAACATGTTGAAATTCTATAATTGTATAGATATCCCCGTCAACCTCAATTGTAACACCATTTCTAAATTCACTTGCTGAAATCATTAAATATCCTCCTTAGATTTATAAACTTAAAGCAATTGCTTCAATAGCTAGTATATAACTGTTGTGTCCGAATCCACAAATTTGCCCAATACACACCGGAACTGTAACGGAAGTATTTCTAAATTCTTCTCGCTTATGTATATTAGACATATGAACTTCGATTGTGGGAATTTGAACTGACGAAATAGCATCCCGAATAGCATAACAATAGTGTGTATACGCCCCAGGGTTTATGATGATACCATCAAATTTTTCAAAATAACACTTTTGTATTTTGTCAATAATTTCCCCTTCATGGTTTGATTGAAAAAAGTCTAAAGATAAATTTAATTTTTCAGCCCTCTTCATCATGTCAGCATTAATAGTCTCTAAGTTCATAGAACCATAAACACCTGTTTCGCGTATCCCCGTAAAGTTAATGTTAGGACCGTTAATAACACAAATTTTTTTCATCATTTTATTTTATCTCCAAAATTTCTAAAATTTTGTCGGTAATTTCAGTTACTGATTTTTCTCCAACTTCAATACTAAAGTCAGCATATTGCTGATAAAAAGGTTCTCTTTCGTTCATCAGAATGGAAATTTTTTCAAACTTGTTATTTGTTTGTAAAATTGGCCTTGTGTGATCCTCTTTTACATTTTTAAATATTTGTTCTGGGGTAGCTTTTAAATAAACAACGCTACTATTTTTTTGTAACAAATCCATATTATCTGGGTTTTTAATTACCCCACCACCAGTGGCAATAACACAACATTCTAATTTAGAAACCTCTGCCATTACTTCTGTTTCTATCTTTCGAAAATAAGATTCCCCAAATTCACTAAAAATATTTGATATGGTCATACCACATTTTTGTTCAATTAAAATATCACAATCCAAAAAATCATAATGAATCAATTGAGAAAGTGCCATTCCAACTGTAGTTTTCCCACAACCCATAAATCCAATTAAAACAATATTTCTAGTATTCATCACGGTCATGTCTAGGACTTCTCTTTACAATAACAGAAGCTTTTGTAATGGCAGCTATAATATCCACATCAAATTGTTGTTGCAATGCTGCTATTTTTGTATAAAGTTGCCCTTTTTTTGTAACAACATATTTGGGAGGCAGGGAATTTAATGCAATTGCCAACGCATCAAGCCTACATTTTTCACAAGTACAGCCATTAACATCATTGAGCACAGAATCAAGAACCGATATTACAGCATCTTCCATATAATTTTTAATAACTGGCATACCATCACTCCTAATATTTTATTGTTTTTTTATATCATAAACCTTAACCCTACCAGAACCAACTGCAACTGTAATATCAACTGCATAATGATCACAAGCAAGCGTAATGGTGCAAGCTCCTGAAACAGTTCCGATTGGTGATGCAAAACCAATGACATTATTACTTGCATTGATAAATTTTATGGTAACGTCTTTGGGTAGAAAAACTCTTTTAATTGGGGGTTTGTCAGCATTTGTGGCATATATCCCATATTGATTTTCTTGTTTAAAAAAACTGACTTCATAGGGTGAAGTATCTTTAATAGCAAGCTTTTGCGCATATCGAATATCTGATTTTAGCTGTTGGGCGGCTGACATCAAACTTCTTTTTTTTACAGATTCAACAGAAGGAGCAATGATGCTTGCCAAAATAAGTAGAACAGCTAGAAAAATAATTAACTCGATTAACGTTACTCCTTTTTTATTAAACATACTGCTTAACAAATAACTTAACATCTTCGATGACCTGTTTGTCAATGGATTTGTCATTCCAAATTTTATATGCTGCAACCGCTTGATAGACAAGCATCTCAAAACCATTCACCACTTGACAGCCCATTTCTCTTGCATCTTTTAAAAAAACCGTTTCCCATGGATTATAAATAATATCAATGGCAACCGTTGTTCTTTTAAAAAAACTTTTTAAATGCACTGGTATAGGAGAAGTATTTTTTGTGTCGCCGATACCAACGGAAGTTGTCTGAATAACGCAATCACAAAAAGTAATTTCACACAAGTTTTCCATCTCCAGAACATCAACAGAAGTATTATAGTATTTTTTTATATGTTGTGCAAGATTATTAGCATTTTTTAAAGTTCTATTTACAATAATCAGTTTTTTTGCATTTTGAGAAGCAACTGCAACCGCTGCTGAATAGGCTGCACCACCAGCACCTAAAATGACAACCGTCTTCCCTTCAAGTCCGATATTATGATTTTCAAATAAATTGATTAACCCATAGTAATCTGTATTAAATCCAATGAATTTATTTCCTACTTTTTTTACCGTATTCACCGCATCAATTTGCTTTGCTAAGTCATCAAGTTCTGTCAAAAATGGCATAATGCTTTTTTTATGAGGAACCGTCACATTAAACCCGCTTATGCCCAAAGTTTCAATACTCTTCATCACATTGGGAATATTTTCTTCTAACACATGAAATGGTAAATAAATTAAATTATCCCCTAGAATATGTGCTATGCGATTGTGAATAGCAGGTGAAAGGGTGTGAGAAATAGGATTTCCAATTAGTCCATATAATTTTGTTTTACCATTTACCTGCTCCATCATTTTAATCTTTCCTTCAAATAAATATTAATGACAAATTTTTCAAAACCTCTTTTTACTTTTACAAGAAGCTCATCTTTATTTGCAATGGGTTTTACTAAAATGGTATAAATCCCTTTTCTGTTGCCACACCAAACATCTGTAAAAATTTGATCGCCAATAATGGCTACGTTTTTTTCATTTGCATGAAGAAGGCTTATTGCTTTGTTGATTCCTTTTAAGGCAGGCTTTCCTGCTTTATAAACAGAATGTAGAGAAAGTTTTTCATTAAATAAGTCTACTCTTTTTTTATTATTATTAGAAAGTAAACATATATGAAAACCTTTGCCTTTTAAATCTGCTAAAAATTTGATTAGTTTTTCATCTGGGTAAGGAACATCAAAGGGCGCAAGGGTATTGTCAATATCAAAAATCAAATTCTGAATTTTACTTTCCAGCAATTCATCAAAAGGGATGGCAAATATAGAATCAATATACAGATGAGGAAAAAATCTTTTAAACATTTTACACCACTTCTCGGATATTTTGTATTGGACTTTTATTTATGAGAGAAATTTTATCACTTTATAACAAAGTTGTCAAAATCTTTCACTTTTGCATTCGTAACGATGTTGTTATGAAAAACTTGTTTTCCAATTGGGTTACACAAATAGGTGAATTGTTTTTAATTTTCACTTTGTTTAATGCTACTTCTATATCGTTGCTATTTTCAAACTCATCTATGTCTATATTAAATTTTTTAAAATTGGTAAGTTTTAAATAGTCCAATATTTTTCTTTTTAGTACTCCATTATCAAATTGTGTAGATAAAACTAAATCAGCATTTTTTGATATGTCTACAGAAGAATTTACAAAATCAATTTTACCTTTTGCAATAACAATTCCTTCTATATGTAAAGAGGCATTTTCAAAAATAATATCTCCCCTTGAAACAATAAGCCCTTTAAAATTACTTTTAGTATTCTCACTTGCTTTTATAAAAAGAGTCTGATTGGTATTATTTATGATGATAGTGTGAATAGGTTCCGTATTATAAAATTTTGAAATATCTATTTCAGAATCATTGTTTGTAGTTATTACTTTTAAAGGATTATTATTTTCCCATTCAATATTTTCATTCCATATCGTATTATCAATTATATTATTTTCAAAATCCGTAGTGTCTATTTTACGAAAGCTATCCATATGAACAATGGAATCTGTACTATGAATATTTTCAGAAGATGAAACGGCGTCATTAAAATTACTGGGCATATTCCTGTACTCATATTGTTCTTTTACAATTTCATCATGCTTTCCCAAATCCTTCATTTCTGCTGTTGATTCAACCACTACTTTATAATCTTTCTTTTTTGGATCATCTTGTTTTGCTGTTACGGTGGAAACTATTTTATAAACATAGTTTTGTGGGTTCGTACTGTCAATTGTTAAACTAACCTTCATATCATAGGTTTCTTTTTTGCTACTTGTGGTATACATTTTATATTGAAGTATATACGTGCTTCCTGACTTTTTCATATATTTTTCTGAGTCCAAATTATTTTTTATGGCTTTATTGGCTTTTGACTGAAAAACTTTTTCAAACAGTTT
>JAVBJQ010000002.1:0-89236 GCA_031546905.1 Eubacteriales bacterium | reverse complement strand
AAATAAACAAAAAAATAAAATCCGACCAAAATCTGCTAAAATAAGTTTGAGACCAAAAAAGCAGAGGATGGTGGATTTTATATGCAAGAAGAATTACTAATAAAGATATTTTGTGATGTAGACGAGTTTTGCAAGGTTTATGAAGATTATAGTGAGCGATATCTATTAACAGATGATATTGCCAAAAATCAGCTGATACCGAAGACCGCAATGTCGTTAAGTGAAATGATGACAATAGCAATCTATTTCCATCATTCAGGATATAGATGTTTCAAATGGTATTACCTAAAACATATAAACAAAGCGTTAAGTGCCTACTTTCCCAAAATTTTGAGTTATAATAGATTCGTTGAAATCATGCCCAGTATGCTTGCTCCTTTGATATTATACACGACAAAGTTTAAAGTTGGCAAGTGTACAGGAATAAGTTTTATTGATTCCACGCCATTAAAAGTTTGTCATCAAAGAAGAATTTATTTTCATAAAGTCTTTGAAGGAATAGCTGAACGTGGAAAAAGTTCAACGGGTTGGTTCTATGGGTTTAAATTGCATTTGGTCATTAATGATAAGGGCGAGTTGCTGTCATTTTGTCTTACTGCTGGCAATGTAGATGATCGAAATCCTGATGTCATAGATAAGTTATCAAGAGAGCTATTTGGGAAGCTATTTGCAGACCGAGGATATATTTCAGCAAAGCTCTTTGAAAACTTATTTTCCAAATCCATAACCCTTGTGACTAGGATAAAGAAAAATATGAAAAATAAGTTGATGGACACGATGGATAAAATAATACTTAGAAAGCGAGCGGTTATAGAATCAGTAAATGACTTTCTAAAAAATATC
Organism: Eubacteriales bacterium; assembly: GCA_031546905.1. Lineage (GTDB taxonomy): Bacteria > Bacillota > Clostridia > Lachnospirales > JAVBJQ01 > JAVBJQ01. The sequence continues at coordinate 88,393 of JAVBJQ010000002.1, read as the reverse complement.
TGTCAAATAGAGCATACGCGACATAGGAGCGTCAATAATTTTGTTGTAAACTTGATTTCAGGACTAGCCGCCTATCATTTCATTCCTAAAGAAGCCATCTTTACATATCACTCCAAATATTGCTTTAACTGCACAATAATTTTTTAAAAAAATTGTTGTATATTTTAAGGGCATGATATTTTTTTGTTTTTTCCACTTATGAACTCCATTTTTCAAGTTTATTCCATCGAACTCACGTTAATATTCAAATATTTGACAGTAAAAAACTGCCCCAAGTGAAGCTTTGAGGCAGTTTTTTATTTAACTCAACCCTGATGTTTTTAATAAATTAAAAATAATGTTAGCAATTTCAGCTCTTGTAATATTGCTTTGTGCATTTATATTTCCTTTGTTATCACCTTTGATTAAATCAAATTTTACACAAGTTGCTATATCTTTTTGTGCCCAACTTGAAACTTTCTCATTATCAGAAAACTTAGACAGCAAATCTTTAACATCTTGTGAATCAATATTGATATCCAGCGCAGCAAGTTTCATAGATCTACTTATAATAACCATCGCTTCCTGCCTTGAAATAGTTTTATTGGGATTAAAGTTTCCTTTTTCATCCCCTGTAATTAAACCATAAGAGAAAGCCGCATTCACATCTTTGTAGTACCATTTATCCCTCGTTACATCTTTAAACGTTCCTTTATTATCAGAATCTAATCCATATGCTCTTGCTACCATAGAAACAAATTCTGCTCTTGTTGCTGCTTTATTAGGATCAAAGTTTCCTTTTGCATTTCCCTTAATAATAAGTCTTGAACCTAAATCATTTGCAAAACCTTTCCCCCAATGACTATTCATATCAGAAAATATTTTTGTGTTAGAAATCAAGGCATAAGTACTATTGGTTACACTATTTACCTTTGCAAAATATTCTCCATTTACTTCAACGACTTTTGTGGGAATTGGTCTTAGCACACCATTTGGTTCTACAACAACCGCCGTTGTAACAGAATTAGGTTCTGTGCCACTAGGAAGTGGAAGCATTCTTTCAACAAAAGAAATAAAATTCTTTAGCTCAATTGACTTCCCGTTACTAGATGAAAATTGAACTGTAAAATCAACAGGACTTCCAACAAGTGTAACATCATTTTGTTTCATTGCTTGTTGTGCTACTTGAGCCATTTGAGTGTCAGGTACTGCAACTCTAATATCTACACGCACATTTGCTAGAGAGGATTCTCCTAGCAAACTTGAAATAGTGCCTAAATTGATTTTAGATCCTTCCAGAACATAGTTACCCAATTGAGTGTTCACTTCAACTTTTACATTTTTATCGCTTAATTCTTTTACAACATCAGCAGGTAATGTTGCGTTCGTAATATCAGCATTGCCAACTTTTGAACCTTCAATAATAATTCGTTCTGCACCATTGTTAGCTAGACTCATAACTTCTGATTTATCAACTACTAAGTTTGTAATTGTCTTGCCACCTTCTGTTGTTTTTGTAATCTGGGGAGTTGTTGTTACAACTACTTCTTTTGGTGTTTGTGTTGATGGTGTCGTGTTGGTTGTTGATGGTGTGGTCGCTTTTGCAGAAGATGAATTATCTTTCCGGTCTCCACTAGTACTACTTCCACCATGATTATTTTGTTGTGCCATTACTGTAACTACACAAGTATCGGCTTTTCCCCCATCTGCTGTTGTTACAGTTATAGTTGTGCTTCCTGTTCCCACTGCTGTCACAACACCGTTTTGTACCGTTGCCACTGCTTGATTGCTACTTGACCATGTTTTATTTTTATTAGTTGCATCTGCTGGCAAAATAGTTGCTACTAAACTTATTGGTGTATCTCCAACATTCATAGAAACTGTTTTTTTATCTAATGACACAGAAGTTACAGAAATATTTTTTGGCACTTCGCTTACTGTAACTACACAAGTATCGGTTTTTACTCCATCTGCTGTTGTTACAGTTATAGTTGTGCTTCCTGTCGCCACTGCTGTCACAACACCGTTTTGCACACTTGCCACTGCTTGATCGCTACTTGACCATGTTTTATTTTTATTGGTTGCATCTGCTGGCAAAATAGTTGCTACTAAACTTATTGGTGTATCTCCAACGTTCATAGAAACTGTTTTTTTATCTAGTGACACAGAAACTACAGAAATATTTTTTGGCGCTTCTGGTATAATAGCTATAACATATGATGTTGTCAATCCATTTACTGTAATGGTAAGTTGTTGATTTGATGTTTCTTTTGATGAATCAAAACCAGTAATATTGCTTGCAGAAATATATTCTTTTTTTGCTACAGTTTCTTTCGTAAAGTTATCTGTATAAGTTCCCGTTACTTCAATCCCAGAAATATCCAAAGTTTCGTTCACTTTATAAGTATTCTTAGCTGGTTTTGTTATGGAAATGTCTGTAAATATATAATTTCCAACATCATCCCTTGTCATTCTTCGATTTGTAGCCACGCCTGTAGCTTGTGATTGAAATGCTCCTACATCGGCTACCGACGATATTGATTTTCCTGTAATATCTTCTTTAATAAAAGAAAGGTCTACCCCTGTTAAATTATTCCCAGCTCCAATAACAGGACTCTCAAACATAGGCATATAAACTGGTGCATATACCGTTGATAAAACAGTAGCATATACTGAATCATTTACTTTTTGATGTTTTAAGTCCATTTTTATAAATTCAAACGTATCTGGTAACGCTTCTTCGGTTGAACTAGAGCCACTTAACTTGTTTCCAGATTTAGGTTGTACATAATTATTTTTAATAACTGAATTGGTTGGTGATTTCGTATTCATAATTGTTTTTTTGTCGTCACTGCCAATGATAACATTATTGACAACATTATCATTTCTGGGAGCTACTGGCTTCAATGCAGAAGGCTCTGCTCCAAAAGATAATCCCAATCCACAGTTTACTATTGTATTATTAGCCACGATCGTATTTTCACTGACTTTAACATCTGTTGAAGAATTTCCAAGTTCAGAACCAGCTTGTAAAACAACACCTGCACGTTGTGAACCTTGGTATATTGTGCCTTCTACATAGTTATTATATATTTTGTGTCCACTTCCATATGCACGTATACCGCCACTTTCTGCATGACCGTTTTGAATAAAATAATTTCCATATATTTCACTATTATCAGAAATTCTTAAACAAAATGTTCCTTTACAGTCCTCAATCGTATTGTATCTCAATATAGCATTATGTGCTTTTACAGAAATAATTTCTATTTCTCCGTCCCACTGATAAAAATAATTATGTTCAACGACAGTGTAGGAAGGCACTGTTTCCCATGCCGAACCACTACCCATGTACATTCCAATTTGAATACATTCTAAGTTATTGGTGAAATTAGGGTTCACTATTCTCTCGCCAAAATAGTTGTGGTCTATTAAAGCATGATGTTCAATTCCTTTATAAAGTCTAAGCATTTCACCTTCTTTTTCTTTATGTCTAAATACATTATGGTCTATTCTGTTATAAGTACCATAATTCCAAACCCAATGATGTTTTGGCTCCCCTGCTTTTGTAGGGTTAAATTTATCAATTACACAATTTGTCATTCTACAATTATATGAAAACATGTTAAAAACCACAGCGCCGTCAAGTTTTTTCTCACTTTCTCCTAAGAAGCTAACACCATCAACAATTAAATAAGAACCTGATAATGTTATTCTTGAAGCACCTTTTAACACTACTCCATCTTTTGTTTCCGCACGTATGGTTATTGGTTTTTCTGCTAAACCATCAGCTGCTAAAAGTATATCCGAATCATTCCAATCGCCATTTTTCATTACAACTGTGTCACCAGGTTTTAATATTTTATTTAACGCCAATATTTCATCCGGGGTTGAAACAATATAAGTATCATTTGCACTATCCGCTTCATTACGGTCTACCACATTAACTGTATATTCCGTTGTATCATTTGATATGTTTTTAACCACGTACTTCACCGGAGCTGTAAAATCATTTTTTGTAACCCCACTTGTCTGCGTTACTCCATTTACTGTAATTGTACCCTCTGGAGAAACATTTGGTAAATAAAAATTAGCAACTAGTTTCGTTTTATCTGTTCCAACTGGAACTCTTACATTAATAACGCTGTTAACCATATCAATAATTCCAACTGACCTAGGTTCCGTAAAAGCAAATGAGGTCATTAATCTTGTTGAAGGTATTTCCGCATTAACTGTTACCACACATTTTCCCTCAAATCCCGATTGAGGGTTTTTGGCATAAATATCTACTTTTCCAGTGCTTAATGCCGTAATAAGACCGTCTGATGAGACTGTGGCAATGTTTTCATTGCTAGAACGCCATTGTATCTCTTTGTTATTTGCATTGGCAGGAAGCACAGTTGCTGAAAGTTGGGATGTTTTGTTTTGTATTAGACTTAAGGTTTCAGAACTGACTTGAACACCTGTTGGGTCAACTGGGTGTGCAGGAGTGTATGTCCCTGATATAGTCAAGTTATCAAAAGCGATATAATTAAGAGCATTAATTGCATTTTTTTCAGCTTCATAAGCCCTTGCTACAGAGACATCGGGATTTCCTGAATCTTCTGTAGAATTTTCATATATACAAGTTCTAAATCGCACACGTACATCAGACTTAAAGTCAGCACCAGCGAGATAAACTGTATCATCATCCTCAAGTGGTAACCTTGTACCTTTTGTATTTAATTTATTTAAAGCATAATCTTTATAGCTATCACTTTCAGGAGTATAAAAAGCTATATAAGTTGGGAGAGTCTTATTTGTTGTAGAAGCCGTGTTACCACCTTTGTTATTAATTTTTCTTATTTCTTGATAAGTCTTGCCACCATCAACCGAATATTCAATAATACAACTAACCTTTGCTGTATTATTTAAATCAGGAAACTTAGCTGGGTCAGGATCACTACCAGTGGCCTTTTGTCTAAACTTAATACTAAAAGTTAAATCTTTGTAATTTGTTGCATCAATTGGAATATATGCACTTTGCTTTTTAATCGTTGATTCGGCATCCTTAATATTACCAAATGCTAATACACCTATATCTCTGTCTGCAATAGGAACATTTTGTTCAACATAAGCCTGTGCACTTGACTCCATTGCAACAGGTTTTTTAAATGTGGGGTCTTCATTTACAAAATAAGGAACTGCACCATAGGTTTTCATATAAAAAGTATCTTTGAACTGTCCTCTTTCACCTTCATTTAAATTTCTCTCACTTCCATCACTGGGAAACAGTTGATCAATCTTTGCACCTCTCGCTATCTCCTTTGGTGCCGCATGAACCGAAACAGTTGGTAAAACAACTCCCCCAACAGCAGTACTAAAAAAAAGCAATGCCGAAATAAAACCTGATAAAATTTTAAACTTGGACTTTGACTTCATTTTTTTCCTCCCTAAAATAATATATTAAATCATTGATACCCAACGAACCTATATTAATTAGATAACAAATAGTATCATTAGTAAATTATTCCTTTTTTAAAAACATTAATATTAATTGCAATTGATAAAATTGTTCATATTTTTATAAATCTGATTGTAACTATGCACAAGTATTAAATGTTTTTTTATGTACTTTAACCAATAATAATTCAATAAAAAAATGACCTTCTATTGAAAGTCATCTTATTTTATATTTTATATTTTTATTTAATATTGAATAACGGAATGAATGTTATAATCTCCGAGGATTTCTCTACCATTTAACCCTTCAAGTTCGATTAAAAAAATCATTCCTACAACTTCACCACCAGCTTCTTCTACTAGTTCTGTAATGGCTTTACAAGTTCCTCCAGTAGCTAAAAGGTCGTCTGCAATAACAACTTTTTGGCCTGGTTTAATAGCATCAATGTGCATTTCTATTGTAGCATGTCCATATTCCAAAGAATATTCTTTTTTTACTGTTTCAAAGGGAAGTTTTCCAGCTTTTCTGATAGGAATAAAACCCTTATTCATATTGTAGCTCAAAGGAACGCCAAAAATAAAACCTCTTGATTCCGGTCCAACAATAAAGTCAAAATCCAAATCTTTGAGCTTTTTTTCCATTTGGTCGACTGAATCTCTTAAATATTCAGGATTATGTAAAATAGGCGTAATATCACGAAATAAAATACCTGGCTCGGGAAAATCTTGAACATCTCTAATAACTTTTGATAAATCCATAAAAAAACCTCCAAAAAATAAACCGTTAAGAACTTATTCTAAAATCCTTTAACTTTAGTTGTAAATATTTATTACCATTATACACATTAATATCCATATAGTAAACTATGTCTAAAACTATTTTTGAGTTTATTAATACACCCTGCATTATATTTTCAAAATCATCTCTAAAATGTTCCCACATTATTTTTGAAAACAAATCATACCCATCGAAACAAATACCACTAATAAAATTGTTATTTTCAGATTTAAAAGTCAATTTAAGGATTCGCTTTAAACTACCAATAAAATCAAGTTTAACCAATTGGACATGCTGAGAAGCAAAAAGCGGACTTTCATTGGCCTTTCCAAATGGCTCCAAAAGTTTAATCTCATTGGCAACATCCATCGTAATATCATCTAATAAAATTATTTTTTCCACTTTCAATTTTACAATATAATCTTCATCAGTAAGGGTACACTTTTCATTTAGAAGATGATTTAACGTCTCTATATTTTCATATTTCATGGTAAGCCCTGCTGCCATACTATGTCCGCCGAACTTTTCAAGCAAACTAACACACTCAAGTAAATTTTCAAAAATATTGTATCCTTCTATGCTTCTTCCTGAGCCTTTTACAAACTTGTCTGATTTTGTCAAAATAATAGTAGGTTTATAATATTTTTCTTTTACTTTTCCAGCTACAATGCCAGCTATACTCTCATGAATTTCCTCATCATAAGCAACGATTACTTTATTATTTTTTAAATCGTCATTTTCTACTTTATTAATAATTCGTTCCACTGCATAGGTAGTTAAATTTTTTCTTTCGTTATTTAATTCAAATAACTTTTCTGCATATTGCTTTGCAATCACTTCATCTTCTTCCAAAAACATAAGGACAGAAATTCTTGCAGCTTCTAACCTACCAGCAGCGTTAATGCAGGGACCGATTCTAAAACCTATTGTATAGGAGGTAACTTCGGTAATATTAATATCACAAACAGCAAGTAATGCCAGAAGCCCTTTGTTGTTTGCACTTGGAAATTTCTCCAGTGCGTTTTTAACAATAATTCGATTTTCATCTACTAAATCTACAATATCACAAACCGTTGCAATTGCCGCAAAAATAAGCAATTCATCTTGATCTATGTCCATGTCCACATATTCACAAAAAGCAACTGCAAACTTGTAGGAAATGCCACCTGCACATAAAGACTTAAATGGATATTCACAAATCTTTTGTTTTGGGTCGATGACAGCATCTGCTTCAGGAATAATATCAATTCGGTCCCCTTCATGATTAACAATAAACCGTGGTTCATGATGGTCTAAAATAATTACTTTCATTCCTAATTTTTTAGCTTCTTCAATTTCTTCTACAGAAGATATTCCATTATCACAAGTAAATATAACATCAACACCAATTGATTTGAGATAGTGGACTGCACTTACATTAAGTCCATAGCCTTCTTTTTCTCTATTGGGGATATAATGAATTACATCAGCACCAAATTGTTTTAGGGTTTTGTAAAGAATGACACTACTCATTACACCGTCAACATCATAGTCCCCATACACTGCAATTTTTTCATTTTCCTTTACGCTGTCTACGATAATTTTTATTGCCTTTTCTATATGGTGCATTAAAAAAGTATTGTGTAAATTTTCCATCTTGGGTGTTATAAAGCTTATGGCACTATTTTTATTATCAATTGCCCTGTTAGAAAGCACAGCAGCAAAAACCTCACTTATGCCAAGTGTTTCAGACATAAGCTTTAAATTCATTTTATTTTTTTTAAGAATCCATTTCATACTATCACCTTAAATCATTTTATGTAATTAAAATAAAGACGGGTTTGTATTATCAAACCCGTCTCATATCTTTAATTTGCTTTTTTAGAAGCATTCATCATAAATGTATACCATAAAGAACCCGCAACACAAACTGAAGAATAAGTACCACATACAACCCCAATAATAAGAGGGAATGTAAATTCTTTCATGGACTGAACTCCAAGAATATAAAGGGCAGTAATTGTAAATATAACGGTTAAAGAAGTAAAGATAGAACGTCTTAATGTTTGAGAAACACTTTTATTAATAAGTTCTTCCACTTCTGATCTCTTCATACGTTTTTTATTTTCACGAACTCTGTCAAAAATAACAATAGTCGCATTAATAGAAAATCCTAAAATAGTAAGAATGGCCGCTACGAAAGAATTATTCACAGGAACTCTAAAAACAGAATAAACTGCGAAAACAATCAAAACGTCATGTAATAAAGCCAAGATAGCACTACTACCAATTTTAATATCTTTAAATCTAAGAGAAATGTAAATCAGCATGGCAATACAAGCAATAACAATAGCGAGCAAAGCTGCTTTTTGCATCTCCCCACTAATTGTGGCACTAATATCTGCTGTATTTAAAAGTTCAGAAGATGGATATTTTGCTTTTAATTCCGCTGTAATTTTATCTCTTTGCTCTTTTTGAATGGTTTGGAGTTTAACAGAAACTTCATTGCTACCAACCACCTTTTGAATTTGAGGAGCAGTTTGTCCTGTAACATCTTTCACTACTTTTGCAATATCATCGTTATTAAAATCTTGTCCAATATTAAAAAGCAAGGAAGTACCGCCAGCAAATTCAATATCATAATTTAAAATACTTTTCCCCATCATGCCATTAATTGGCATTGCAAGTATTCCGCCTAAAATGATAATAGCTGAAATAACTAAATATGTCATTCTATATTTTATAATATTCATTTTTCTCCCCCTATCTCGCAGTATATAATTTAGGGTTATTAATTCCAGAAGAACTAAGACCTTTAAGAATAGACCTTGTAATGAAAAGTGCTGTAAACATAGAAATAATAATACCAATAATTAAAGTTTGAGCAAACCCTTTAATAGGGCCAGTACCCAAAAAGTATAAAACAACCGCTGCAATAATGGTTGTTACATTACTGTCTAGAATAGCTGGAAGTGCTCTTTCAAAACCTGCATCAATTGCAACACGGACTGTTTTTCCCGCCGCAACTTCTTCTTTCATTCTTTCAAATATAATAACGTTGGCATCAACTGCCATACCAATGGAAAGAATAATTCCCGCAATCCCTGGCAAAGTTAATGTAACTCTAAATAAACTTAACACTAAAAGGAGTAACCCAGTGTATAAAATTAACGCCCAGTCAGCTGCAAGACCTGGAAGTCTATAAATAAATGCCATGAATAAAAGAACAAGAACAGTACCAATAATACCTGCTAAAATACTGCTACTTAAAGCATTGGCACCTAATTTAGCACCAATATTATTCATTTCAAGGACTTTTAAATTAAAAGGAAGAGAACCAGCACGAATTAAAGCCGCAAGATCTTCAGCACCTTGTGCTGTAAAGCTACCTGAAATAATTGCTTTTCCATCTGTAATTGGATCATTTACAGTAGGAGCACTAATAATTCCATTGTCAAGCACGATAGATATTTGCTTTCCAATAAGTCTTGAAGTAGCTTCCGCAAATGCCTTTTTCCCTTGTTCTGTAAAAGTTAAGCTTACATATGGTTCTGCAATTCCGCCTTGTTTTGTAGTACCTACATCTTTTTTAGCATCTGCTACATCTGAACCTGTTAAAACAACTTTACCGTCTGGGTCAACAAACAATAATTGCGCAGTTTGTCCGATTTCAGCGATAGCCTTATCGGCATCCTCAACCCCAGGAATATCAACACGAATTCTTTTGCTACCTTGTGCTGCAACTTCTGCTTCTGTATAGCCTTTTCGATCAAGCCTGTCTCTAATAAGAGAGATAGCAGACTTCATTTCATTAGCGGAAGGATTTTCTTTTTCTGCTTCATAAACTATGTAAGCACCTCCACTTAAGTCCAACCCTTGCTTAATATTGCTAATACCAAGTATGTGCTTTGATCCTATTCCAAAATAAGACAACGCCACAGCAGCAACAGTAGCAACAAAAATAATTAAAAGCGTTAATGTACCTTTGCCTTTCATTTGCATAACTCCTCCTTCATTCGACTTTTTTTCATTTTTTACACTAAGAGTAATTATATTCCTTTATAAAAATCTAGTCAACCATTATTTTTTCTTAACATTTAAAAATATAGCACACTCTATTCTCTTTTTTTGTAGCTCACAGCCTATTTCATAGGTAGAATTAATATCCCCACCAAATTGATATGCGTTAGCGGCACAGCCCCCACTACAATAAAATTTAGCAAAGCATGTCTTACATTCATTTTTTGAATACACATTACAACATTCAAATTCTTGACGTCTGTCTACATTCGTAACGCCAGAAAAAACGGAACCCATTAAAAAATCTTCATCTCCAACAAATTGATGACAAGGATAAAGTTCTCCTGTTGGTGTAACCGCTAAATACTCACTTCCAGCACCACACCCTGTCACTCGTTTTGCAAGACAAGGTCCGCCTGTCAAATCGATATTAAAATGAAAGAAGTTAAAATCATCTCTTTTCAGCATGGTTTCTGCAAGTGTTTCATACTCTTTAAATAATGTTTCTATATGCTCTTCTGTTAAAGCGTAGGGCGCTTCTTTGGCTGCAACTACTGGTTCAACAGAAATTTGTTTAAATCCTAAATCAGCAAGGTGTAGCACATCATTTGAAAAATCTAAGTTTTCACTGGTAAAAGTTCCTCTTACATAATAGTTCTCTTGATTTCTGCTTTCTGCCAGTTTTTTAAATTTTGGGACAATAATATCATAGCTTCCTTGATTCCCAAGGAGTTTTCTCATATTATCATTTACTTCTTTTCTTCCGTCGATACTTAATACTACGTTGTGCATATTTTCATTTACATAACTTTGAATTTCTTCGTTTAACAAAATACCATTGGTTGTTAGGGTAAACCTAAATTTTTTATTGGCTATTTTTTCTTGTTCTCTTGCATAAGTAACAATTTCTTTTACAACACCGAAGTTCATTAAAGGTTCTCCACCAAAAAAGTCTATTTCAAGGTTTCGCCTACTGCCTGAATTTTCAATAATAAAGTCAATTGCTTTTTTGCCAACTTCAAACGTCATAAGGGAACGGCTTCCGTGATATTCACCTTCACAAGCAAAACAATATTTGCATTTTAAATTACAATCATGAGCAATATGTAAGCAAAGCGCTTTTACGACTGGCGCTCTTTTTTTAATTTGGTTTTTTACAGCATCATCTTCATAAATATCCGCTGTATAAAGCAAATTAGCACTTTCTAACTCTTTTATTTCCCCATAACCTTCTTCTATTTCTTCCTTTGAATATTTATTTTTAAGTTTATCTACTATTTCTACTAATGAATTGCTTTTATAATAATCTAGTACATCATAAATCAAATTATCTACTTCGTGAATCGCTCCACTATTAATATCCATTACAATGTTTTCTTCAAACATTTTAAATTTGTGAATCATCATTAATTCCCCCATAAAATTTGCAAATACAACTTACATCCAATAGAAAAAGCGAGTTTTTGAAAACTCGCTTTTTCTATTTTATTTCTACTTATTTTCACAAGATTGATTTGCAACCGTACATGAAGTTTTACAAGCTGACTGGCAAGAAGTTTGACACTCGCCGCAACCTCCGTTTGAAACTGTAGAGTTAAGCATTTTTACTGCTAAAGTTTTGATATGTTTCATTTTCTCTCCTCCTTACATATAATATCTGTGGTAAGAAGCATTATAACATGAAATTTTTTTTTTGAAAAGCTTTCCATTTATTTTTTTAAGTTTATGCCGAACATACCGCCAAGTCCCCCACCTGCAAGGGATATAATGAGTAACGTCACGGCTTTTGCTTCAAACGCAATATCTTTTTTTACCCAAAGTCCAATTAAAATTAAAATCGAAACATAAATAAGACCAGCAATAATTCCCCAAAGCCAGCCTTTGCTCTCTGCCGACTTTGCAGCATCAAATCCCGCAACCATAACTGATATAATGCACGTTACAATTACTACAACGGGTATGTACTTTTCACTAATGTTACTATAAGTAAGTAGTAGTGCGTATGCGATAAAAACAATACATGTAATGGCGTACGCAATTCCTACTCCTCCGATTGTAGCCATGATTGTTGAAGTTATGTCTCTCTTAACTGCTACTTTTGATTCTGCTGCAATTCCCTTCATAAATTTTCCACCCTCTTTTTATTTGTAGACTTGTATACTATAATTATATAAACGATATTCAAAAAATATGACAGGATTATCAGCAATAATCATGAAAAAAAGGGGCTAATTTATTATGATAGACTTTCACACCCATTCAACATTTTCAGATGGAACGATGACACCCACTGAAATAATCAAATATGCAAAACAGAAAGGACTTTCTGCCGTTGCCTTAACAGACCATGACAATATAAACGGCATCGAAGAATTTATAACAGCAGGAAATGAACATCATGTTTTTCCGGTTGCAGGAATTGAAATATCTGCTGATTATGAAAATATAAAACTTCATATATTAGGGCTTTTTATCAACCACCGAGATGCGGAACTGCAAAAAACATTAGATAAAATTAAACGGCTTCGTGAAGAAAGAAATGTGGTGATGGTAAAAAAACTTCAAGGACTTGGTTTTGACCTCTATTATGAAGAACTTCAAAGTATGACTGATGAAATTATTTCAAGGCTACACATAGCAAAGCTTATGTGTCAAAAGGGATATTGCTCCTCTGAGAAAGATGTTTTTGATAAATACATTGGCTATGGTATGCCTGCCTATCACAAAGTGCTTTCCATTACAGCGGCAGAATGTATCGAAAAAATTTTAAACGCTGGGGGTATTCCTATTCTTGCTCACCCACTTTTATATAAACTCGATATGATAAAGGTCCAAGAAGTTATAAAAAACTTAAAAAATTTCGGACTAAAAGGAATTGAAGTTATTCATCCAACCCACTCCAATCAAAATATAGGGATTTTAAAATCTTTTGCTTTTTCAGAAAATCTTTTATTATCTGGCGGTAGTGACTTTCATGGAACCAATAAACCAAATATTGATTTAGGTACTGGGCTAAATAATAACGTCAATGTTCCCGACGAATTTTTTATAAAATTAAAAAGTCTTCTATAATTAACATCCTTGCCAAACCCCTTGTTTATAATCCAATTACACATTGGTGCCATTTTTACCAACATCTACTTGCAAAGTTAATCCTCAAAAGGACGATATATTATCTGTAAGAAAGATAGCAAAAAATGTTGAAGCTAAAAAGCGACAATATTTTATGAAAATATAAAAATTGCAGGGGCACGTTCCCCATTATATTCCTAGGAGGAAAATTATATGTCAACTATAATTAATACTAATGTTCAAGCTTTAAATACTGCAAGAAATTTAAAAATCGCAGGAGATACAACTTCTAAAGCTTCTGAAAAATTATCTTCTGGTTCAAGAATTAATCATGCGGGCGACGATGCAGCAGGACTTGCAATTTCTGAAAAAATGCGTTCTCAAATCCGTGGTCTTAACATGGCTTCTAAAAATGCACAAGATGGTATTTCTATGATTCAAACAGCAGAAGGTGCATTACAAGAAACTCATGAAATGCTTCAACGTGCCAGAGAACTTGTAGTACAAGCATCGAATGATACCAACGTGTCTTCTGATAGAGCTAAAATTGCTACAGAACTTGGACAATTAATGAAAGAAGTAGATGCAACAGGTAGTAAAACAGAATTTAATACTAAAAAATTGATTAACGGTGGCTTAACTGAAGCTAACTTACAAGTTGGTGCTAATGGTAGCTCTGAACAAAGAATCTCTTTTGCAATTGGTGCTATGAATGTTACTGGTTTAGGATTAGATTCTCTTAAAACTGCAGTTGATGGTTCTGCTCCAAACTTCAAATCCATGGGTGGTTCAGACATAGCCGGATATATTTCAACACTTGATACCGCTATTGAAAAAGTTTCAACTCAAAGAGCTGACATGGGTTCTATCCAAAATAGACTTGAACACACTATTAAAAGCTTAGATACTTCTTCTGAAAACTTATCAGCAGCAGAATCAAGAATTCGTGATACTGATATGGCAAAAGAAATGATGAACTTTACAAAATCTAACGTTCTTCAACAAGCTGCTACTTCTATGTTATCACAAGCGAACCAAGCACCAAATAACGTACTTTCATTATTAAGATAATGACTCAAATAGAAGGGGTTGCCACTCGATGGCAACCCCTTCTATTTTTATTGATATTGCTTGCTTCCAAACTGCAAAATAAGGGTTTCAACTGCTAATTTCCCATCGATTTGCCCCGTTTTAATTTTAATATCTATTTCAAGACATTGTTTAACAGCATCTTTAATGGATGCCATTGAAAAATTTTTCCCTTGTTTGATACACTCACTAATTACAAATGACCTTTGTCCCAAGACTTCTGCTATTTGGGCACTTGTGTTTCCCCTTTCCAATAAAATTTTACTTTCCATGATTAATCTAAATTGCCTTCCAATCATGCTTAAAACCATAATGGGTGATTCTTTTAGCAATATTAAATTATTAAAAATATCCAGTGCTGTTTCAGGTATTTTATTCCCGATTGCATCTACTAAATCAAATATTTTTGTTTCCAAATTTTTTGTACAAATGCTATTAATATCTTCCAAGGTCACTACTGTTTCACTAGACTTATAAGCACAAATTTTTTCTGTTTCCAATAAAACAGTTTCCATGTCAGCAGAAGAAATTCTAAGAAGATATAATATTGTTTTGGTATCGATTGTTTTTCCTCGCACTTTAAAGAGATTATTGACCCATGTAATCAACTCCTTCTCTGATGGCGTTTTAAATTCTACTATATGTGCTTCCTTTAAAGAGGCTATTTTTTTATATAAAGAATTTCTTTTATCTATTTTTTCTTCTACAAATACTAAGACCGTTGTCTCGGGAATATTTTCTATGGCTTCCACTATTTTTGCGGTGTCGTCTTTTCGACCTGATTCAAAAAGTTGAGTGTCTTTTATAATAACAAGGCGATATTCACTCATAAATGGCAATGTCTCTACTGAATTAATCATATTTTCCACAGCCGCATTTTTTCCTTCAAAAACATCACTATTCATCATGGCCATCGCTTCATCCACAATTTTTTCATTCATTTGCTTTTCATAATGTTTTTTAAGGTAATTTTCTTCCCCATAAAATAAATATATTCTTTTGTATGTTTTATTTTTAATATCACTTTTTAAAATGTTCACAGTATCACCTAATTTTTCATCGTATTAATATAAATTTTCTTACCATCTGATTTCATTATAATAGCACCCATACTTTGCGTGTTAAAAATAGAAACGTTATACTTGTGTAGCGTATCTAATGTTTTTTTTGAGGGGTGTCCATACCGATTGTTTTTTCCTGCGCTGATGACTGCTATTTTGGGATCAACCATTTTTACAAATTGATCGCTAGACGATGTTTTTGAGCCGTGATGTCCTGCTTTTAAAACATCACTATGTAGTTCATTCTTATATGTATCTATTATAATATTTTCTGCAAGTTCTGTTGCATCACCTGTAAACAAAAATGAATTGTTTTTATACGACATTTTTAAAACCAAACTAGCGTCATTGATATTGTCAAAATGGCTATTTTTATTAGGGCTTACACAAGAAATATGCAGGTCATCACTTACTGTTATACTATCTCCACTTTTTAATTTTTCTACCTTTATTTTATATTTTTCAGCTTTACTAATCAACTGCCTATATAAAGGTTCTTCTGAAAAATTATAATCCGAAACAAAAATTCTATTTATCTTCACATCATCCATAATGTCAATCACACCCTCTATGTGGTCAGCATCTGGGTGAGTTACAAAAACACAATCCAAGTTTAATGCTCTTTCATAAAGCAAAAAAGGCAACACGGTACTTTTTCCAACACTGAAACTGTCATCAAAAGGAGATCCCCCTCCATCAATGAGCATATTTTTATGATCGGCAGTTTTAATAAAAATGCTGTCTCCTTGCCCCACATCAATAAACACCACTTCTAACTTTTTAGGAATCCCATAAGAAACAACTCCAAAAATCAAAAATAATATGCTCGTAAGAATGATGTACTTTTTAATTTTAGCTTTTACTTCTCCCTTGGCAAATAGATAGTAAATCACCAATATGGTAATGAGATAATAAAAAATTAAAAATACAATACTTACTTTGCCTGTCACAATTTTTGAAAATGGAAGTTTTTCTGCTATGAGGCAAACAAATTCATAAAATTTCAAAATGAAGAAAACCATGCCGCATAATATTTGGGAAATCTCTAAAGAAAACAAACCAACAAAACCACTCATTAAACCTACAATAACAATGATAGAAGCAAATGGCAAGATAACAACATTTGCTAAAATTCCAGCCAATGAAAACCAATGAAAAAAATAAGCCGTTATTGGTGAAATAACAATACTAACTCCAATGGAGCAAGCAAAAAGTCGTATTAAAATTTTTGGAATAAAAAATAAGTTTGAAAAAAAAGGAGCAACCAAAACAACAGCAATAATAGAAACATAAGACAATAAAAAACCAATATCAAATAAAAACAAAGGCTGTACCATTAAAATAGTAAGTGCAGAAAATGCAATACTTGTGTAAATGTCACTTTGCTTTTTGAGCAAGTAACCAAATAGAACAACACACGACATATAAGTTGCTCTAACAGTAGCAACCGCCCCACCTGTAAAAATAGTATATAAAACCAAAATAATAATGGTAATGGCAGAGCACTGTTCTTTTCTTAAGAAAGTTTGTAATACCGAAAAAATAAATAAAGAGATTAAGGAAATATGTACACCGGAAATTGCAATGATATGCACAATTCCTGCAACTGCATATAAATTTCTTATTTCATCATCCAAGTTGTCTGAATTTCCTAAAAGCATGGCTTCTAAAAGTGCAGCTTCCCTTTGGGGTAAAATTGATTCATATACCGAAGATATTTTGTCTCTCCAATAATAAAGTTTTGTATAAATATTATTTTTGACGGCTCCGTGAGAAACAACTTCTCCAAACATTTTATAACTTATATTTCTTGTTTTTGAATATAAAAACTCATCAAATGCCCCTGGATTTCTTCGTGGCTCTAATAGATTTAGTTCTCCTCTTATGATTAAATTTTCTCCCAATGTAACTTTACTTTTTTTGTCTGTTATTATTTGAATTTTTAATTGTTCCACTGGCTTTGAGGTTGTCTCTGTAGAAATATCATACACGTTAAAAACTATTTTAGGAGTACCTTTTTTTGTGTGGGAAATTTTTTCAACAAATCCTGATACATAAACTTCCTGTTCATTTTTTGCCATATCATCCACATCTGCATATTGGGGTGCATACCCTTTGTGCACTAACATAATTCCCAATGCTGTAAAAAGAACAAAACCTAAAATTTCCTTTACTTTAAAATGCTGGTATAGACTAACAGAAAATAAAAAAACTACACTTAAAAAAAAGACGGTTGTAATAAAAGAATCTACAAATCGTCCAAAAATAATTCCCATGATATAAAAAATGAAAATAAAAATCAACGGTCTTTTCAATGAAATCACCTAGTTTAATTTTGTTTGTTTTCCCCTAAATCTTTTCGTTCAAGGGGTTTGCTTAAATCAAAATGACCTTTAAAATCAGTTGGTTTTTCGCCTTCAATTAAAATCTGAACTTTTTTAACATCTCGCAATTCTGTTAATGTGTTTACAATAGAATATATACTCATGGCAGCTTGGTCAGCTCCACCCTGTTGCTTTGAAACAAATTCATTGCTTAAATCTACATAACAAACTTCTTCAATGGTTTTAATATCTCTTACTTTTGTTTCTGATGGTATGGTTGAATAAAAATCTTTTTCTGTTGGACCTTCTATTAATTTTTCAACAATAAATTTTTCCACAGGCTGATTTGGATTCACTTGAATCGTTCGTTCTTCTACTTTGAATTGGGTAAAATCAGCATTCAAAAAATAAAGTCTCACAATTTGATAGTTTACGGGTTCAGGTGAAACAAGTGGGTTAATTACAACATCCTGCCTTGTTAAATCTGCTAAAGGTTTACCATCTATCCCTTTTAGGGGTGCCCCATCTACTAAAATATTCACTTTTGAAACAGAGTCAATATCTGTAATACTCCAAACCAAAGAACTAATAAAAAATAATTTTTCTCTTACCTTTGCATTATTAAAATCACTGGACAAATTTATTTGAACAGAATCATCATTTAAATTAGCTGTTAATATTTTTACATCTTTAGGCATTACAGGTGAAAGATTGGAGGACGGCTTAGGGCCTAGAATAATTTCTCCCAGCACTTTTCCTAATAAATCTTTTCGCTCTGTAAACATAATATTATGTTGTTCTGGTTTTATCATGTTGGTTGCCGCATCATAAAAATAGATATCAGTGCTTAACCCAACTGGTTTAGGCGCATTTCTTGTAAAAAAATAGATTCCCACCGCCGAGACAACAATTACAACTGTTAATATAATTCCTATGATTCTAAATTTATTTTTGTTTTTATCCAAAAGTCAATCACCTCCTATAACGATTGTTGATGTAGTGGTATTCTAATAACAAACGTAGAGCCCTCATTTTCCTTGCTACTAAGTTTAATGCTTCCGTTGTGTATTAGAATCGTTGAATGTGTGATTGAAAGTCCCAGCCCTGTCCCACCAGTTTCTCTGTCGCGGGTTTTGTCCACTCGATAAAAACGAGAAAATACTTTTCCTTGGTCTTCTTCGCTTATCCCAATTCCTGTATCTTGAATAGTAATAAAAGCATTTTGATGGTCGGCATCTACAATCACTTTTACAGACCCATTCACTGGCGTGTATTTAATTCCATTCTCAACCAAATTTGAAATTGCAAGGCTTAACTTCATTTCATCACAATCAGCAGTTACATCTCTTACTCGTTCATATAAAAGTTCTATTTTCTTTTGCTCCGCTATTGGAAAAAGCCTTTTTAAAATATCTTCCACAATTTTATTTACACTACGTTCTTTAAAATTAATTGGTATTTCCCGTTGGTCAAGCTTTACCAATGTTAATAAGTCGTTGATTATATATGCCATTCGATCTACTTCTGAGTTGATATCTTGTAAAAACTCTTTATAAATTTCGATGGGAGCTGAATCTTGCAAAAGGACAGACTCACTTAAAACTTTAATGGAGCTTAACGGGGTTTTTAATTCATGAGAAACATTAGAAACAAACTCTTGCCTTGATGAATCTACTTCCCCTAGTCTTTCTGCCATGGTATTAAAAGCTTCTGCCAACTCAAAATATTCGTCATGACCGCTTACTTTAATACGTTCACTTAAATGTCCGTCAGACATTTTTTGAACTACCTTTAAAATATTTTTAAGGGGGTCAATTAAAAGTTGAGATAATAGAAACACAAAAACCACAACAATTAAGGTCGTGATAATGGTCAATAAAAAAAGGCTGGTTTGAATACTTTTCAAAAGCTCAAAAATATCTTCTATGGGTGCCGTAATCAAAACAACTCCTATTTTTTCAGAGCTGTCATTTACAATAGAAGCCGCCGCATTAATTGTTTTATTTGACTTTGCTTTGGCAACGTCTTTTTTATCTAATGCTTCTAATACTTCTGGTATGACATAAAACTTCCCAATTTCAGTTTTGTTAGAGTCATTTAACACCATGCCATTTCCATCTATCACGATAATTCTAAAGGAGCCTTCCTTACTTGTTTGTTCCAAGTAATAATCAAAAACATTTTTCTTGCTTTCATCAAGCAAGTAATTTCCAATATAAACATGACCTGCAATAATATTTGCTTGACGTAAGATATCTCTTTGTCTTTCGTCAATATAACTTTTTTCCAAAGTTCTGACTACTGTGTTGGAAAAAAACAAAAGGGGTATTAAACTAATGAAAAAAAAGGAAATAAAAAGTTTCCATTTGATGGAATAATACCATTTTGATTTATTTAAAATAATAACCAACTCCCCATTTCGTATAAATATACATGGGTTCACTAGGGTTTTCTTCAATTTTTTCACGTAACCGCCTTACATGAACATCAACCGTTCTAACATCCCCAGGGTAGTCAAACCCCCAAACGGTATTCAGCAAACTTTCTCTTGAATAAACCTTTTCTGGGTTTTCCATAAAAAGATCTAGCAAGTCAAACTCTTTTGCTGTTAAGTTTGCTTCCTTTCCGTTAATAAACACACGTCTTGAATCAAAGTCAATTTCAAGCCCTCTTATTTTGAGACCCCGCTGTTCTGCTTCAATATTTTTAACGGTTTTGATACTTCTTCTTAAAATTGCTTTTATCCTTGCTTTTAGCTCAAGAATATTAAAAGGTTTTGTAATATAATCATCTGCGCCATATTCTAGTCCCATGATTTTATCTAAATCTTCACTTTTTGCCGTACACATAATAATCGGAACTTGTGAAAACTCTCTGATTTGTTGACAGACTTCAAGCCCATCAAATTTAGGAAGCATAACATCTAGCACGATAAGACTAAATTCATTTTCTCTGGCAAGCCTTAGTGCTTCTTCTCCATCATAGGCAACACTCACTGCCATGCCGTCTTGCTCAAGTCCAAATTTTATTCCTTTTACGATTGATTTCTCATCATCTACAACAAGAATATTATAAGCCATATAGTCCTCCTGATTAATTTACAGTAATAAGCCCTTTAATTTTATCAAAGGTTTTATCGCCTATTCTTTTCACATTTTTAATATCTTCAATTGATTTAAAGCCACCATGTTGCTCCCTATATTCTATAATTGCAGTTGCAATAGTAGGCCCGATTCCCGGAAGTGCATCTAGTTCAGTTTGTGTTGCTTTATTAAGATTAATTTTTGCACTTTTTTCAACCACATTATTTTTTATTGCTTGTTTACTTGATGTTATTGTTTCTGTAGCAGGCTCCGTAAATTTTTCTTGTAGCTTTGGCTGCATTTTCGATTCAACTATTGTACTTTCTACTTTTGGAATTTCTGTATTTGATTCAACAGGTACTACTATTTTAGGAATTTCTATTTTTTCTGCATCTTCTATGTATTCAGCAAGATTGATAACATCTTGATCCGCTTTATCGGTAAGACCTCCTGCAAGTTTAATAATATCAATTAACCTACTTCCTGCCTCTAACTGATACACATTGGGATTCTTCACTTCTCCACATATATAAACTGTAATTTGTTTTTTTGATTTTGCTTCGTCTTGTTCTTGGCTTCCTCCTCCTGCCTCTATAGTATTCTCAACTTCTGTGGGTTTATAAACAAGCACCTCAGACTTTTTACTGAAATTTTTATATAAAAAACCGAATAAAATTATACATATTATGGTAATACTCATATAGATATGTTTTTTATTTATCTTCAAAAAAATCACCCACAATAGCGGTTTAACCTTTAATAAGGAAAATTTGTTAAATCCCACTAAAATTAAATTTTATCATACTACTTGAAATAATACTAATTCATTTTTAATTGTATTTTAATTGAAAAATTTGCAATTTGTATTTATAATACTTTTAGCACTTATTCCATAAAAATCCAAAATGAATTTAATCTTTTATAAAATGTTCTTATATCAAGGAGACTTCACATGAAAAAAACAAAATGCTTTTTTATTACTATTGTATTATATAGTCTATTTATAAATTTTTCTATACCAAACGTAAAAATAATGGCTACAGAAAATAATATTCCTTCACCACCTACTGTCTTAGCTGATTCTGCTGTATTAATTGATGCCAAAACAGGCCTTGTTTTATTTGATAAAAATATGAATAAAAAACAATATCCTGCTAGTATAACAAAAGTGATGACATCATTGCTTGCTTGCGAATATGGAAAATTTGATGAAGTGGTGACCCATTCTCATGAAGCAGTTTTTGGCATTGAGCGTGGCAGTAGCCACATTGGAATGGTGGAAGGGGAACAAATAACACTGGAACAAGCACTTTATGGAATGCTTCTTCCCTCTGCAAATGAAGTTTGTATTGCTGTGTCAGAAAAGTTAGATGGGACTTTAGAGGATTTTGTAAAACATATGAATAAAAAAGCAAAAGAAATTGGGGCGGTAAATTCAAATTTTATGAATCCAAACGGATTGCCAAATGAAAATCATTATGTTACAGCATATGACATGGCTTTAATTATGAAAGCTGCCATTCAATATGATGAGTTTAAGAAAGTAATTGCAACTGCCACTTATCAAATACCGCCTACCAACAAGCAAACGGAAACTAGGTATTTAAGCAACAGCAATAAATTAATTCAAAAATGGTCACCAAATTATTATGAATATTGTGTTGGTGGCAAAACAGGATTTACCGATGCTGCACAACATACCCTTGTTGCTTATGGAAAAAAAGGAGACATAGAATTAATTTCTGTTGTTTTAAAAGATACAAAAGAAGGTCCTTATGTAGATACAAAAAATTTGCTTGAATATGGGTTTGGTTTAATGACCGAAACAAATATTTTTAATTCAAAAAATTATGCAAGTAGTACAGATGTTATACAAAAATTTGAAAATGATACGATTGATTTGGGAAAATTAGATTTAGTTGCAGATCATGATGTGTATTCTGTGCTTCCCAGAACAGCCGATTTAAGTAAAATCGTTACATCTGTAAATTTGCCTAAAAATATTATTTCACCAGTTGAGAAAAATCAAAAAATCGGTACCATAAATTTTTCTTACGACGGGACAACATTAGGAAGTGCTGATATTTTAGCGAAAGATTCTGTTCCAGGTATCGACGAAAATATTCTCACTGCCAAAAAAAATAAAGAAAAGCTAAAAAAGAATTTAATTTTGGCAGGGAAAGTCGTAGGTACGTTAATCGTCTTTTCCTTTGCTTGTGGAGTCACCATTAGACTTAGAAATTCAAAAGTAAAAAAAAGAAAACGTGTTTCTTTTAAATATAGATAAAGCGAGTTCACCAAGAACTCGCTTTATCTTATAGTAGTTTGATAAAACATAACTATCTAATCTACGTTTTATCAAACTTTACTAATATCCTTTTGGGTGATTGCTGTGCCACTTCCAAGCAGAACTGATGATGTACTCCATTTCTGTATATTTTGGATTCCAATTTAATTCCCTTTTTATTTTTTCAGAAGAAGCAATGAGTGTTGACGGGTCTCCAGGGCGTCTTTCACATTCTTCCACTTTAATGGTCCGTCCTGTAACTTTTTTGGCAGTTTCAATTACTTCACGAACAGAAAACCCTGTTCCGCTACCTAAATTATATGTTACACTAACATTATCTTTCATAATTTTCTCTACAGAAAGAATATGGGCGTTTGCTAAATCTGTAACATGAACATAGTCTCTTACACAAGTTCCATCCGGTGTATCGTAATCTGTGCCAAAAATTTTTATTTGTTCAGCTTCTCCTAATGCAGCTTTTAAAACATTGGGAATTAAATGGGTCTCTGGATTATGATCCTCTCCAATAACGCCAGTTTTATGTGCTCCCGCCGCATTAAAATATCGTAAAACAGCGTGTTTTATTCCATAAGCACCATCACACCATTTTAACATATCCTCTACTGCAAGTTTTGTTTGTCCGTATGGATTTTTGGGAAATGTTTTATCTTTTTCTAAAATGGGAATATTCTCCGGCTCGCCATAAACAGCAGCAGTGGAAGAGAAAACAATATTTTGAACCTTATGCTTATTCATTGTTTTCAAAAGGCAGAGGGTGCTATACATATTATTTTCATAATATTTTAGAGGCTCGCTTACACTTTCCCCCACCAATGAATACGCTGCGAAATCAATAACAGCATTTATTTTATTTTCACGAAATACCTTGTCCATAAAATTTTCATCTCGTAAGTCTCCCACAAATAATTTTGCATCGGGAAAAACAGCTTTTTCATGACCTGTTCCTAAATTATCGATTGCGATAACCTCGTAGCCTTTTTCAAGAAGTTCTGCTATTGTATGACTTCCTATGTAACCAGCACCGCCACAAACTAAAATTTTCATTTAAATGCCCCCTTCTACTTCCCTTGCTCCATCCCCTATTTCAACTTCATAAAATGCTGCTTGTAACCCTATTCTTGCTTGATAGCCATTTCCAACTTCACTTTTAAATTTTTCCACGTGTTCTTTTTCTACAATACTAACTGTGCACCCCCCAAAACCTGCACCTGTCATTCTTGCACCTAAAACACCTTTCGCTTGTTGGGCTAAAGAAACCATGGTGTCAAGTTCTACACCAGTAACTTCATAAAGTTCTTTTAATGATTGGTGAGATTCGTTCATTAATTTACCAAAAGAAGAAAGGTCGCCTTCTTTTAACATTTTTGTTGCCGTGAATGTTCTTTCATCTTCATAAACAACGTGCTCTGCTCTTTTTCTAACGGTCTCATTCTCGATGAGGAACTTATGTTGATTGAATTGTTCAATCGTACAGTCCCCTAAACAAGTTATTTCTATTTTATTTTTTAACAAATCAACGGCGGTTTCACACTCACTTCTTCGTTCATTATACTTAGAATCCGCAAGTCCACGACGCTTATTGGTATCTGCAATAATAAGTAAATGGTTGTCAAGCTTGATAGGAACATAATCATACTGTAAACTTTTGCAGTCAAGAAACATTGCCATGTCTTTTTTACCCATGCCAACAGCAAACTGATCCATAATACCACAATTTAATCCCACAAAATTATTTTCAGCTTTTTGTGAAAGTTTAACCATCTCTAGCATTTCTTTTTTTAAATGAAACAGGTCATTTAAGGCAACCGCCATACAAAGTTCAATGGACGCCGAAGAAGATAATCCTGCACCGTTTGGAATATTTCCGCTAAATAAAATTTCAAACCCTGAAAATGCAACCCCAGTATTTAAAAGTTCTTTTACAACACCTTTTGGATAATTTGCCCAATCATGCTTTTTGTCAAATACTACCTCATGGATATCCACTTCAACTGCTAGTTCAAAATTTGTAGATGCAAATTTTATTTTATGATCGTCACGCTTGCGAATAACTGCATACGTTCCTACGGAAAGTGCACAAGGAAAAACAAAACCTCCGTTATAATCCGTATGCTCTCCAATTAAATTTACTCTCCCTGGAGAATGAAAAAAATGAGTTTCTTTTGTGCTTTTGCCAAATATAGCTAAAAACTTTTCATATAAATCATTCGTTCTCATCTTCAACACCTACTTATTTATATTTTTTCTTATTATATTCATAATTTCATCTACACCTTTTGAGGTGGATGCGTTTTTCATCTTTTCTTTATATGTTTCACGGTTGTTATAAACATTTTCTATTTGTTTTAATAGCCCTTGTGAATCTAAATTTTCTTCTTCTATTACTTCACAGAAACCTTGTTTTTGAAAAGATTCTGCATTTAAAATTTGATCACCTCTACTTGCATTTTTAGAAAGAGGAATTAAAATGCTTGGCTTTTCTAACACAAGAAATTCAAAAATTGAATTTGAACCCGCTCTTGAAATAATAATCTCAGAAGCTTGCATCATATGGGGCAATTCATTTGAAATATATTCAAATTGAATATATCCTTTTTTATTTTTTAAATTCTCATCTATATTTCCTTTTCCACATAGATGAATAATTTGAAATTTTAAAAGCAGTTCCTCCAAACATTCTCTGACAAAATGATTCATTTTTACAGAGCCTAAGCTCCCGCCCATTACCATTATAACAGGTTTTTCCTTATGAAATCCACAAATTTTTAATCCATTTTCTTTTTTTCCAGTTAACAGTTCCTCACGAATTGGAGACCCTGTGCAAATGCCTTTTCCCTTGGGAATACTTTTTACTGTTTCAGGAAAAGAAGTACAAACTACTTTCGAAAAGGGCATTGCAATTTTATTGGCAAGCCCAGGGGTAATGTCCGATTCATGTATAATAACAGGAACTTTTTTAAAGCTGGCTCCCATGATGACAGGAACTGTCACAAAACCACCTTTTGAAAAAACAATATTTGGTTTTATTTTATTAATTAACAATATCGCCTCGGCCAACCCTTTTACAATTCTAAAGGCATCTGTAAAATTTTTTATATCCATATACCTTCTTAATTTACCAGAAGATATGCCATAATATTTGATACCTAAATCTTCTATTATTTTTTTTTCCATTCCATTTCGGCTTCCAATGTAATGTATTTCAAAACCTTCCTTCTGAAGTTTTGGCAACAAAGCTATGTTTGGGGTTACATGTCCTGCTGTTCCCCCTCCTGTTAGAATTATTTTCTTCAAAATGCTCACTCCTGTTTTTCTACTGACAATGAATTAGGTGGGTCAATATTTTTTCAAAAAAACCAAAAACCCCACTCCATTCAACCACTGACAGTGTATTTATAGAAAATTAATTGAAACTTTCTTTACTTACGTGTTATAATATTTTAACATATTTTTTTAATTTTAAAACTATTCTTTTTTGATAGCGTTCCAAATCATTTGACAAGAAAAGAGGTGCTCTTATTAAATTTTATAAAAACTTATTGTTTATTTTCATCTGTTCTTTTATTTTAACTGCCTGTAACAACTCCTCCAAAGAAATTTCTTCTATTACCATAAGCGATAGTACCATGAGTGCTAACACAAAAAATTCTTCTATGGAACAATCGGTTGCTGAGCCTATGTCTCCTCAAAATACGATGGCAGAAGTGCAGGAAGTAAAACCCTATTACAACGAATACGCCGTTACCCTTGATATCGATCCAGAAAAAAGAACTGCCGTTGGGGTTGAAAAAATAAAGTTTAAAAATAAAACCAAAGAACCAATGGATAAAATATATTTACATATATATTCCAATGCCTTTCAAAAAGATGTTCCCATCAAGCCTTATTTTGATGAATTTGCTAATAAAATTTTTAAATATGGTAAAGATTATGGATATACCAAGGTTTTATCTGCTACCATTAATAATGCTGATGTTAATTTTAATTTAAAAAATGCTACCCTTTTGGTTAATTTTAAAGAACCGTTGCCTCCTGAGGCTGAGCTTGAGCTTACTATTCAGTTTGAAAGTTACATACCAAAAATTTGCCACAGAACTGGCGCTAATGACTCTGCAATTTGGTTTGGAAATTTTATTCCTTCTTTATCTGTTTATGATGAATTTGGTTGGCACAATGAGCCTTATTACCCTGCTGGCGACCCATTTTATTCTGAAATCTCAAATTATACCGTTAAAATAACAACCCCTACCGACTACACCGTTATTGCAACAGGTTCTGAAAAGAACATGATTGACGACAACAAAAAAGTTACCACCATTACGGCTAAGTTAGTACGAGATTTTGCTTTTGCCATTGGCAATCAATATCAACTTTCTTCGATTCAATCCAAAAGTGGTGTTACCGTAAATTTTTATCATTATTCTGACATTAAAAATATAAATGAATTTTTAGAAGTAGCAAATAAGGCGTTAGATTATTACAGCAACAAAATAGGTACCTACCCTTACCAATCTTTAGATATTGTAGAGACCGAACTGTTTTTAGCTGGGGGTATGGAATATCCTCAATTTATTATGCTTGATTCAGATTATATTAAAAATAGCCGCTCAATTATTAGTCTTGCCCACGAAGTTTCTCACCAATGGTTTTATAACATCATTGGAAACAATCAAATCAAAGAAGCTTGGATAGACGAAGGACTGGCTGTTTTACTACAAGAATATATTTTTTATTCCGATCATGAAATTGATGCCCAAATGAAGAAAACATATGCCAACCTTTCTGTGAACTTAAAAAATATAGAAGACAAAACCTTACTAAAAGATTTAAGCGTTTATACAAAATGGTCTGATTATTATAATGTTCAATATTTACGTTCAAAACTTATGTTTTATAACTTAAAAAAATTAATGGGTGATGAGAAATTTGATGAATTTCTAAAAAAATATTATGCAGAATATTCATTTAAAGTTGTAAATAAAGATAGCCTTGTAAAAACCTGCGAGGAAATTTACGGAGGAAGTCTTGATACATTTTTTGATTCATGGTTTAACGATTTTGAATTACCACCTATGCGTTAGAAACGGAGAGATTTTTTATGAAAGTAACTGCCCTTTATGGTGCTATGCCTGGTTATGACTATGGCTTATCCGCTGTTTTAAAAAGTATTTACGCAACCCTTTCAGAGCTTGGTGTAACTGTTTCAGAAATAAACCTAGCATACAGCCAAATACCTTTTTGTGATGGTATTGAATCTCAAGTTGTAACTGATTGTATGGAACAAATTAAATCTAGTGATTGCGTTATCTTCGCTACTACTTCCATCGGATTTTCAATAAATGCCATTATGAAATCTTTTATGGAACATTTTCAAATACCCATGTATGCCAATTCTATTGCTGAAAAACACTGCTTTATTGTAACTGTTGCGGAAAATTACAGTGATCGAGAAGTTTCTGATTATTTGTCCCGATTTATTGGTATTTTAGGTGGCCATGAAGTTTCAAGAGTTTCATTAGGTGGAAAATATCAAAAAATGATTGGAAAAAGTAACGAACTGCAAGAAATAATTGAAAAAAATTCAGAGGACTTTTATCGGATTTGTAAACAAAACAGAAAATACATTGCTTCCAGTGAATCTTTATTTTCTAGTGCTCCTATACCGATGGATCTTCATACCGCTGACCTTTCTACAATTATTCCAAAAGAAGCGCCTTCGAAGATTCCAAAAACGGAGCTGTATCAAAAAATTAATTTTGACACCTTTAATGAATATCAACAAAAAGATATTGAGGAAATAACAAATTTATTTTCTAAAAAATTAAATACAGACAGTCAAATTAAAACAGACTTAGATATACCATTTACCTATAAAAAGCCTACCCCTAAAGTAGTTCATCATGCAAAAACCTGTAAGCAAATGACTCACAGCTTACCCCATTATTATCAGCCTCATTTGGCTGGAAATTTTGAGGCTACTATTCAACTCATTATTAGCGGTAGTGAAACCTTTGACTGCTATTTAACACTTGGAAATAATGAGTGTAGGGTGGAAGAAGGCACCATAGAAACACCAGACATTACTATATTAACTACCGCAGAAATTTGGGTTGATATTTTAAAAGGAAAATATACTGCCCAAAAGGCGTTTATGATTGGACAATTAAAAGTGCGAGGAAATTTTGTTCTTTTGACAAAACTTGATCAATTGTTTAAAAGAATCTAATAGATAAGAAAATAAAAAAATTCGCCGTAATTTTACGATAGCGAATTTTTTTTATGTTCTTACACTTCTTTTTAAATCTATTGTTCCACAAACATTTCTACAATTACTTTTCCATACTTAGCGTCATTGACAATGCCGATTCCCATTTTATTGAAATTGGGATTTAATATATTTACCCGATGACTCATGCTACCCATAAATTGATTGTGTGCCGATGTGACACTTTTATTTCCAGCAATATTTTCACTTGCATTTTTATATAGCACACCGAACTGTTTTAACATTTCAAAAGGTGTTCCATATTTTTCCGAATCATGGCTTAAATAATGATTGGTCGACATATCATTTGCTTTTAATTCTGCTATTTCATTTATTTTTTCATCAAATGTAAATTTAGGAAGTTTATATTTTTCTCTCTCACTATTGATTAAATCTTCAAGTGTTTTTATATCACTAGCTTTATTTTCTGCAAAAACAGCTTCTAAATCGTAGCTATCACCTGCACTATTTGACTTTGTTCCCATTTTATATGCTTTTACATACTGATTGGAAACTACGCCAATTGAATCATCTGGTAGGTGCACAACATACCATTCTCCAAGTCCACCAATAACATCTAAAATCTGCCCTTTTTTCACATTTCCAATAATAGTAAATTCTTTCCCTGCCCCGCTTCTTACATTTAATTTAGAAGCTGTTACTTGAATTTTTTCCTCTGAAACAGCTTTATATAAACTATATTTTTGGGCACTCGTTTTATCATAAGTTGACATTAAGGCAATAGAAAAAATTCCGATCCCAAGAAATATTTTTTTAATCACCTAACCACTCCTTCTTCAAATTATTATAAGCCTATTATTTACAATCTCTCATTTTGTTATACCATAGCTTTTTGAAAAATTTAGTTCACAAACTACATTCACAAACATATACTATATTGATTATTATAGCCACATGAAAGGAGAACCGTAATGTATCCTTATAATTTTGAAAGTGATGAAGATAACGAACGTTTTGAAAGTGAACGTGAAGGCGCAAAAAGACCCGCTCCCAGTACCAGTCCCAGTCCTAGTACCAGTCCTATAAACATAAATCCATCTTTTCCGCCAAGTAGACCAAGACCAACACCAAGACCAAGACCCAGCGTTCCACCGAATAATCAAATGCCAACGTTTCCACCTAGCAACCCAACACCGACTCCACCTCCCGTAAACCAGATGCCGGTGTTTCCGCCTAGTGAACCTATACCGACTCCACCTCCTGTGAATCAGATGCCGGTATTTCCACCTAGTGAACCTATGCCAACTCCACCTCCTGTGAACCAAATGCCGGTGTTTCCGCCTAGTAATGAGAAACCGTGCAATGAGATGCCATGTGTTCCACCAAAAAACTTCATGCCTGCAAAGCCTGACGAGAAACTTCTTGACATGCTGTTAGAAGCGATTAAAGATGAAATGGAAGATGCAGAATATTGTAGCAACCTTTGTAATTTACTAACTCAAAAAGGTGACCAAGAAATCGTAAGACACATTCGAATGGACGAACTAAAACACGCCAAACTTCTTCAAGAAATTTATTTCAATTTAACTGGTAAAAAGGCTTGCCCAAAAATAAATCCTGAAAGAACGTCTGATAATGTTGCGCTGGAACTTGAAAAGAGTATGTTTAAAGTACTTTCTGGTATAGCATTTTATCGAAAAATATATTTCTCATTTTTAAATATTGAAATTCGTGATATGATTTACGAAATTTTAACCGATGAACAATGTCATGCAACCAAATTTAGTTATTTATATGCAAAATACCGTTAAATTCAATTTTACGCTACAATCAAAAATCACGCATAAAGTTATGACTCTATGCGTGATTTTTTTATGAGGAGGACAACACTGCAACCTTCGTTTGGTTTGCCTGTTATATTAAAAATACCTCCATGCTCTTCAATTATTTTTTTACAAATAGAAATTCCTAAACCACTTCCCCCTTCCTTTGTTGTAAAAAATGGAGAGCCTGCCATTTTTAAAATTTCTTCGTTCATTCCAATTCCATCGTCTTTAATTTCAATTTTTATATAATCAATAAATTCATAGGCAGTGACTTCAATTGTTCCACCTTCTGAAACTGCATCATAAGCATTTTTTAAAATATTTAATAGAACTCGCCTTATTTTTTCTTCTGCACCTAAAATTGTTAATTTTTTATTTTCTATTTTCTCTATCACGGTAATCTCTTTTATTTTGGCAAGGGTTTTAAATTCTTCAGTCACATCCCGTAGCAAGTGGCCTATGTTTATTTTTTCAAAACTGTCATCTCTCACATTATTAATAAAGTCCAATATCATTTCATTAATTTTACTTATTTCTCTACGCATAACTTCAAAACTTTTTTTATGAAATTCTGATTTGTCGTCAAATTCCAAAAGGTCAACATTTGCTTTTATTAAAGCCAGTGGATTTTTAATTTCATGCGCCATGGTAGCTGCTAATTGTTCAAAAGAATCTTTTACTTCATTATTTGTATTATCCATAAAATTACCTCCCATTATTTTACAAATTATATAATTAATTGTATGATTTGTAAAGATATTTTTGGTAAAATATGTAAAAAAATAAAATAGAAGGAATCAACTCCTTCTATTTTATTTTTATTTATGAAAGCTGTTTATGAATGGATGCCGCTGCTGTTTTTCCAGCACCCATGGCAAGAATTACCGTAGCTGCACCTGTTACAGCATCACCACCAGCATACACATAATCTTGTGTTGTTTGCATGGTTTCTTCTTCTACAATAATTCCACCCCACGTATGTGTTTCAATTCCGCTTGTTGTTTTTTTAATAAGTGGATTTGGGGTTTGCCCAATGGCAACAATAACAGTTTCCACCTCTAAGGCAAAAGTGCTGTTTTCTTTTTCAATGGGACGTCTTCTGCCTGATTTGTCTGGCTCCCCTAATGTCATTTCAACACATTCCATGGCTTTTACCCAGCCGTTTTCTCCTACAATTTTTTTAGGATTTGTAAGCAGTTTAAAAATAATACCTTCTTCTTTTGCGTGATGAATTTCTTCTAGTCTGGCTGGAAGTTCTTCCTCGCCACGTCTATACACAATAAAAACTTCTTCCGCACCTAATCGTAATGCAGTTCTGGCTGCGTCCATGGCTACATTGCCACCACCAATAACTGCTACTTTATTTCCTGTTCGAATTGGTGTCACATTGTTAGGAAAATCATAAGCTTTCATTAAATTAGAACGAGTTAAAAATTCATTGGCAGAATAAACGCCATTTAAATTTTCCCCTTCAATTCCCATAAAATTAGGAAGTCCAGCACCACTTCCAATAAACACCGCTTTATATCCATCAGAAAAAAGTTCATCAATCGTAACAGAACGTCCTATAATTACATTTTTCTCGATTTTAACACCTAATTTTATAATACTTTCAATTTCTTTTTCTACAAGGCCCTTGGGAAGTCTAAATTCTGGTATACCATACATTAAAACACCGCCCAAAACGTGGAGGGCTTCAAAAATAGTTACATCGTAACCAAGCTTTATCAGATCACCAGCACAAGAAAGTCCCGCTGGACCTGCTCCGATAACAGCAACTTTTACTCCATTTTTTTGAATGTCTACTGATTCAGCTTCTTTTTGGTTTTCCATATAAAAGTCTGCCACAAATCTTTCTAATCTACCAATTGCAACAGATTCACCTTTGATGGCTCTAACACATTTTTGTTCACATTGGGTTTCTTGTGGACAAACGCGACCACACATTGCAGGAAAACTATTTTCTTGTTTAATCACATGGTAAGCACCTAAAAAATCATGTTGCTCAATTTTTTGAATAAATTCTGGTATCGGAACATTAACAGGGCAACCATTTACACATGGTTTTGTTTTACAGTTCAAACACCTTTTGGCTTCATCAACTGCATTTTGTTCAGTGTATCCCAGTGTTACTTCCTTAAAATTTCTCGCCCGTTCTTTTGCAGGTTGCTCAGGCATCGGTATTTTAGTAAGCATCATTTATCCCCCAATCCCACTTTACAAATGTGACCTTCTTCATGTCTATACATCATTTGACGTCTCATACATTCATCAAAATCTACTAGGAATCCATCAAAATCTGGCCCATCTACACAGGCAAACTTTGTTTCACCTCCAACAGTAACACGGCAACAACCACACATTCCTGTTCCATCAATCATAATTGGATTTAAGGAAACACTGGTTGGTATATTCAATTTTTTAGTTATTTCACAAACTGCTTTCATCATAATAAGTGGTCCAATGGCAACAACTTCGTCATATTCCACGCCATCACTGATAAGTTTGTTTAAAATATCCGTCACAAAACCTTGTACGCCTCTGCTACCATCATTGGTAGCAACATAAATATTTTCAGCAAACGAAGAAAATTCA
This sequence comes from Eubacteriales bacterium, assembly GCA_031546905.1. GTDB lineage: Bacteria > Bacillota > Clostridia > Lachnospirales > JAVBJQ01 > JAVBJQ01. The sequence continues at coordinate 54,611 of JAVBJQ010000002.1, read as the reverse complement.
TCAGAAAGAATAACAAATTCTTCTGAACGTCCTCCTAAAATAACATCAACAGTTGCGCCAAGTTCATTTAATTTTCTAAGTTGAGGGTAAAGAGGGGCTGCTCCCACGCCTCCGCCAATCCCTAACACTCTTTTATGTTTTTTGGGGTGAATAGGTTGACCAAGGGGTCCAAGGAAATCAAGAATAGATTCACCGGCTTCTTTTTCAGCTAACTTTTGTGTTGAATAACCAAGCTTTTGATATATAATTTTAATTGTATTTTTTTCTCTATCAAAGTCTGCAATTGTCAACGGAATTCTTTCACCCACGTCGTCAACACGCAGAATAACAAACTGCCCTGCTTCACATTTTCGTGAAACAAAAGGAGCTTCAATTTCCATTTCTTCAACAAGAGAATTTAACTTTCGTTTCGAAACAATTTTATACATACCGATGATCCCCCATTTGTATGGTTTAACTTCTACTATTATCCATAACAGCTTTATTTGTTAAACCTCACTAAAAATTTTATTTTAACACTATACCATATTGACTCGACTTTTGCACTATTCTATCAAATAAATTTTTCAAAAACATAGTTAGAAACATCGATTCCTCTTTCTGTTAACCTTATGGTATCACTAGAAACAGCAAGCAAATTTTCCTGTTGTAGCTTGCTGATTTCTGTTCCATAAATTTCATCAATATCTTTATTAAAGGATTTTTTAAAATTACTTTTTCGGATACCCTCTACTAATCGCAACCCCAAAAACATAAATTCACCATAGGCATCTTTTTCTGAAATGGTTTCTGAGTGTACCATACTTATTTTTTTATTTATATACTCTTCCATAGAAGATGTGTTATGAAACCGTTTGTGATTAAAAAAAGAATGTGCGGAAAGCCCCAAACCAATATATTCTTCTCTTTGCCAATATACTAAGTTATGTCTGCTTTCTTTTCCGTGTATGGCAAAGTTGGATATTTCATAATGACCGTATCCAGCACCTTTCAAAATGTTTTTCACCATATCATACATATCTCTGTCCATCTCTTCGCTAGGAGTATTTTTTTCATTATACATTTTTGCAAAAGGAGTTCCTTCTTCAATAATAAGACTGTAAGCAGAAATATGACTTGGTTTTAAGGCTACAACGTGATGAATGGTTTCTTCCCACATAGAAATTGTTTGTTTCGGCAGTGAAAACATTAAGTCAACATTGATATTCTGAAAGCCTGCTTTCACAACATTATCATAACTTTCCAAAAACTCCTCATTGGTGTGTATTCTTCCCAAGGTTTTTAACAAATCATTTTGCCATGCTTGAAGTCCCATGCTTATTCTGTTGATGCCTGAAGCTTTTACTATTTTTAACCCTTCCAACGTTACTGTTCCTGGGTTTGATTCCATGGTTATTTCTATATTTTTATCTATTGTAAAAACTTTGTCAATTTCTTCCATGATCTCTTTTATATAAGAAGGTGGAAGAACTGTTGGGGTTCCTCCACCTATAAATATACTTCTTATTTTAAGTTGACCATACTTTTTTAAACTTTTTATTTCTTCTACTAAAGCATTTTTATAAGCTAAAAAAGTATCTTCGGAATTCGAAAACGACAAAAAATCACAATACAAACATTTCGATTTACAAAATGGAATATGAATGTATAAACTAACTTCTTTCATTTTTATCCTCTTTTATTCTTCATCTAATTTCAGCACACTCATAAAAGCTGCCTGCGGAACTTCTATGTTGCCGATTTGTCTCATTCTTTTCTTTCCTTCTTTTTGTTTTTCAAGCAGTTTTTTCTTACGTGTAATGTCGCCACCATAACATTTAGCAAGAACGTCTTTACGCATTGCACTGACGGTCTCCCTTGCAATTATTTTGCTTCCGACGCTTGCTTGAATAGGAATCTCAAAAAGATGCCTTGGAATTTCTTTTTTCAGTTTTTCTGCTATTTTTCTCCCACGTTCATACGCTGTAGATTGGTGAACGATGAAAGACAAAGCATCTACCACTTCTCTGTTTACCAAAATATCAAGCTTCACTAATTCAGATTCTCGATAGCCAATAACCTCATAATCAAAAGATGCGTACCCTCTGCTCCTTGATTTTAAAACATCAAAGAAGTCATAAATAATTTCATTTAACGGAATTTCATATGTTAAAACCGCTCTTGTTTCTTCTATATATTCCATTCCAATATATTCCCCACGACGTTGTTGACAAAGTTCCATAATGGCGCCAATATATTCTGTGGGAAGTATAATTTCTGCTTTTACAATTGGCTCTTCCATTTTTGAAATTTGAGTAACATCTGGCATATTACTTGGATTAGAAAGTTGGATAAGTTCATTATCTGTTTTATAAATTTTGTAAATAACACTAGGCGCAGTGGTAACAATGTCTAGGTTATATTCCCTTTCCAGTCTTTCTTGAATAATTTCAAGATGAAGCAGTCCTAAAAATCCACAACGGAAGCCAAATCCTAATGCAATGGAAGATTCAGGCTCAAAAAATAAAGAAGCATCATTTAGTTTTAATTTATCAAGGGAGTCCCTTAAATCTGGATATTTAGAACCATCCGCTGGAAAAATACCACAATAAACCATAGGGTTTACTTTTTTATAACCAGAAAATGGCTCTTTTGTTGGGTTTTCGGCCTCTGTAACCGTATCACCAATGGTTGTATCACGAACATTTTTAATACTTGCGACAAAATATCCAACTTCACCTGCTTTTAATTGCTCCACAGGCAAAAATCTTCCAGGACCAAAAACACCAACGTCCACTACTTCAAATTCTTTATTTGTTGCCATAAAGAGAATTTTTTTACCTTTTTCGATTGTTCCATCTACAACTCTTATAAAAACAACAACACCTTTGTAAGCATCATAAAAAGAATCGAATATTAAAGCTTTTAGAGTAGCCGACTCATCACCTTTTGGTGCTGGGATATTTTTAACAATACTCTCAAAAACTGCTTCTATATTAAGGTCTGCTTTTGCAGAAATAAGTGGTGCGTCTTCTGCCACAATGCCTATTATATCTTCAATTTCCTTTTTTACGTGTTCAGGGTTAGCACTTGGCAAATCTATTTTATTAATGACAGGTATGATTTCAAGGTTACTATCAAGGGCTAAATATACATTTGCTAACGTTTGCGCTTCAACGCCTTGGGCAGCATCCACAACAAGCACTGCTCCCTCGCAAGCTGCAAGACTTCTTGAAACCTCATAATTAAAGTCAACATGCCCTGGTGTGTCAATCAAGTTTAGAATATATTCTTCTCCATCGTTGGCTTTATAAATTAATCGAACTGCCTGAGCTTTAATGGTTATGCCACGTTCACGCTCTAAATCCATATTGTCAAGCACTTGCTCCTGCATTTCTCGTTGAGTTAACAATCCTGTTTTTTGAATTAATCTATCCGCAAGTGTAGATTTACCGTGGTCTATATGCGCAATTATACAAAAATTTCGTATTTTACTTTGTCTTTCGTGTCCATGTAAAGACATTGGTGTTCCTCCTTAAAAAGCGTATCATTTATAGCGGTTCATTATATCATACATACTTTTTAAAGTGAAGCATTGTACAAAAATTTTCATAAGGCAATTTCTATTTTTTATTATTCAAAAGGAATAAATCCCATTGCTTTATATGTATTTAAATTCACACTGTCACTGATTGGCAATCCTTTTGCTTTTTGAAATTTATGAATGGCACTTTTTAGCCCATCATCATAAATTCCTTTTACCCAACCATTGTAATATCCTAACCTTTGGAGTCGTTTTTCAATGGCAAAAACATCCGAACCGGTATAGCCTGGTTTCAGAACTCTAAAATAAGATCCAAAAGGTCCATAGGTACCTTTTACAATGGTAACCTTTGTTCCCACCGGAATAAGCTTTCTAACTGCTTCTGCATCTTTATTAAACATTCTGATACAGCCATGAGATAAATCATTTCCAATAGACCATGGTTCGTCAGTTCCGTGAATTCCAAACTTTCCCCAGGGAACATTAAAGCCCATCCATGTACCCCCAAAACCTTCCCCCCACACATCCTTTGAAACAATGGTCCACGTTCCAAGTGGGGAAGGTGTGGACGATTTTCCTCCCGAAACAGGATATTTTTTAACTAAAACTTTATTTTTAAATATGTACATGGTGTTGTCGTCAAGGTCTACGTGAATAGTGTATTGATTTTTGCTTACTTGTTTAAATACTTCCAAATATAAATGTGTATACGATGTTTTATAGCAGCATAAATCTGTAACGATATATACTAGAACAATAATCAGTATGAGATTTAATTTTTTTCGCATAGGATAAGTTCAACTCCATTTTTAAAATTAAACGTTCCGTATACTATATGGATTTCAAAATTAAAATAGACTAGGATTCTTGCAAAATGCAAGAACTGCTAGTCTATTCTTCGTCTCTGAAAAACTCCGTCATGTATTTTCTAAATTTTTTGGGTAGTAAATTTCTTTGACGGTTTACATCGATTCTCGTCTCCACTGCAATGGTTTTATAAAATAACTTCCACAAGTCCCGGTAATATTCTTCTTGGCTTGTTATTTCTGCGGACATATTTTTAGGAACATCCCTAATATAGTATTCTGTCTTATTATAAAACACAGCCTTGTCCCTTTTCAAATCATGTATTACCCACTTTTGCTCTCCAAATCGATCTACAAAATGAGGTATAATCACTTCCAAAATATCATGTTCAGGGCATATGTCTGCATAATAAATTTCATTTTGTATTTCTCTAAACCGAACAAATTCTTTATATCGCATGGCATCCCGTCCTACTAAACGAACCATTTTTAACACTGTTTTTACGTTGTCATCTGTTAAATGTAGATTAACATTTTTACCTATTTTAAAACTCATCCATATATATTTAAAAATAAATGTATGCTTTTCATGAAAACTAGCGAGAAAAGCAACATAGCAACTGTACAAAACCTCTTCTGCTATTTTCCGCAAACCTTCATAAACTCTTTTTGATTTTTCTACATCCGTTTGAATATAAACATACTCATAACCTAAAATTTGCTGAAACCCATTTGCTGTTTCAATTTTATAAGGAAACTTTTTAGAGGCATAGGATTCAAAAACAGTTGTAAGCAAGCCGTCAAAAGTGTCATCACAAACATAGATTATATTTTTTTCTTGATCCATTTAACCTAACTCTCCTTTAAGTAGATGATACAACTGTTAGAGGTACACTAGCGTGTTTGAAAATTCACTCCACGCCCTAACGAAATTGCTCCAACAAAAGATTGTTCGTTTCAAAAAGGCTTAATTGCTCAAATGACGGTTGCAATTTACTTTTATCTACCAAAGCATTATACAAAAAAGCTTCATTGGATATATACTTACTATGAATTTTACCATTACAGGTAATAAAATATTTTGCCCTTTTTAAGGATATTCCTAATTTTTTAAGCCCATCAAAATCTAATAAACTTGTTCTTCTAGCTTTTACTATTTTTCTCGCAGACTGAACCCCAATTCCAGGCACTTTTAACAACACAGTATAATCCGCTTTTAAAACTTCCACAGGAAATAAATGATAGTTATTAACTGCCCACTGACATTTTGGGTCCATGGCAAGATCGAAATTGTCATTTTCTCCTTTTAATAAATCTTCTGCCTTAAAATCATAATATCGCAAAAGCCAATCAGCCTGATATAATCTATGCTCACGTAGCAGAGGAGGATTTTTTACTTTAGGAAGTAAAGGATCTTTTGACACAGGTATATAAGCTGAATAGAACACTCTTTTTAATTTATACTTACTATATAGATTTTCAGAAAGCGTAATGATTTTTTTATCACTTTCCGGAGTTGCACCAACAATTAGCTGTGTACTTTGACCTGCTGGAACAAAATTAGTGGCGTGTTTGTATAGCATGATTTCATTTTTTGTTTCTGTAATTTGATTTTTAATCAGCTTCATGGGCTCCAAAATATTGTGTTTTGTTTTATCTGGTGCTAATTTCATTAAGCTACTTTCCGATGGAAGCTCGATATTTACACTCATTCGATCTGCAAGCTGTCCTGTTTTTAAAATTAAATAGTCATCTGCACCTGGAATTGCTTTTACGTGTATATATCCATTAAAATTATATTTTGTTCTGATGATAAAAAGTGTTTTGTATAAAAGCTCCATGGTATAGTCAGGATTTTTTACAATAGCAGAACTTAAAAACAAGCCTTCAATATAATTTCTTTTATAAAAATTAATCATTAGTTCAGCTAATTCGTCAGGAGAAAAAATAGCACGTTCAATGTCATTGGACTTTCGATTGTTGCAATATTTACAATCATAAATACAAACATTGGTCAGCAACACTTTTAAAAGAGAAATACACCGACCATCTGCTGAAAAACTGTGGCAAATGCCAGCAGATGCAGCACTGCCGATTTTACCCTTTTCCCCTTTTCGATCTATCCCACTTGATGTACAAGCAACATCATACTTAGCTGAATCCGCTAAAATTCTTAGTTTATCTGCAAGTTCCATATAAAAACCTTCTTTTTAATTTATACTCAAACATATGTTCTGTTGTTATTATAAATTATTTTTTGAAATTTTTCTATATTTTTTATAAATAATTTTTGCTTGGTTCTTGAAAAATACCACATTTTAGTATAAAGTAGACATAAAGCATCACTATCTCGTTTGAATTTTTATGTCTTATAACCGAGTTAGTAAAATAAGGAGGCTCTCTATGAACGGAATACCAAATGCAAACCCCAATTTACCCTCTTCTATGAAGGATATTGTGTTTAAACATTTAATTAAACTCATTGAAAAACTTAAAATGGAAAATAACGCTTACTACCGCGTAATGCTCTATACGTCGTCAGGCACCGTAGTTGGGGATCTAGCACCTTGCTCCCCAGAAAATGAAATGCTTAAGTATACGGATGATCCTGATAATTTTTCACTGGATATATCTTCCCTTTTTAGTAGTATGGAAAAACAATTTGTACAAGAAAATCCAGCACACCAAAATTATTCAGATGCTTACATGATTAATGTTATCAATGCAACGGTTTATAAAAATGGGACTCGTGATGAAATAATCAAGTTAGACCAACTCATTTTATTTACAGACCAAATTATCGGATTTTCTTTAGTAAAAAAGTAATAAAATAAAAAAATTCTCTTCATGTAATCATGAAGAGAATTTTTTTATATGTTCTATTCTTGCGTAAAAGCCATTAATGCAACATGTCTTGACCTTTTAATAGCAATTGTTAAAGCTCTTTGATGTTTTGCACAATTGCTAGTGATTCTTCTAGGAAGAATTTTTCCTCTTTCAGAAACATATTTTCTTAATTTATTGACATCTTTATACTCAATGTGATTTATTTTATCAGCACAGAAACTACAAACACGTTTTTTTCTGCGACCACGTTTTTTTTGAATCATAATTAAAACCTCCTTTAACTAAAATTAGAAAGGCAAATCGTCATCATCTTCCACAGCTTGGTCTATTGGATAAAATGCAACGTTACTATCGTCACTTTGGGACTTTGGCGCATCATTTCCAGCATATTGAGGTTGAGAACCTTTATGATTTTCAAAAGAACTTTTGCTTTCAGCAAAAAAAACTTCCTCAACAACTACATCAGTAGACCAACGCTTTTGATTGTTTTGGTCTTCCCATGAACTGATTTGCAATTTTCCAACGACACTAACCATTTGACCTTTTTTGAAATATTTTTCAACGAACTCACCCGTTTTACCAAAAGCGGTACAGGGTATAAAATCAGCTGAAGGCTCATTATCACGTTTAAATCGTCTATCAACAGCAAGTGAAAATCGAGAAACCGCAACAGGTGGCTCGCCTTTAGAGTACCTAACTTCAGGGTCCTTTGTCAGCCTTCCCATTAAAATAACTTTATTCATACACTCACTCCTTAGTTTAAACGAATAACAAGATAACGTAAAACATTTTCAGCGATACGAAGACGTTGTTCCATTTCAGCTGGAAGAGTACTTTCAGCTTCTAACGTATAGAAAGTATAAAAACCTTCATTGAACTTTTTGATTTCATAGGCTAATCTACGTTTACCCCAGTCATCAGTCTTTTCAATTGTGCCACCAAACTTTGTTATAAGTTCTTGGATTTTTTCATACTCAGCCTTTTTAGTTTCTTCATCTAAATTAGGTTTCAATATAATTGATAATTCGTACTTGTTCATAACTACACCTCCTTCTGGTCTTTGGCCCTTACATATGAAGAGCAAGGATTTTTTTCTTAAAATTAGTAATCATACAATATGAAAACTAATTTTTATGTACAAGAAATTCTTATACAATGTGTTATTATATCATCTTTCAAATAAATTACAAGTTTTTTTATGAAAAAATCATAAAATACTTGACAGAAAGCATAACAAGTGATATTTTTAAATCATATTAGCACTCGACAAATTAGAGTGCTAACAAAACTATTACACTTTATTACTTTAAGGAAGTGCTATCATGATTTTAAATGAAAGAAAAATTAAAATCTTAGAAGCAATCATTAGCGATTATATCTCAACAGCAGAACCAATTGGGTCACGTACCATTGCTAAAAAGTACGACCTTGGGATTAGCTCTGCCACAATCAGAAATGAAATGTCTGATTTAGAAGAGATGGGCTTGATTGTTCAGCCACACGCCTCATCAGGGCGAGTTCCTTCTGATAAGGGTTATAGATTATATGTAGATAAATTTATGCGTCAAAAAGATTTAGCTGAGGAGCAAATGCTTTTTCTTCATAATATGATTTCAAACAATATCAATCAAATTGATTATTTAATACAAGAAACAGCAAAAGCAATTTCCATGTTAACTCACTACACAACAATTGTTAGCGAACCGCAATCTCAAAAGACAATTTTAAAGCATTTACAACTAATTCCGCTGGATGAAACCAGTATCGTTTTGGTGTTAGTTACAGACGGTAAAATTGTAAGAAACCATAATTTACAGGTAAAAGAAACACCTAGCATTGATGTTTTAAATAAATTGTCTAATATCTTAAACACTTATTTTCAAGGACATTCACTAGAAGAAATTGACATCGCTACCGTTACAAAATTAAAACGTGAGTTTAGCGAACATAGTGAGCTTTTAAGTGAAGTGCTTACCTCCGTAGTTGAAATTATACAGTCCATTGATAATGTACAAGTTTTTTTAAGTGGAACAAAAAACATTTTAGGATTTCCAGAATTTAGTGATGTTGAGAAGGCAAAAGGAATTTTCCAAACACTTGAAGAAAAAGAACTTCTTATCACGCTTTTAGGAAATAGTAGCAATGAGGACGTCCAAATTATCATTGGCAATGAAAACAGCATGGAGCAAATGAAAGATTGTAGCCTAATCAAAACAAATTATAAACTTGGCAACCAAATATATGGAAGCATTGGAATTATCGGCCCTACAAGAATGGATTACTCCCAAGTTGTTTCTGTGCTCCGTGGGCTTGTTAAAAATATTGATGTGGTTTTAAAAGCATTATCAAGTGAAAATTCAAGTTAAATAGTAAACACTTGAATTTGAATTAAAATAAATACCTATTAGGAAGGAGATTTTCAATTGAGCAAAAAAAATCATGATGAAGTAAAAACAGAAATGATTGATGACGTAGAAATTGTTGTAGAAAACGATTTTGAAAACCAATTAAATGAAAAACAATCACAAATTGAAGAATATGTGGATAAGCTACAAAGAACCCTTGCAGAATTTGATAACTTCAGAAAGCGCACTCAAAAAGAAAAGGCAAGTATGTATGACGATGGTGCAAGAGACACCATTGAAAAATTACTTCCTGTTATTGACAACTTCGAGAGAGCAATTTCTTCAATAGAAGATAAAAACAATAGTTTTTATGTTGGTTTTGAAATGATTTTCAAACAATTTAATGAAATACTAGCTGACTTAGGCGTAAAAGAAATTGCGGCGGTTGGTGAGCCCTTTGACACAAATATTCATTTTGCAGTTGCCCACGTAGAAGATGACAGCGTAGGTGAAAATACTGTAGTTGACATTATGCAAAAAGGCTATACTTATAAGGAAAAAGTAATTCGTTGTAGTATGGTAAGAGTGGCAAATTAATTATTTATTTCAATAGACATTTAGGAGGAATATATATGAGTAAAATTATTGGTATTGACTTAGGAACAACAAATTCATGCGTAGCAGTAATGGAAGGCGGACAGCCAGTTGTTATTGCAAACAGCGAAGGAATGAGAACAACCCCTTCTATTTTAGGCTTTACAAAAGCAGGCGAAAGATTAGTTGGTGAAACTGCAAAACGTCAAGCGATTACAAATCCTGACAGAACGATTAGTTCTATTAAAAGAGAAATGGGTTCTGATTATAAAGTAAGAGTGGATGATAAAGCTTATTCTCCACAAGAAATTTCTGCTATGATTCTTCAAAAACTAAAAAAAGATGCTGAAAGTTACTTAGGAGAAGCTGTTACAGAAGCTGTTATCACTGTTCCTGCTTACTTCACAGACAGCCAAAGACAAGCAACCAAAGATGCTGGTAAAATTGCTGGACTTGATGTAAAACGTATTATCAATGAACCAACAGCAGCTGCACTTGCTTATGGTCTTGATAATGAAAAAGAACAAAAAATTATGGTTTATGACTTAGGTGGCGGTACATTCGACGTATCGATTATTGACATTGGTGATGGTGTAATCGAAGTTCTTGCAACAAGCGGTAACAACCATTTAGGTGGTGACGATTTTGACGACAGAGTTATCAAATTTTTAATTGCTGAATTCAAGAAAACAGACGGCATTGACTTAAGCCAAGATAAAATGGCAGCACAACGTTTAAAAGAAGCAGCTGAAAAGGCGAAAAAAGAACTTTCAACTGTTACAACAACAAATATCAACCTTCCTTTTATTACCATGAATCAAGATGGACCTAAACATTTGGATATTAACTTATCAAGATCAAAATTTGATGAATTAACTGCTGACTTAGTTGATATGACAATGGGACCAGTGAAAACTGCTTTATCTGATTCTGGCTTAAGTGCTTCTGAACTTGACAAAGTTTTATTAGTTGGTGGCTCTACCAGAATGTTATCTGTTCAAGATGCTGTTAAAAAACTTACAGGAAAAGAACCATTTAGAGGCATTAATCCAGACGAATGTGTGGCAGTTGGTGCTTCTATTCAAGGTGGAAAACTTAGCGGTGATGCTGGTGCTGGTAGTATTCTTTTACTTGACGTTACTCCCCTTTCTTTAGGAATTGAAACTTTAGGCGGAGTTGCTACAAAATTAATTGAAAGAAATACCACTATTCCTACAAATAAAAAGCAAGTATTCTCAACAGCTGAAAATAATCAAACAGCAGTTGATATTAATATCGTTCAAGGGGAAAGACCACTTGCGAGAGATAATAAAACATTAGGACAATTTAGATTAGATGGAATTGCTCCTGCTCCAAGAGGAATCCCACAAATTGAGGTTACATTTGACATTGACGCTAATGGTATTGTAAATGTTTCTGCAAAAGATTTAGGAACTGGCAAAGAACAAAAAATCACCATTTCTTCTAGCACAAATTTAAGTGATGCAGATATTGAAAGAGCAGTTAAAGAAGCAGAACAATATGCAGAACAAGACCAAAAACGTAAGGAAGCAATTGATGCAAAAAATGATGCTGATTCATTAATTTTCCAAACCGAAAAATTAATAAAGGATTTAGAAGATAAAATTGATGCTAGTGATAAAGCAAAATTAGAAAGCGAAGTTAGCAATTTGAAATCTCTTGTTGAAAACAAAAACATTGATACGATGTCCGACAGTGACATTGCAACACTTAAAACAGCTACAGAACACTTCCAAACCGTATTACATGAAATTTCTTCTAAACTATATCAACAACAAGGTGGAGAAGCTCCACAACAAGGAAACGGTGGCGCTGACGATGTAGTTGATGGTGACTACAAAGAAGTATAATATATTTTAGTAGGTGAATGAAGTGGCAGACAATAAAGATTTTTACGAAGTACTTGGAGTTAATAAAGGAGCAGGTGATGATGAGCTGAAAAAAGCTTATCGGTCACTTGCCAAAAAATATCATCCCGATGCTAACCCGGGAAATGCAGAAGCAGAGCAAAAATTTAAAGAAGCCAGTCACGCCTACGAAATTTTAAGTGACCCACAAAAAAGAGCCAAGTATGACCAATTTGGACATCAAGCTTTTGAAGGTGGCGGCGGTGGTGCTGGGTATGGCAGTGCTGACTTTGATATGGGCGACATTTTTAGTAGCATTTTTGGAGACGGAATGTTCTCAGATGTTTTTGGTGGCGGCGGAAGACGTCGTCAAGGCCCTCAACGTGGTGCTGATGTTCGTACAAGTATGCAAATCACATTTGAAGAAGCTGTTTTTGGTACGACAAAAGAAGTTCAAATGCCTTTAACGGAGCAATGTGACACTTGCCACGGAACAGGTTCAAAACCTGGAACCACTGCTGAAAGCTGTAAGCAATGTGGTGGAACAGGTGAAGAACGTGTGACACAACAAACTTTACTAGGAATGATGACAAGTGTTAGAACTTGTAGTAGTTGTCATGGAACAGGTAAAATTATCAAAAACCCATGTACTACTTGTAGCGGAAAAGGAAAAGTTAGAAAAAATATTAAATTTGAAGTAAACATTCCAAAAGGAATTGATAATGGTCAAGCCATTAGAATTTCTGGTAGAGGGGAACCTGGAGAAAAAGGTGGCCCACAAGGAGATTTACTGATTACCATAAACATTCAACCTCATAAGTTCTTTATTCGAAAAGGGTATGACGTTTATTGTGAGTTTCCAATTAGTTTTGTTCAAGCGGCGCTTGGTGATGAAATTACAATCCCAACCCTTGATGGTGAGGAGAAGTTTACACTAAAAGCAGGAACACAAACTGGAACTGTTGCCACACTGAGAGGCAAAGGCGTTTATAATTTAAAAAATAATCGTTTACGTGGTGACCAATATATAACTTTTAAAATTGTTGTCCCTACTGAGCTAACCGATAGACAAAAAGAACTGTTAAGATCTTTCGCCAATGAAATGGGCGATGACTTAGCAGAACACAAAAAAGGTTTTTTTAATAAAATGAAAGACGCATTTAAATAGAAAATAGAAAAAGCTTGCACTGTTGGTGACTCACCAACAGTGCAAGCTTTTTTGTTCCTAAAATTTTCATATAACGGTCAAAATAATCATTTACCCTAACCAGTCCAGTATATAATTCCTGTGGAAGTAAAAAACCATAACAATATACAGTAAATAAAAGGTTTGTCTTTTAATAAAATATCTTCGGGACTATCCCCTTCCTTTTTTTGAATAACAAGATACTCATAACGGCTCATTGCATAAAAAGCAAAAGGAATTGTCACATACATATATTTAAAATCCGTTCCAATAATCGTATATAAGGAGTATGATAAAATACAAGCGCTACTTGTAACTGCAATTAAATAAGAAATAAATTCAAAAGAATAATGAGCCAGTACTTCTCTATGTTTGCTGGCATCTGATTTTATTAATACTAATTCACTACGCCTTTTGTTATATCCCAAGTATAATGACAAAAACAAAGTACATATTAAAATCCACGGGGAAACCACGACATTGATGGCTACCGCCCCCGAAACCATTCTTAAAATAAATCCTGTTGCGATACATAAGACATCAATAATCTCTATTTTTTTTAACCTAAAACTATACAGAATAGTTAAAAGAAAATATAGTAAAAGAATGAGCAGAACACCCATATTTTTTGTAGTGGACGTTATAATAAACATAGCTAAAGCAATGAGCCCCATCATAAAATAAGATGCCTGTATTCTTGTAACACGACCTGAAGCAATGGGCCTATTTTTCTTTTTTTCGTGTAATAAATCTTTTTCATAGTCCACTACGTCGTTTAATATATAAACACTACTAGAAATAAGACAAAAGCATATAAATGTAATGAAAACCTTGAAAAGAGCATCAAAGTGAAACAGTTCTTTGGAATATACCAATGCAAAAAATACAAAACCATTTTTAACCCATTGTTTTGGACGGCACAATTTCATAATAGCATACATACTGATTTTATTTTCTGCTCTATTACCATCCAATGACCTAGTTGTATCACCCATGTTGATAACTCCTCATTTATTTATTCTTAATACTATTTGACTGAAAAACAACTTCTAAAACTCCAAATAACCCGTAAGAACTCATTATAGAAAAAATGGGATACAACGGTATTTTATACCTGCCTTGGGTTTCTGAAATGATAAAAATGAAAAAAACACCGACAAAAAATAAATTCACAAAAAATAATTTTGGATTGTTAAAATTTTTAATACTCCATAAGCTCCCTATTAGCATTAAAAAGAGTATGCCTATATAATAAAGTTGAGAAATATTATTTATTTTATAAATTAAATTTTTTAATGGTATGCTTTTTTTTCCTAAACTTGCTATAAGCCATGTACCACCTGCTATGTCATCTCCCCAAGTAAGTTTATTTTTTTCAACTATTAATGTTGGTAGCTTTTTAAAATCAAGTTCCAATTTATTTTTTAAATATTTTTTCGTTTCTATTTTTGCCATTTTATAATTATAGTTATATTTTTTCACATTATTTGGATAAATTCTGGTAGTTTCTAAATTATATTTTCCATCATGTTCCGTATCAAGCCCTACCACAAGATAATGAATGGAGGGGTTTCGATCTACTTTTATTCCAACCAATTGATCAAGATAAGGGAAAATCATAGCTTTTGTCCCTATGTATATCAAGGCCATGGTTATTAACCCTGCCAATAAAAAAATTTTTTTCTGTTTACCTTTTAAAAAATAGAGCGTAGATGCCATTATAACAGCCAATAGGAGTATAATCCCAAATTGCTTAAAAAAATCTGTTATCCCAAAAGAAAGCCCCGCCAAAGCTAAATATAAAAAAGATTTCCTCACATTGCCAACTTCTAAAAAATCCATCCATTTAAAAACGAAAAAGAAAGAACTTAGCAAACATAGGACAATAAATTGATCTGTTCCAAGAACCCCCATATATAATTGATATGAAGGCCAACTAATGAATATCAAAACTGTTGTAAGTGCCATTTTTATATTTTTAAATAAGAGCATGGCCACCAAATACAGTAATCCTGTTGCTATGGTGCTAACCACCATGTTTAATATAATCGCTGTTCTAACAGAATCACCAAAAAAATAGAAAACAAATTTGTAAATTTGGGTAATCACAATCCAATGATAAAAAATAGCATGATAAGGAAATTGAAAACTGCCACCTGCGCCTACATGATAGGCAAACAAATAATCTGATGTGGGGTAAACATCTTTAAAAAATAACAAAAAAACAATATATTTTATGAAAATAGAAAAAACAAAAACCCCTGTTACAATAAAAAAATAGAATCGTTTCAAAAAAATTATTTTGTTTGCAACATATAGGGATACTATTAAAAATGCTCCCACTAAAAAAACAAACAGAAATTGTCTCATACTATAATTTAGTTTATTGCTTATCACTAATTCATTGATTGCCGTTATAAAAATGATTGCTATTATTATTGTTGTTACAACATAAAACACTCTTTTTAGAATATCATTTATATTTTTCATTCCTTTGGAGTCCCCTGTGGATAATATAGCGGTTACAGTAAATAATCCTTAATAGTTATATCATTCTACTTGGATTTCTATGTCTTTAGAACTTATCATGTTTTCTAATTATTTACATTTCATGCCACTTTATTCAAAAGTTACAAAATTTCACTTACACTTTCTACATAAAAAAATATCCAAATTTCTACAAATTAAAATTTATAGAAATTTAGATACTTTATAATCATTTAACAGAACTCTACATTATATTTTCTCATCACATCTTCAATCCCATCTAGTGGTAAAGGTTGATTGATGAAATATCCTTGTGCAAAGTCACATCCTTGTTCCCTTAAAAAATCTAAATGTGATTGCTTCTCTACACCTTCTGCAATAACTTTAAAATTCATTTCCTTTGATAACGCCAATATGGTTTTTACAATTATTTTATTCCGTGGATTTTCTTCTAAGTGCATGGTAAAGCCACGATCTATTTTTATAATATCAAGTGGCAGCAATGTTATATATTCAAGCGAGGAGTAACCAGAGCCAAAATCATCTAAAGAAACAATAACACCAATAGATCTTATTTTTTCAATAATCCCAATGGTATGCTTCATATCCTCAATCATTACACTTTCCAGAATTTCTATTTCTAACAAATGTGCTGGCACTTGTGTTTCCTCTAACGTTTCAATGATGGAATTTACAATATCGCCATGACGAAAATGGTCTGCTGAAATATTGACTCCCACTGTAATGTTTTTTCCTGCATCATACCATTTTTTGGCTTGCAAACATGCTTTGCGTAGCATCATTCTGTCAATCTCTATAATTAGCCCATTTTCTTCTGCAAATGGTATAAACTCAAAAGGAGGCAACAAACCTCGAACAGGATGATTCCAACGAATAAGTGCCTCTGCACTATGAATACGATTGGTAGCTATATTTAACTGTGCTTGATAAAATAATTCAAATTCATCATTTGAAATTGCCTGTAACAATTCTGAATTTAAAAATAATAGTTTGCCTGACTCTTCCGTCATAGATGCCTTATAGAACCTATATAGTCCATCCATTTCGTTTTTCGCTTGAAACATTGCGGCCTCAGCATTTTTAAGAATCGTATCCACGGACTCTCCGTCAGTTGGAAAAACACTGATTCCAATATTTACAGAAGCAATTAAGGAAAATTGATCTAAACTAATAGGAACTTTCATAACTTCATATATTTTGTCACATATATCACGAATTTGCTGTGTATCCGTTAAATTTGGTATTAAAACAGCAAATTCATCCCCGCTAAACCTAGAAAGAGGAAAAGACTCTCCCAAAATAGATTTGATTCGATGTGCTACTTCTTTAATCACTTGGTCGCCAATATAATATCCTAATGTATCATTTACGTGTTTCATTTTTGAAATATCAACCATCATTACGCCTACCATGGTGTTTGTATAATCTGCATACTGCATTTCATTTACAAGAATATGATAAAAATACGACCGATTTGGAGCATCTGTTAAATTGTCATTATAAAGCAACTTATTCAGCCTATTTTCATATACCAATTTTTGTACTGCAATGGAAAGAAAACTTGTTATATTGGTAATGAAATTCATATTTTTCTCTGCATAAATAACATTATCTTTTTCTTCAAACGTATAAAAAGCAATTGCCGTCACTGTATCATTTCCAAATGTTAAAAAGGATAACATAAACACATCAGGGGAAAGCGTTTCCGTAACAGATTCATACACTTGGCCCTCTCTAAAAACATACAGAGGCTCTACTGGATTTAATCCACTCACCATTTTTAAAACAAATTTTTGGTGAGCTTCCTCATGTTGCCTGTTAGGCAGATACTCAAATTTAATACGATAGTCAGAAATTAATGGGTCAAACTCTAGCGCATACATATATGTTTTTGAAAGTCTAAAGGAGTCAGCTAATATGTTATAGAATTTTGAAAATAAATCAACTATATCTGTTGTAGAGTAATTAACAATTTCTCTGAACTGTTTTAAACAGTTATTATAGTCTCTATATTCATCAAACAAGTGTGTAGCGTTCATCAGTTCACCTCCATCTTTTAAAATTTTAGCAAGATTTAACTAAATTTTAAACATTATTGTCTCTTATGTCAAATCACATTTTTATATTTATACAACCAGCCCGTTTTCATGGACATAAAAAATTTTTATAGTTGTAGGATTTGAAAGAACTCTATTAGGATTACTTCTTATCACTTGCAGTGGACGCATAGAAATAAGCTCCACCTACAAAAACTGCTCCGCCTACAATATTCCCTAATGTTACCGGAATTATGTTTCTTAAAAAGCCTATGATGGATATTGCTTCATTATGTTCTAACAACAGTCCCATAGTAAGCGTTGTCATATTTGCAATGCTATGTTCAAATCCTGATGATATGAAGGCAAACAAACACCAAAAAATCATAATTAATTTTGCTGTTTCTTCTTTACATTTTGCAGACATCCAAGTTGCCAAACAAACTAAAATGTTACATAATAACCCTTTGAAAAATAGTTCAACAAATGGCGTGTTCATTTTTGCTTCAACACTGTATAATATAAAATCTTTCAACGGAGCTTTTAAAATCAAACCGCTTTTAAACATCATTAGCGCAAGTAAAATTGCCCCTAGTAAATTTCCTAAATAGCAAAAAAACCAAATTCGAAGTGTTCCGCCCCAAGAAACTTTTTTATCAAGAGAACCCATTGTCATAATCATGTTGTTTCCTGTAAAAAGTTCTGCTCCGGCAACTGACACTAAGCTCAATGCAACCCCAAAAGAAAGACCCATTACCAACTTCTGAGCAGGGGAATGATGTTCCCAAAAACCTGAACCTAACGTATAGGATAATATTACACCAAATCCAATATAAATTCCTGCTAGCATGGATAAAACTAAATAATGAAAAACGTGTTTTTTACAAAAATCATATTTTTCTACTGCCATTGTAATCATTTTTTCTACTGTTTCTCTATACATGTCACACCTCAAGTTGTAATAAATTATTTTTTAAAATTAAAATTTGCTAATTGACTTGCAAAAGGATTATTTACTTCCGTCTTATCATTTTCTTTTTGATTTTTCATAAAAGATTCTAATTCTTTTTTAGACATAGCGCTTTTTTCTTTGCTTTTTCGGGCTTCAAAAATTTGATAAGATTCTTTATAGCCACAAGTCCCGCATATAAATTTCTTTTTCTCGCCCTCACCTATCAGTTCCAGTTTTTTATGGCATTTTGGGCATCTTGCATTGGTAATAATGGAAACACCTTTTCGATATCCACATTCCATATCTTGACATACTAACATTTTTCCCTTTTTGCCGTTTACTTCAAGTAAATATTTCCCGCAGTCTGGACATTTGTTTCCTGTAATATTATCATGTCTAAATTTTTCATCACTATTTTTGATGATTTTTATTATCTCATCGGTATATTTTCTAATCTCTTCCATAAAGGACTCCTTGGTTGTTTTGCCTTGCTGAATTTGAATTAGTTTTTGCTCCCATTTAGCTGTCAGCTCAGGAGATTTTAATTCTTTTGGAACTAACTCCAAAAGTTGTTTTCCTTTTGATGTAATGGAAATGTCTTTCCCCTTTTTTTCAATTACAAAACTGCTAAATAACTTTTCAATTATGTCTGCTCTTGTTGCAACCGTTCCCAATCCACCTGTTTCCCCTAAAATTTTAGAAAGTTCCTTATCTTGGCTATTCATAAAATGAATTGGATTTTCCATAGAGGCTAACAAGGTGGCTTCATTAAACAAACTAGGAGGTTTGGTTAAACCCTCTGTTATTTTTAAAGAAGCTATTTTGAGTGTGTCACCCTTGTTTAAACTTGGTGCTATTTTTATATTTTTTAAATCGTCATCACTGGATTCATTCCCATACACTGCTTTCCAGCCTTTATTGATTACCACATTTCCCTTTAAGCTAAATATTTCTTCGCCTATGGTAAATTTAATAGTTGTTTCTTCAAACTCAAAAGGCGGATATAATACAGCCAAAAATCGTTTTACAACTAGATCATAAATTTTTCTTTCTTTATCTGTAAACAAATTAATATTGGCACGCTGTTCGGTTGGAATAATTGCGTGGTGATCAGACACTTTGTTATTGTCTACAAAATGAGATTTTGCCGTAATTTTTGTTTTTAAAAGTGGTTCGGTTAATCTGTTGTACCCTGTTGCAATTAATCTTTCTGGTATGGTTGCTACAATATCCGTTGTTAGATATTTTGAATCCGTTCTGGGATAGGTCAACACTTTATAGCTTTCATATAAAGTCTGCATAATAGACAGCGTTTCTTTTGCAGAGAAATCAAACATCTTATTTGCATCAATTTGCAGTTGTGTTAAATTGTAAAGCTCGTTGGCATTTACTTTTTTTAATGTTTTACTTATTTCAATAATTTTCGCATCTTTATTTTTTATTTTTTGATAAATTTCATCTACATACTCTTTTTCAAAAGTTTTTGTATCTTTTGTTTTGCGGTCTTGCCAAGTTAATTGTAAGTCCCCTGCACTTGCTGTTATCCCATAATATTTTTTAGGCTTAAAACTTCTTATTTCTTCTTCTCTTTTTGCAATCATATACAATGTAGGGGTTTGAACACGGCCACATGACAATTGGGCATTAAATTTTGTTGTTAATGCTCTTGTTGCGTTAATTCCTACAAACCAATCTGCTTCTGCCCTGGCTTCTGCTGACTTAAATAAATTTTCATAAAGCCTACCCTCTTTTAAATTGCTAAAACCGTCTTTAATTGCTTTATCTGTAACAGAAGAAATCCACAGCCTTTTAATTGGTTTATTGATGTTGGCTCTTTTTATAATCCATCTTGCTACAAGCTCGCCTTCACGACCTGAATCTGTTGCGATAATAATGCCTGTAACGTCTTTTCTGTTTAATTGGGATTTTATCATATTATATTGCTTTGCCGTTTGTTTAATGGTTACTAATTCTAATTTTTTTGGCATAATAGGTAAATCAATTAATTTCCAAGATTTATATTGGTCACCATATTGTTCGGGGTCTGCCAATGTAACAAGGTGACCCAGTGCCCAAGTAACAATAAATTGATTATTTTCGAAAACACCGTCTCGCTTATCACATTTCAAAACCTTGGCTATATCTTTTGCTACCGATGGTTTTTCTGCTAGCACTAATTGTTTTATAGTTTCTCAGTCCTTCCCTCTATCATTTCAAACTCTCGTTATTTTAACATATCACAGTATTAATTCAAGTATTTTTCATGTTTATTTTTAAAAATTAAATTAAACAGCTCCATTGTAAAATGAAACTATTCATTATAAAATATAAAAAAATATTTTTTTAAAAGGAGTTTATCATGATCGCTTTTTCCATTGATGATACGAAACAATTTTTTAAAGCTATCCTAAAAGATACTACGTTTGATAAATTTGAAGTACGAAGCATCGCTGTTGAAACTTTTGCTCGGTTTGACATTGATGGGAAATTAAATAAGGATTTTTTTCATACAGAAGAACCAATTAAAAGAAATTATTGCACTTGGGAAGAAATGAAACCTTTTGTTTTTACAGTGATAAAAGGAAACACAAAACCAAGTTTAATAAAAATTGTTTTTTCCCTTGCCCAAAGTGAAATGGAAAAAGTTTCACCCAATGCACAAGCATTATTTTTTAATATCACATTTGAAGAAAATAAAATTTTGTGTACAACGGGAACTGCTGAAAAAAGTTTTTCATTTGACAAACAAATTGATATTGACTGGGAACAATATATTTTAGACTTTTTAAAGAAGGCAGATTTTTTTGTTAGCACTCTATTGTAATGAGTGCTAAATTTTTCTTGACAATATTCATAATAGTGATATTATTATGATAAATACATTATTTTACAAATGTACAATTGCAAACGCTTACAATAATTTAAATCGTTTGCACTATATGAAGGAGGATTTTTCATGTCACACGAAACTGGTAATTTATCAATTAATAGCGAAAATATTTTACCTATTATTAAAAAATGGCTTTATTCTGATACCGATATATTTTTACGTGAACTGGTTTCCAATTCCGCGGACGCTATTACAAAGCTCCAAAAATTAGTTTCCATGGGCTTAGAAGATGTTCAAATTTCTGCCGATGAAAAATATAAAATTAATGTTGTATTAGATGAAGAAAATAAAATTATTCAAATTATCGACAACGGACTCGGAATGACTGCTGACGAGATTAAGCAATATATTAATCAAATCGCTTTTTCTGGAGCTGTGGATTTTCTTGAAAAATATAAAGACAAATTAGACAAAGAAAACGAAATTATTGGGCATTTTGGTCTTGGTTTTTATTCTGCCTTTATGGTTGCGGATAAAGTTCAAATTGAAACCCTTTCTTATAAAAAAGATGCTGTATCTGCAAAATGGATTTCTGATGGTGGCATCCAATATGAAATGGAAGAAGGAACAAGAGGCGCAAGAGGGACAACCATCACCCTTTTTGTTGGTGAAAGCGGAAAAGATTTCTTAAATGAATATAAATTAAAATCAATTCTTAAAAAATATTGTTCTTTTATTCCTGTTGAGATATTTTTTGAAACAGTTAAAAATGAAGAAGTAAAAGATGCGGATGAAGTTGTAGAAACAGAAGAACAAGAACAAATTGTGGATGAAGTGAAACCAATTAACGACACGAATCCACTATGGTTAAAACAACCAAAAGATTGTACTGATGAAGAGTATAAAGAATTTTATCAAAAAGTTTTTTCTGACTTTAACGAACCACTCTTTTGGATTCATTTAAACATGGATTATCCTTTTAGACTTAAAGGGATTCTTTATTTCCCAAAATTAAAACATGAGCTTGAAACTGCTGAAGGACAAGTAAAGCTTTATAGCAATCAAGTTTTTATTGCAGATAATATTAAAGAAGTAATTCCTGAGTTCCTTCTCCTTTTAAAAGGAACGATTGATTGTCCTGATATTCCATTAAACGTTTCCAGAAGCTTCCTTCAAAACGATGGATATGTTTCTAAAATGTCTGGTTACATTACAAAAAAAGTTGCTGATAAATTAAACTCTCTATATAAAAATGAAAAAGAAAACTTTATCAAATTCTGGGATGACATTAATTTATTTATCAAGTATGGCTGTATCAAAGATCGTTCTTTCTATGACAAAGTAAAAGATACATTGTTATATAAAACAACTTCTGATGATTATGTAACTTTAAACGAATACTTAGAACGCAATAAAGAAAAACATGAAAATAAAATCTTCTATGTTTCCAACGAAAAACAACAAGCTCAATATATCAAACTATTTAAAGAACAAGAAATGGAAGCGGTTATATTATCCTCTTCGCTTGATAATCCATTTATTTCATATCTTGAAAATTATGAATCTGGAAAAACTTTTACAAGAATTGACTCAGACCTTTCTGACAGTTTAAAAAATAAAGAAGAAGAAAGTTCTCCTGAGATAAATGAGCAATTACAATCACTTTTTTCTGGTGTACTGAAAAATGAAAAAGTTAAAATTAAAACGGAGACATTAAAATCAGATTCTGTTCCAGCTATTATTTTATTATCTGAACAATCAAGAAGAATGCAGGAAATGAGTAAAATGTTTGGTTCTATGAACATGCCAAATATGTTTGAAAATGAAGAAACCCTGGTTTTAAACAAAAACAACAATTTAGTTAAATCTTTAATCTCTATCAAAGATGATGAAGCTAAAAAAGAAGATGTGGAACTTATTTGTGAACAACTCTATGATTTGGC
Organism: Eubacteriales bacterium; assembly: GCA_031546905.1. Classification (GTDB taxonomy): domain Bacteria; phylum Bacillota; class Clostridia; order Lachnospirales; family JAVBJQ01; genus JAVBJQ01. The sequence continues at coordinate 31,173 of JAVBJQ010000002.1, read as the reverse complement.
AATGATGAGCCACAAACCCCTTGAAGCAAATGAAATGACTAAATTTATTGAAAGAACTACTAAGTTGCTAGAAAGATTAATTTAATCAATGCGGTAGTTAGCACACTATAGCTGTTAAGAATAGATTTAATAGTATATTTCTATCATTAAAAAAGTGAATCAATAAATTGTTATAAATATTTTATGAAAATCCATGAAGACCCTCCAAAATTTTAAAATATGAGGGTTTCCATGGATTTTCTATTATATTTGTTAAGGTTAATAATTGACTATGTCAAACTGCCCTAAAGCCTACTACAGTATAAATTTATCGTAATCAGTTATTTTTTTTATTTTTAAAAAATATAATGAAGTAATACGAATTATACTAATGCGTTTCTATGAAATCTAAGCCGAGTTAGTATTCGTGTAAATACGTTTTGGTAGGTGAAAAAATATGCAAAATGTAAATATAGTCTCCACCAACGATAACAAACTTTTTTGCTTTTATCATATACGGGATGAAGGAATTATTTGCAAAAAATATGAAAATGAGAAGTGGGGCAATCCCTATACGATTATGAATACCCGAGTAGAACTCTACACGGTGAATGTAGGAAAGGATGGTAATATCTACGTTTTTTGTCAAGACAACGAAGGAAGTATTATGCTTTGTTTATATAGTAAAAATACTTGGCAAACCAATTTAATTTTAAGAAATCAAACCCATTCACTTCATCATATTAGCTTCCATTCCTTAATAAGCGACAATAGTATACAATTGATTTATAATATTTTTAATCCATCTGAAAAAACACAGCAGATCATCAAACAACAAATGGACAAAAAAAATGGCTGGGATTCACCCCAACCAATTGATACGTTTGTACCTTTTATAAATTCAAATTTTATGCTTCAAAATATAAAATGTGAATCCGCTTTAAGCCTTCTGTTTTACCAAAAAAAAGGCATGAACACGGAAAGCAACCTTGGCTACCGAGAAATTTCCCCTACCAGACATGGGGCATTTATCACCTTCCATACAACCCAAAATCAAATCATTGACCAGTCATTTTTAACGACAAATGATACTATCCATATGGTTTATATTGTAAAAAGTATGTTTTCTTCTCAATTGATTTATCGAAGAAAGTTTGAGTCTGATTTATCAAACCCCATTATCATTTATGAACATCAAAAAATTGAAAATTGTTTGTTATTTGTTTGTCACGAGAAACTCTATGTATTTTGGCAAATGGCTGGTCAGTTACTTTTTGTTATTTCAGAAGATAATGGAAAGAGCTTCACAAAATTTAAAAAATATATTTCAAAACTCCCAGCAAAACTTCAAAAAGTTATTTTTCATCAAGAATATGATAGCCAAGAAAGCTTTTTTATGTCAGAAGTATATGCCGATAAAGACAGGCCATGGGACACTTATGTGATCCATGACTTTTTTAAAGGTTTCTATCCTAAAAAAGTACACGTTCAAGAGCAACAAATAGTTGCAAGCAACAGAGTGGAATCACAACCGCCCTCCATTGATGAAAACTACTATCACGAGCAAATCGCCATTTTAAAAAATCAAATTCACGTATATAAAGCACAGGTTACAGAAAAGGATGCTAAGATTATGCAGCTAGCTGGGCAACTACAAACTAAATCAAAAGAAACTTCTGAAATCGAAAACACATTGAAAAAGAAATATAACGAAATAATTTTAGAAAAAGAAATGTTAAAAAAAGAATTTGAAGATTTTAAAAGGCTTATGAACCCTCCATCTAATAAACATATTCCCACTGAACCTATTAGAGCAGAAGAACGTGTCATTTCGTTTGAAGAAATGACGATGGAAGCATCCCCTATACAGGAAACTTTTTTAGAAGATATTCCGCTGAATGAAGCTCTTGATATTCCACAAATTCCTATTGAGGAAGAAGTGGAAGAGGCAGAACAATAAAAAACCAATCATATCTATACAAACATCCTTTACTTGTGCAGTTCTCCCCACAACAAAAAACTGGTGAAACTCGTCAAGGCAAGCCGAAAACAATGCTACCATAAAAACTTGTGTTATCTTAAAAATAAATTGCTTATATTTTGAAAAACAAATTACAAAATAAAAAGCTAAAAAACTTAAAATAGTATATTCACAGACATGTGCAGTTTTTCTTACAAAGTAGCTAATCGTATTCAAATCAATGGCAACCCCATTTTCTGAAAACAAAAAAACAAACTGGTTAGACATATCCGTTGAATCAGTGCCGTTTTTACTAGAGAACCAGAAAATAATAAGCTCCCATATCATTAAAAAAATAATGCTTATTATAAAATGTTGCTTAATCGATAATTTCATTTTCCCTCCATAATGGTTCGATCGGTGTGAAATTTATTTTCTCCCTATCGAATTATTTTTTGTCATTAGATGTACAGTATATATAAACCTCCCTCTTATTTCAATATCTTTGACAAATCTAATAAAAGTTAGTATGATGGTCTTGCTATATTAATTATTATCCTAACAATCATATTATCATTTTCATACTAGGAGGACATATGCAATATCTTATTTCTTTTATAGAAGGGTTTATCACTTTTATTTCACCCTGTATGCTTCCGATGATCCCTATTTATATTTCTTATTTTGTCGGTGACGCTGACGCTTCCACTAGCAATAAAAAAAACAAAGCATTAAAAAATTCTTTGGGCTTTGTTTTTGGATTTTCGCTGGTATTTATTTTATTAGGTGCATTAGCCGGAAGCCTTGGGTCATTTGTTTTTCACCATTCCAAAATGTTAAATATTGTTGGGGGCTTACTCCTTATCTTATTTGGACTTAACTACATAGGAATTTTAAAAATAAACTTTTTAAATAAAGTTGTAAAGCTACAAGCCCATTCTAATGTAACAAATTTTTTATCGAGTGTCTTATTTGGCATTATATTTTCCATTGGTTGGTCTCCTTGTGTTGGAACATTTTTAGGTTCTGCACTCATGCTTGCCGCACACCAAGGAACTGTTTTAAAAGGCACCATCCTACTTATTTTTTATTCTGTAGGTCTAGGGATACCCTTTGTATTATCTGCTGTGTTAATTGAAAATATAAAAAATATATTTGATTTTATAAAGCGTAATTACAAAATAATTAATATGGTTTCAGGACTTTTTCTTATCATCATGGGTATTTTAATGATGACTGGATTTTTAAATTTATTTTTTGGACTGCTTCGTTTTTAAAGGAGGATTTTTATGAATAAAAAAGTTTTTATTATTACTACTGCTGTCTCTGTTTTTATTTTATTACTAGTGGTTGCCCGTGTTTCTTATAATTACTTTATCACAAAATATACAAAAGAAGATACTACTGCTTCTATTTTTGACGGAGAAAAAACACAGGCGTTAGACTTTACCGTTTATGATGTTGATGGCAAAGAGGTAAAATTATCTGACTACATCGGAACTCCTGTTGTCCTTAACTTTTGGGCAAGCTGGTGCCCCCCCTGTAAAGCTGAAATGCCAGAATTTAATGAGGCTTTTTCTGAGTATAAAGATGTAAAATTTTTAATGGTTAATTTAACAGACGGCCAACGAGAAACAACCGAAACTGCTCTAAACTATGTAAAAGAAAATAAATTTGATTTTTCCCCTCTTTTTGACAGCGACCAACAAGGGGTCACCGCTTATGAAATTTCTTCTATTCCAACTACCATCTTTATTGACAAAGAAGGATATATTTCCAATGTTTATACAGGAATGATTGATAACAAAGACACATTAGTAAAAGAAATTGAAAAAATAGCAAAAAAATAAAGAGAATTCATTTCTCTTTATTTTTTTACTATTAAAGTCTTCTCTTCGTCTTAGTCTTGCTCTTACTCTTGGCTACATTTTTGTAAAAAAACTCGTATATTATTTTCTTCTTTTGCTTTATCAACATTTGTCCTGCCCAATCGATCACATAATCCTAAAAGAGCAACTTCATTAACATCTACTTGTTTTTTCATGGTTTTAATATCAGCAAATTGTAAATTGTTTGCTACAAAGAGAATTTGCATATGCCATCTTACAAGTGCTACCACACTTTCGATAAAATTTTGATCCTCTACAAACGCAAGCAAGAAATCTCTTGCTAACTTTTCCCCTATTTTATCATGGTCATAAGCAGTTATTTTTCCTTTTTTATGTCTAGTTGCATCTGGTTTTCCTATGTCGTGCAACAAAGCAGCCCACATAAAAACCCGTTGATCTTTGCTTTTTCCTTTTACCTTAGCAGCTTCATCAACGACTAACATGGTATGATTCCAAACGTTTCCTTCTGGATGATGTTGTGGAGGTTGCTCTGTTTCTTTAAACCTGTTCAGTTGATTAAAAGGATGTTCTGAAAATATTTTATGTTGAGAAACCTCATTAAAATATAGCGATGGTTGCTTGTCGTTTAATAGGTGCTCATTTATTTCGTTAAATAACGCTTTATTTGGATTCATTTTTCACAACCTCTTTTCCTATCAAAATAACATAAGCTAGCTTATATTCTTCATATTCAAACCCCTAAGAATATTTTTCATATAAGCTAGCCCCACTGCCAACAAAAATTGTTTGCAATATATTATGTTATTTTTTCACTATTATATACGACAAAGCCGACCTGTAAGTATGATTGTTTTGTAAAATTTTTCATTCCATCACAACCACACCTTGAACTACCAAAACAGACACCGTGTTAACACGGTGCCTGTTTTACATTTTTTATTCGGTTACTTTGCAGCCATTATTATTCAAGCGTATATAATAGCACTTTTTTCTTATTTAAATTAACTTCTACAGCCACAGTTTTTATCTCTGTCACTGTTTCTAGGAATATTACCACTAACACCAGCTAAAAACTCAGCTCTTTGAGGTGGTGCAAAAGCATCCATTGGAAAATCTAAGTTGTCAAACACTCTGCAAGGTTCAAGTGGTGAAATGTCATCACATTCATCAGGAATACAGAAACCTCTTGACTCAACTGTTAAGTTAACAATTCTGTAAAGTTTGATAATTGTGAATAAACCAATTGTAACGGCTACTGCATTAGGTGTAGGAGAAAGATCTTCTCTTGTAATATTCTTACGTTTTGTATATTTTAATTCAGCAGTTAAAGCAACAGCTTTCGCTTCTACTAGAACAAATGGTTCAGCATCAAGTGTTGTGCCATCGCCACCTTGTGACATTAATAAGTCAGTAGCAATTGCTAAATTTTCGCCTATAGATCCAAATAAAGTTACTTTTTTATTGAATATACTATTTGCTCTAATAGTGGCAATGATTCTACCGTTTGCTTCTCTAAAAGTTAATCTGTATTCAAAAACATACTTGAGATCTATGTCCCAGAAGCCTCTTCTAAAATCATTTGGGCTTTTATCAACAACAAGTATTCTTTTAATTTTAAGTCTATCAATGGATACAGCTGCTGCATCATCAGGTGGGTCGATTACATCGCCCTCATTCATGTGTTCTCCGCCAATGCAAATACATTCAGCAGCTCTTGCGGGACCAATTTCAGCTTCTGTTAAACAATCTTGTTGTCTACAAGAATCATAAACTTTAAACGCAATGATACACTCTTCTCTTAATCTTTGTGGATCTAAATTGCGTCTATTAGCTGCCAAAACATCGTCGTTTTCCATATTTTGATGGCAGTTACGGTCTTGAATATCAAGAACACGATCATTTTCATTGTTGCGATTATTTTCACGAACACTATTACGGTCATTATTACGATTATTACTGCGTTCGCAATCACGTTCAAAATCTCTTATGTCAAATGTCTTCATTATTTTATCCTCCTCCAGATAATTCAATATATATTTTTATGCTGTGGCTGTTAGGGATAATAATCTGGGATTATTATCTTAATCAGTATATTCTTCCGCTTTTATTTTTTCTTTTCTTCTGTACTTTAGCCTCCCATTGCAGTCTAACAAAGAATAAGGAATTTTCCTGCTTAAAAGTTAAACCGCTATAATCCTATAGTATGTACACCTTTTGTTTTGGTGATAGAAATTTGGGTACAGGTTATAGATTCTCCTCGAATTACATTAAAAAAAATGCCTTGAAAATAATCACTATTTTCAAGGCATTTTTTTAATTATTTCTTATCTTAAGCTCAGTACCTAAGCATTTTTAAAAATGAAAACCTTCTAAGTACTTACTTGTATTATGAATCATATCTTTAAATAATTTTTTTGAATCACCTAAAGAAATATGTACAAGTGGATCATTTACAAAAGCTGTAAATGCTAGTCCTAAATCTTTTTTCAACCCAGCTTCTGTGACAACAATTTGATTTTGAACCGATTGTGCCATAATGCCATAAACATTGTCTGGAACTTTCCCCGCCATAACAAGAACAACACCCGCTTCACTAAAATGAGCATTTGTTTCTACTACAACGCCTAAAGGAATATTGGGTATTTGACCAACATTAGGAGTATTCACATTTGTAAGCAGTTCTCCTAATCCTAAAAGTGCTTTGATTTGGAGAATACCTTCTTCCCCTGTTTCTTCCATCGGAAGTTTCTCTTGACCGTTCATTAATTGTTCTGCTTTTTCTAAACGTTCTTTTAAATCTTTTTTCCTCCAGTCAACGGTAGTTAACCTAAATTTCCAGTCTTTCACTGTTTCTGGATTTTTCAAATACCAAGAACCGTTACAAAATTCGGCTAAATGTCTGTCACCTGCTGCTGCCATTACGCCATATCTTTTAAATAAATCAAACTTAACCCTTTGGCAACTTTTAAAATTATTGGTTTCCCAGCTTCCTTCTTCATCGGAAAGTTCTAGGCCTGTTTCGTAATATTGAGAAGAAAGTTTTTCATACATGGGAAATAAGTTTTCAAGTTTATAATAAGCCTTGTCAATCCATGTGAAATGATTGATTCCCAAAACATTTACTTTAATGTCGCTTCGCTTCGCAGCTTTATATCCTTCCGCTTGTTGCAACATATTTAATAAAACTTTTTGAGTTCCAAATACTTCATGACAACAACCAAATGCTTTTATTTGTGGAAAAACTTTATAAAGCGTATTCACACAAACAGACATGGGGTTTGTATAATTAATTACCCACGCATTGGGGCAATATTTTTTAATTGCTTCTGCAATTTCAACAAACATGGGAATCGTTCTCATGGCACGAACAACGCCACCAGGACCTGTTGTATCCCCTACTGCTTGATAAATTCCATATTTTTCTGGAAGATGCACATCTGAATCCATTTCATCAAAAGTTCCAGGAAGAATAGAAATAATAACAAAATCAGTGCCTTCCAACGCATCTTTTAATGTTTCTTTGCACACATAATTCCAAGGAGTTGCGTCACTGTAATCTGATTGAATGTTATTTCCAATTTTTGCGTTGTTCATTGCTGCTTGTTTGTCTATATCATAAAGTCGAACTTCTCCGCAAAGGGATTTCTCCATTGCCAAATCACGCATAAGCTTCCATGCCCAACCTCTTGAACCACCACCGATATAAGCAATGTTAAGATCTTCAACTTTATCTCCAAAATGTTTCATTCAATTATGCCTCCCAATTAATATAAAGGATATTTTTTAGCAAGAACTGCTACTCTGTCTAAAACACTATTTTTATTACTTTCAAAATCACCAGCAATTACATGGTGGATTAAATCTGCAATTTCTTTCATATCATCTGCATTCATTCCACGAGTAGTAACAGAAGGCGTTCCCAATCTTATTCCGCTTGTGATAAAAGGACTTTGTGGATCAAAAGGAATCGCATTTTTATTGCAAGTAATGTTTACTTCATCTAATCTTTTTTCTGCTTCTTTTCCTGTAATATTCATGTTTTGAAGATCCACTAACATTAAGTGATTATCTGTTCCTCCAGAAACAATTCTAAATCCTTTTTCTTGCAAGCTTGCTGATAAAACATTGGCATTTTGAATAATCTGTTCACAATACACTTTAAAAGAATCATCTAAAGCTTCTTTAAATGAAACTGCTTTTGCAGCAATCACGTGCATAAGTGGTCCACCTTGAATTCCAGGGAACACTGCTTTATCAATTAATTTTGCATATTCTTCTTTACATAAAATCATTCCACCACGAGGGCCTCTTAATGTTTTATGAGTAGTTGTGGTAACAAAATCAGCATAAGGAACAGGACTTTCATGTAACCCAGCAGCAACAAGCCCAGCAATGTGAGCCATGTCCACCATTAAATATGCGCCTACTTCTTTTGCGATTTCAGAAAATATTTTAAAGTTAATTGCCCTTGGGTAAGCACTAGCACCTGCTACAATCATTTTAGGTTTTGCTTCGTGGGCAATTTTTCTTAATTCATCGTAGTCAATTAATTCAGTTTCTTGATTAACGCCATAAGGAACAATTTTATATTGTTTTCCAGATATATTAACAGGGCTACCATGGGTTAAATGTCCACCATGTGCTAAGTTCATCCCCATAATGGTATCCCCTGGATTTAATGTTGCAAAATAAACGGCAGTGTTAGCTTGAGCGCCAGAATGTGGTTGAACATTGGCGTGGTCTGCACCAAATAATTTTTTTGCTCTTTCAATTGCAAGGGTTTCAACAATATCAACTTTTTCACAACCACCATAATAACGTTTTCCCGGGTAGCCTTCTGCATATTTATTCGTAAGGTGTGAGCCCATAGCTGCCATAACAGCCTTTGAAACAAAGTTCTCAGAAGCAATTAATTCAATGTTGTTTCTTTGTCTTGTTAGCTCAGACTCCATGGCCTGTGCAACTTCATTGTCAAAACTTTTTATCTCTTGAAAATCAAACATAAATTATCCCCCTAAACATTCGTATAAAATTATGAGAGTTCAAAACTCTTGCTCAAAATTATAACATAGCAATATTCATTTGGAAACAAATAATGCTAATTTCTAACATGAAATTAAAAAACAAATTTTTTTACTTTCTAAGGAAAACAACTTGTGTTAAAATAAATTGTTTTGCTTTTATAATCAAAAATTGTATATACTATAAACTGTTATCATCAGTATAAATCGTTGTTGGAGGTTTACCAATGAAAGAAAAAGACATGTTAAGTCTTGTTATGCTTGCTGGGGAAATTATGCTTAGTAACGGGGCGGAAACTTACAGAGTGGAAGATACCATGAGAAGAATGCTTTTGGCTGAAAACTTTACTATTGCAGAATCATTTGTTACGACTACTGGTATTTTTGCATCTATTGATTGTGAAGCAACAGGCGTTATTACGATGGTGAAGCGTGTGAAAATCAGAACCATTCACCTTGAAAAAGTTGCCCTTGTAAATGACTTATCCCGAAAATTTGTTGCAAAAAAAATTACCGAAGAGGATGCCATCGAAATACTTCGGAAAATAGAAAAATTACCGCCCCATTCCCTTAAAACACGAACTATCTTTTCGGGAGTTTCTTGTTTTTGCTTTTGTTATCTTTTTAAAGGAAACTTGTATGATTGCTCCGCTGCATTTATCATTGGTCTGCTTTTATGCCAAGTTACCAATTTCTTTTATATGCGAAAAGTTGCCAACTTTTTAATTCATATTATTGGTGGTGTTTTTATTGCAGTGGTTGCCCTTCTGCTACTTCAAATAAAAGAAGTTACAAACATTGATTTAATTATTATCGGTTCCATTATGCCTCTTGTTCCAGGACTTGCCCTTACCAATGCGGTTCGTGATATTTTAGAAGGAGATTTTATGTCTGGGACAAACAGAATTGTGGATGCTATTATTATTGCTATTTCTGTGGCCACTGGTGTTGGGGTAGTTCTTAAATTTTGGCTTTTTATTTTTGGAGGTTTCTTATTATGATTTTACAAGTACTGATGGCATTTTTAGGTACCCTCTCTTTTTCTGTTCTTTTTAATGTGCCAAAAAAAGAATTATTGTTTTGTGGCCTCGCTGGCTGTATCTGTTGGGGATTTTTTCTTGTTTCTCGTGAACTAACAAACTCTGCTGTCATTGCGTCTTTTATTTCTACGTTGGTAATTACCTTTGTTTCACGTTATCTTGCCAATATCAGAAAAATGCCTATTACTATTTTTCTTGTAGGGGGTATTATCCCTCTGGTTCCTGGTTACGGAATATATTACACCATGCTCAATATGATTACCAATAACCTTCCCCAAGCTACTGCAAAAGGCATTGAAACATTTAAAATTGCAGGGGTTATTTCTATTGGAATTGTGATTATTCTTTCTTTACCAAAACAGTTCTTTACCCTATTCCTAATAAAAAAAGAAACGAACCCAAAATAGTTCGTTTCTTTTTTTATTCCTCTTCTAAATGAAGATTGGTAAGTTGTTGATCTACTAACATAACACCTCTTTGTAAAGCAGAACTTCCAAAGCGTGTTCTAATTTCATCTATCATCTTTTCAACTTTTTCATGTTTTTCAACTTTTGCTTCATATTCAAAAATACTTAATTGCATATATTCACGTCCAATTAAGTTGCAAGCTCTTACTCCCAAACTTCTAACAGGAACAGCACTTTTATGATGTTGAACAAACAACGTCATTGCTGCCTTAAAAATTTCATTGGAATCAAACGTAGGAACTTCAAGTTTCTTTTGTCGCTCATAAGAAACAAAAGAATTATCCTTTACACCAATTTGAACAGTGGTGCATTTTAAGCCTTGTTCCCTTAGTCTACTGGCAACACTTTCTGCAAGTTTATAAAATACAATTTTAACTTCCTCCAGTGCAACTAAATCTTTTGGAGTGGTGGTACTATTGCTAACACTTTTTACACAAGTTTTGTCCCCCATATCAGCAACAGGTGCATCATCCATTCCGTTAGCAAAACGCCACAAAGAGTATCCTGACTTTCCCAATATGTTTTTTAAAAATACTGGGTTTGCGCTGGCCAAATCCCCTATTGTGCAAATACCAATTTGCTTTAATTTTGTATAAGTTGCTTTTCCCACATATAAAAGTTCATTTACAGGAAGTTTCCAAACAATGTCTTTAAAATTTTCTTTTGTAATAACGGAAGTGGCATCTGGCTTTTTTAAATCACTCCCTAATTTGGCAAAAACTTTATTGAAACTTACACCAATAGAGACCGTCAAGCCAAGTTCTGCTTTTATTCTTTGTCTGATTTTATCTGCTATTTCTTTTCCATCGCCAAAAAGCTGGGTGCTTCCCGTCACATCAAGCCAACATTCATCTAACCCAAATGATTCTACCTGATTGGTATACTCATAATAAATTTCTTTTGTCATTTTTGAATATTTTGAATATCTTTCAAAATGAGGTGGCACCACAATTAGGTTATTACATTTTTGCTTTGCCTGCCAAATGGATTCAGCACTTTTAATTCCATATTTTTTTGCAATTTCATTTTTTGCAAGTACGACTCCATGACGACTTTCTTCATCTCCTCCCACTACCACAGGTTTCCCTTGTATGTCAGGATTAAATAAGCACTCTACACTGGCATAAAAATTATTTAAATCCGAATGTAAAATAATTTTGTTCATTTTAACCACCTCTATCGAACATATGTTTTATTTATTATACTACAGAGTGGTTAAAATATGCTATGGTATATTTTTATTTTTAAAAAAATAAAAACCAGCCTGAAATTTTATTCTCTAAATTTTCAGGCTGGTTTTACTAATTTGCGTAGTTCACAATATTTTCTGAATAATCTTTTGTAATACCGCTTCTTAAATAATTTACAAAATTATTTATAAAGGCTGCACTTTCTGCTTTTGTCATTTTATCCTGAGGACGAACTGCACCATTTGTATCTCCTCGAATGAGACCAATCTTTTCGGCAGCAGATACAGAACTTTTTGCCCACGGAGCAATCTTGGCATTGTCAATAAACTTTGTCATTCCTGTACTGCTTCCCATCCCTAAATTAGAAAGCCCTAGTGTGTTAATTAACATGGCGATTGCTTCTTGTCTTGTAATAGGAACGTCTGGGTTAAATTTTCCGTTTGATTGTCCTACTGCAATACCGGCATTATACGCTGCTTGAATATAATAAAAATCACTGCGAGTTGAGTTAACATCAGCAAAAAGAAAAATCGTCGGACTCTTTTTCGTTGAGCTTGTAGTAGCTGGCTGTGCGATGGGTACTTTAACTGCTTTTACAAGTGCTGCTGCAAATTGGGCACGGGTCATGGCTTGATTTGGTATATATTTTGTGGGACTACCTGTTAAAACCTGCATACTAAATAGTTTTGAAATATCTGTTTGAGCAAAGTTGCCTTTTAAAAAACCGAGATTTTCTGGAGCATGAAGTTGTTCAAAAGTATTTCGTGTTGCAATGGATATGCTTCCTTCATTGGCAACTAAGTCTTCATATTTTTTTGGCATTTGATAAATTGTGTATTCTAATATACTTTGATTTTTCATTACCTCATAATAGTTTCCGTCAAAACTAATTGCAGTAGGTTCATTTTTTGAATATTGAATCACTTTATTTACAGAAACAGATGGTCTTACTTGCACTTGTAACTGCCAAATATCACTTGGAATCTGACTATCTATCACTACATTTAATCTTTGTGTTTCTGTATTTGACCATACGGTATCACAGGCATATACGTCGCCGTCCATATCCATACTAATCACACCAGATTGACTTCCGCTTACGTTATATACGGCAAGTCCGGAAATATTCCCTTTTGTATAGATGGCTCCTGGCTTTTTTTCTTCAATTATACTTTTGCTGTAGGCAGATTTTTTAGGGTCAAGCACATAGGTTTTACCCCCAGTTGTAATTTGCTCTGCCCAAGATTTTAATTCATAGTCTTTTATAATTTGAGTTGTTCCTGCTACTCTACGCCAATTTACCGTAAATATAATAGTAGATGTTTTACTAGCTGCACCAGTAGTAGCCGTCTTTAATGGTGCGATTTGGTATGTTTCCGTATACGTCCCAAGATTTTTATTATTGGGTATCCCACTTGATGATTTTAATGTTAGTGTACCTTCAAATGTATCTGGTTTTCCGGATAAAAAAAGTACCTCTTTGTAACTCAGTGTTTGTGTTTTGCCAGCTGTTTGACTGGCTGTTGACTGTACCAACAGTTGTTCCGTTGTTTTAGGAAGTTTTATCCCTTCAGTAATTCCACCTGAGTAGCTTAATTGGCTTTGAGCAAACACAGACTGTGAAAAAAATGCTGTGAAAAACAATGTTGCTACAAAAAGAATTTTCTTCAAGATAAAACCTCCTATGATTGTAAAATTATTTTTCAACAAAAATAAAATATCCTGTTACTGCCGCACCTTGTGTAATGGTTGGCATATTATCATTCATCACTCTTATTTGATCACCTATTTTTATATCGGCAGTTTTCACAATTTTATTGCTAGCAGAAACGATGCCATTTACTGGTACTGTCACGGTTATTGCCGTTGTGGCTGGTGAACTAACCCACTTTCCTGTCGATGTTTGGTACGTGGTAATATCTTTTAAGGTGATGGTTGTGCCGTCTGTGTTTACCACCGTTCCCCTTACCCCTAAATATGGCTTTGGAGCATCTATAATTTTTGTTGCCTTTGTACCGTCTGTAATGATGGTAAAAAATTTATCAACTTGATTGCTTGCTCCGATTCCTGTAAAAGTGCTGATATCTTGTACACCAGAAGCAGTGATATATTTTGTATTATTGTCAATGGTAAATACCCTTGATACAGGTGTTGGCGACCAGTTCATTCCTGATAACATATACATGGAAGATACTTGAAATGTTTTTCCGTCATCTATACTTTGCACCAATCCTCTTATAATGGTAATGTTGTCTGTACTTGGTGGGTCTTGTATATTCACAACCGCCCCTTTGCTTTCTCCATTTAACACTACTTGACCATAATCTCCTGTAAAAATAGTGCCCTGGTCAACGAGTCGTCCATATCTTATAACAATGGTTCCGTCATCACTATGAATGGCTTCATCTGTATTTCCTAATGAAAATGTACCATTGCCATCTGCATTGACTACAGTGTCTGGGTCTAACGCTTCATCACGTTCACCACTAAAAAGCACTTTTCTTACTCGCTCACTTCCGTAATAACTCTCCATTGCTACATACATGGTAATGTCACTACGTTTGAAATTACTGATGGCAGTATCAAGAGAGATAGGCTTCCCATTGTAGTAGTACATGGCATCTTTTGCCGAAATGTCTAACTGGGTTAATTGATTGTAATTTGTCCAGCCTGCTTTAGAAAGGGTTTGAGCGTTTTGAATGCTGATTTTTTGCTGTATTTTATTAATGCTTCCTAGTTGTCCCGATACTACTCTTGAAATAAAATGCTCGCTTCCTTCGATTACAACTTCTTTTACAACATCCAATGTGTTACCTGGTTCTAGTATTTCCTCATTCACTAAAGTGCGAATCCAATCCCCTTCGCTAATATCCTCCGTGGTTTTTGGATACCCGTCTTTCCACACCGAAACCCCTGGAGCTACTGTTAAAAATCCTGTTCGTCCGTCTTCATATTGTAGTAGCATATCGGCGCCTTCTGCGCCTTTTTTTGTAATTCTTTTCACTTTTCCATACTTAATGGTGTAATTGGTAACTGCACTGGCTTCTGTTATATAGTTGCTGTCATAAGGATTTATTTTTAAATAGACAATATCTCCAGCTTCTATATCCTCCATCGTAGCTGCATTGGGATTAAAATGAAAATTAGGAAAATAACCAACTTCATCGTCAATTTGATTATATGGTTGTTTCGTTACGATTACTTCATCGCCATTATATTTTTTTGTAATTAAATTTCCTTTTTCGTCTACAATAGTAATTGTTTGTAAGTTTACATCGTTATCTGTCACATAGCCGTGAATATTTTTATCTACCACTGTATCCCCTATAAACGTAACATCCGTTACGACATTATTGACTAACGTAACTTTTACAATATTCCCTGTTTGCAATGCTGTGATGTTTTTAGTTGTGTCTGTTAATAAACCAGCTGCCGTTGTATATGTGTAAGTTTTGGTTTGTGAACTCATATCTCTTAGTGTGATTTTGTTGTTGGCTGTATCAATTACATCCAATTTCCCTGTCATACTTTTTTGTGTAATTGCGGATGTCTTAAGAACATATGCTACTGTTTTTTTGGCTGTATTTGCATAATACTCAATTTGGTCACCTTGTTTTAATTGAGACAGCCCACTAATTTTTCCATTCATATAGGTAATCGTATCTTTTGCTTTTGGAAGTGGTGAACTATTGGAACTCATTAAAAATTGTAGTATATCCACAGTTCCATCTGCTGTTCTAATATATAAACTCCGTGTAAATCCTGTACTTCCTGTGGTTACGTTGGTATTATCTTTTATTGCTGCTACTGTCCCGCTTTTTTTGACTACATTAATGGTTTGAAAATAATAATTATCTGTTGCTTTTAAAATAATGGCCAAGTCGCCACGCCTTACCCCATTTTTAGGATAAAAATTTCGTGTACCTGTTGAACCCATAATTCCATTTGCGATTACAAATTCCACATATGGCACAGCGTTAATAGAAATGTTGCTCCAATCATCATAGCCATGTATTGATTCATAGGTTTTAGGCAGTGTTATATTTTTATTATTTGTTTGAAGTGCTTGAATAAGCCACGTTGCCACTTCTTCTCGTGTTGCTTTTTGGGTTCTTATAAAATTTTTATTGGGGTCTAATGTTTTTTGGTTTGGGTTCAGCGCATCTGTAAGTTGAGCGGGGGTAATAAGTCCTAAGTCACTTGCAACTTTTAAATAACCTAATGACCATAAAGTTTTGGTTGATGGGTTGGTAATTGTTGGTGCTAATGCTTGAGCGGCAGCTTGTGCCTGTGATTCTTGACCAATTACTTTTATTACAATAGTAATTGCTTCTTCTTTTGTAATATATCCATAAGGGTTAAAGGTATTGTTGGGGTATCCTTTTAAAACTTCCATGGCACCCATTCGTGTAATCGCTTCCTGTGCATAATGACTTTGGGGTACATCTTTAAATGAAATATTTTTTAATATGGCGGCATAATTAGTATCACCTTGAAATGTATTTTTCACTGGATCTGTTAATATATAATCATCTGTGTAAGCAAACACAGAAACGCAATTCAAAAAAGTAAGCAGTAGGGGTAAAAGTAGACAAGTAATTTTTCGCACCTGTATTCCTCCTCTATAGGGGTTCGCCCTCAAACCGTTCACGTATATTCATATAATATTATTCGACATTTTACCACACGTCATGAATGAAATATTTTTGACAAAACTGTTTAAAAATGACTGGAGGCATGGTTACCAATCAATAACCATGCCTCGTCTATAAAACCAAATACGTCTTATTACTACATTTCTACAACTTTTCGAATCATATCGCTGTGAAGGATAAAAATCTGCTCTAGATTATTACCTTCACCAGTATGCTAGTCATTTTGATTAAGTCTCCGTAGGTAAGCTTTCCTTTTGGGTTTGCTTGTGTTGTACTATTTAAAAAACCTAGTGATTGGGCTTTTAATAAGCTCATTTGATATTGTTTAGAAGCTTTGTTTATATCTTTTATTTTTGTTGTTTTCACAGTAGCTGTGGGCTTAATGGTTTTTTTGCTTTTCAGTTCGTACAATTTTACAAGTGCATCCATTGCCTGTTCTCGTGTAATGGTAGTAGCAGTTTGCGGAACTGAAATCCCCTTCCCTTTCATGGTGTTTAGAGAAGCTTGTGAAATAGTGCTATTGAATGTGACTTGCATTTTCCCGTTTAAAATAGCAAATACCAAATTGTTAAACTGCTTACCCGTTACATTTTTTGCATTTGTAAACTTGCTTGCATCATTTATTGTAAATTTAGCAGGCGCTTTTGGTGTTGGGGTCACTGTAGTAACTTTTTTTGGTGTTGCTACAAAATTATTTTGTACCGTGGGACTGGAAGCTGAAACTATTTTTTTTACAATAACACCATAGTTTGCAAATTTAGTTGTGGAAAATCTTACCTCATCTTCATCACTGTTATAAGAAGCTCCTTGGATTTTTTGCCATCCGCCAGAGTTCCCATCGGCATAATAAGAATCTACTTGATTCAGTTGTGTATCGTAAGCCTCATTTAATGAAAATTTTACAGCTAATGGTGTTCCCATATATTGTAAATCTTTATCTGCTTTTGTTGTCGTCATATGAACATTCACATCTTGTACCGGTGTGGCATACTTTTCTAGTCCATAAATATACGCTTGAACTTCTCCTTGATTATTGGTTGTCATCGTAATGGTGAAAAGTGTTGTATCACTTAACCCTTGGGTACTTTTAATTTCCGAAGTATTAAAAATAGTGGGTGGCAGTGTAATCGTCATGTTATCTGATTTAATTTTAAAACTAATTTTACGAGCATCAAATGCTTTGACAATAGAATAAGGAATTTGAACCGTTCTTGTGCGAATTTTTTCTTGATCATAGTCGCTTATATCAATACCATAGGTAAACACTTTGTCTGCAATCAATCTTGAAATAAATCGTTGGTCCGCATAATTATCTTGGTCACCGTTGGCATCTATACTATTTTGTCTGAAACGGAAATTTAGGGCTTCATTATTTTTATCATACGTAATTTCAAAGTCAGATGCAGGAAGCGGATATAAGTCTTTGTCCACTGTTTCATCAAACTGATTTCCCCTTGAAAGTGTTTTTATTTTAATTGGTGTTGTAAATGGGGACTCTGCTTGTTTAAAATAAATTGGATCTGTTTGTTTTACTACATCTGGTGTTGTAATAGTTACACAAGTTTTAAAATCTGCTGTTTTAGAAAGCTGAATCACATAGCTGTATTTTTTTACAGTTGCTTTGTCACTTCCTTTTGTAGCAGTTACAATGGTTTTTCCTCTGAGATAATATTCTGTATTGGCAATTAAACTACTAAACTTCACTAAGTCGGAATCTGTAATTTCAGGGTTTGTTAAAACATCCGTACTTGTCACTGTTTGTGTTGTATCGATGTCATTTGTATCTTTCAGCCATTCTGCAATGATATAGTTGTAGTCAACTGGTTTGTATGCTGTTTGGTTTGCTGTGTTCACAAGTACTAAGTCGTCCATCGAGGCAGTTCCTAATGCTTGTGGCGGTGCTGGTGTTGCCAATGGAGCTGTTTTAATTGCAATTGGATTGCTTGGTTCCGATTCTTCTGATCCGATAGCATAAAGCCACACTTTATATTCTGTTTCTGGAAAAAGCCCATTTATAGTTACATATTTATATAAAATGCCATTTTCATATCCTGTTGGTGCATTTGCTACTACTTCTTTGTCAATTTTGCCCGTTGCTTTTGTTACATCATTTATACCTGTATCATATACCAAGCGGTAGTCAAGGGATGAACTGTATTTCCATGCCATTTTAATGGTGGTATCGGTGCTTCCCCTACTTTCTAATACAGGTACAGTTGGTTTAACCGCATAACCTGTATCCATGGCGAGTGTTGTATCAATAACATAATTGGGAAAAGAAATTGGATTTTCAGTGTCTGATATTGTTCGATAGGCCCTAAAAAGTACAGCATACGTTGTATTTGGATTAAGAGCTACACCCGCTGGCATTGTTTTTGTAATGGTATATTCAAGAAAGTTTCCATTTTGTGTTGGTGTAACTTTTGACCAGTTATCAGTAGACCATGCACTGCTATTGGTTTCTGTTTTCATTAAATTGTTTAAATAATTGGTGTAACCCACTTGTGCCAAATCTTCATACGGTATAACACTAAGTGCATAATTACAACCTGATAAATCGTTTTTACGAATAATCAAGTTATCTGCATTTTGGTATCCTGCTTGTCGAAATTTATTTTTTACATCCTCTATGCTGTCTGCATCATAAAAAGGTGGTACTTTTGTTACGTTAGCTTGGTTTGCTGCGGTGTCATATACTAAGCTTCCGTCAGCTGCTACCCCTACGTTGTCACTGTGCCATGAACCTGTTGTAGCACTTCCACCATCATAAATTTCATACCAATTAGCCACCCATCGTATTGTTATAGAATTTTGGGTTTGGGTTTTAATTTGAAGTGGTGGTTTTGAAATCATTTGTGGTCTTGCTATATCACCATGAATAGAAATATAAAACGAACCGTAAGCTGGATCAGAAATATTATAACTACCTACTGCTGAAGAAGTTTGAGATAATTTTTTAGCTACTAATTTTATATAATATAATTTTCCATATTGTATCTTAACGTTTGAATACGTTCCATCGCTGTTTAATGTGGTATATGAATTTACATTATCCATGATTACATTTATTGTTTGCCCATTTCGAGTAACAGCAGTTGTTTGTTGATATTGTTTGTTTTGAATAATGGGATCAAAAGAACTTATGCTAGAAAAGTTATTCATATCATCTGTTACATACAGGTCATAATACACTTCTAAATCGGTTATATCTTTTTGATTTAATTTAGCAACTTGTGCTTGTTCGTCAGCATCATAAGGTGCACGAACAAAAGGCAGCCAAGAAATCGATAAGTTTTTAGTTTTACTATCTAGCGTAATATTGTCAATGGTAGGTCTTGTTGGGGTTATATTTTTTATGGTGTTATCAAAAGAGGGGTACGGTGTGTCAATACCATTTGGAATTGGATCATTGAGATAATAAATTTGAATAAAATAATAGGTTCTTGTTGTTGGAATAGGTACTACAGTTTGTGTAATGTTGGTATCATATAACGTTTTCATTAAAACGGCATTGTTGCCCAGTTCATCTGTTGCCCGATAAATTTTAATATTATCTACATTGGCATAGTTGGGAATTGTGCCCCATGTAAGACGCAAATATTGTGAATCATCCATGGAAATGGTGAGTACTGTCGGTACTTTTATATTATCGACTCTATATTCTTTATCTGATTTGATTTTAAAAGCGATTGGAAGTTGGTTATTACTTGTTGTACCTGCTGGTGTTACAAATCGCTTACTTGTATCTCGGTCTCTAAGTTCATCATTTGTTCCTGTCACACATGGCTCCACTTTAATGGAATATACTTTTCCTGATTGAAACAAGTCGCTTGTTAAACTATATTGAAATCTTTTGATGGTTGCATCTTTTTGGTCTGTTACTTTTTTCAAACTAGCATCTGCTGTTGAAACATACTTTACTGGGGAACCAAAGTTTGTTGAATTGCTATTTCCTTCTAATACATAAATATTATATCCGTTAAAAACATCTGCACCGTTATAAGTTGGTCTATCCCATGTGATGTCTACTATTGCTTGATGTGTTTTTGGATCAATTCTTCCCGTTGCATCAACTTGAATGTCTGTTAAATACAATGCTTCTAACTGAGGATAGGTAGCGTTGTCTATAGGAGCTGGTCGAGAAGTTGTAACCGTACCATTTGGCGTTTGTGTTGTATAGTAATGAAGATGCCATGGGTACACTTTAAAAGAATATAAACTTCCCCTATCCATCGCTGGTTTTAATGTGCTGCTTGTTGTTGTACCTGCTAAGTTTGATTGTAATGATTTTTCAGCAGTTCCTTTCGAAACATTTTTATATTTAATATCGTAAAATACATCTTTTCCAAGGTCTGGCACGTCGCTGCCATTTATTGCAGCTGTATCGTCTTTATCAAGGTCTGAAATGACTGGTGGAACCCACGTTAAGTTTACACCATAATCTGTTTTGTTGGACGTATCTGTAATGGTTAATCCTGTAATATTATTTTGGTATTTGGCAAATACCTGCATGGGAGGAATGATGGATGTCATGATCATGATTGCTGTCATAAAAGCAATTATTTTTTTAGTCATTCTGTAATCACTCCTTTATATGATATGTAAGTGACCGTGGGGATAAACCCCTATGGTCACTTTACACTTTACCTATTATTTATCGGTTTTTATTTTAAATAGTTTTTATGAAATCAATGGAACTTTTATAATTTTACTTTTGTAGACAATGCCCCTAACATGGATAATACATTTTTAATCGAAATACCTTGTGCTGCATTCATGGTGCTATCACTCCAAACAGTAGTTTGTACAGCAGCTTTTATGCTTGGCACATATTTTGTGTCCATTTTCATAAATTTTTGTGTTGCTTTTTGGTTGCTGATTTTCATACCTGAAATTTTAACGTTTGCTTTTAATTCATATAAAGACATCATATAGTAAACTGCTTCTTGTGTTTGAATTCCCATTTGAGGACGTTGTGATCTAAGGGAGTACCCCTTTGCCCCAAGCCATGGCATAGGACTTGTTTTATTGGAAGCTCCCGCAATTCGAGCCACAACCGTTGCAACCATATTTTGACTTGCATTTTTATTCACGTCAATTACACCATTTGTACCAAGTACATCATCCAGTTCATACCTAGCAATAAGCGATGTAATAACACTTGCATTTTTAATATTTGATAAGCCGTAAATAATAATATTGTGTCCTCCAAAAATAAATACACCTGGTGTTGTAGTGCTTATTCCTATTTTATCGCCATAAGGAGTAGTAGCAATTGTGTTCCATTGACTCCCATTTTTTTGGAATCCATGAACTACTGATTTTGGTGCTACTTTTGCTTTTATCATCATTGGTTTTTTAAATGTATTGATGCTGTAACTATTTCTAAGGTTATTTGTAAAACTGCTATTAACTGTATTTGCAAAATTATCTTGTATAGCAATTACTTTTGTTGTAATGAATTGTACCAACTCTTGATTTGTTGCACCATTTCTAATTTTTACATTTATTTGTTTTTGTACGGTGTCTAGCATAGTACGATCTGTTGTCATAGTGTCTAGTTGGTCTAGTATTGTATCTTCCCATTTTTGTTCTGTTGTGCTAAATCCTACTACACTTGCACTCACTGTCATTTGAGGTGAAAGAGCATCATCGTTATTTATTTTTTTTATGTCTGTAGCAAGTGAGACTGTAATTTTAATAAAATAATCGTTTAGCGTATTGTTTGCTAATGCGTTTATGATAGCCGTATTTGTATCTGGATCCAACGCATTTGGTGATAACGTAACAACTTGATTGCCTAAGGTAATGGTAAAACCTTTTTGAGCAAAGTTGCTTTTGATTAGCATACCCGCCGGTATATAGTAGGTTTGCATTTGCCCAACTGCTTTTCCTAAATAAACAGTAGAATCATACGTTTGTTTTAATACACCATTAGCCATGGAAGTCCTGTATACAGCTGAGAAATTAGCGGATTGACTGGTGCTTTTTGTTAAATTCCAATACGGACTTTTCATCATCTCTGCTAATTGACTTTTATAATTTTCCATCCATTTATCTGTTTTGGTGTTAATGTCGTATTCAACAGGGTCGATGTCTGTATAAATTCTTACTTCATTTGACCAGAGAGAAACATCTCCCCCTTTTGGATTATTGTCTACAAGTCGAACTTTTACGGTATATGATGTTCCTTGGGTTAGTCCCGTAATTTTGTATACATAATGGGTTAATCCATTTTCCATTGTAACAGGAGTTACGACAAAGCTACTCATCATAACTGGTGTTTTCCAATCTTGGTTATCTTGTTTAACTTCATAAAAAAGCGAAAATTTAGTAGGTGTAAGTTCGTTTGCTGTTGCTTGAGCGTCAAAACTGATAATTGCTTCTTGTTGTTTATTCATAGACACTACTACATTATTCATTGAGAAGTTTTTTTCTACTTTTAAATTAATTGGTGCTTTTACTGGTTCAGACGTTAAAGAAATCGGTGCCCATTGTGAATAACTTTGTGGGGCTGTGCTAAGTGTGCCGTCACTGTTTTTTGCTACTACAATCGTTCTTACATAGTAGAAATATAATTTATTGGGACTAAGTTGGTTATCTGTAAAATTTACACGACCTCCATTAATACTGGTAGCGAAAATACTAGCATCTGCTGGAGAAACACTATCGGTTTGTTTGTTGTAAGAAAGTACATTGGCTCCTTGTGTTTGCGAACCTACCATCTCCCAACTTTTTGTAGTTGGTTCATTTTTACTCAAATCGGAAAATAAATTACCAAAGCTTTCTGTTGTTAACTCGTAATTCTCGCTTAATTTTCTTAGTTCTCCGCCTTCAATTCTCAATATTTGATATTCTGTTTGATATTTATCTGCTTGTACTGCTGGAAGCGTAATTCCTTTCCATGATATTTTTCCTGTATTTCTGGTTATACTTTCAACCTTTAAATCAGTTGGTGCTGGTTGTGCATAGTCATTTATATCTGGATTTATAATATCATTTGCAGTTGTTCCACTTACAAGAGAGGACGGTTTTGAATATTTTGTAATCGTTGGGTCTGGCACTGAGCCGTCCGATAATACGCTTGGAATATATAGGGCTTCTATAATAATATAGTAAGATTGATTTTTATCTAAATTATTGAGTAGAAATGTTTGATGGTCTTTTGTGATATCTTGGGCAATATTTGTTATCTTTACAACAGCGCCATTTCTAAGTTGGTCGATACCCCTTGTAGTGCTATCATCTGTTACGTTAGAAAGGTCTACAGAAGTATTTGCCCCTGTAACAGTAAACGTACGTGTGTTTGTACTTGGAATCATCGAAATTGTATCATCACGATGTTGACTATCGGCTACTGTTAAGTTGTTTTTGTTGGTAGAAATATACATATTAAATTTAATCGTACTGCTATCTACCGTTAAATCTTTTGGGTATAGCATATATTTTACATAATCGGATATTTGATCCTCTGTTACCGTTTGCCATGAAGTAGTAATAGATTGAAGTTGCTCATCATTTACTTGAAATTGTTGCACTGTTGGTTCTTCTATTTTTTCAACATCATTGATAACAATATTAACTGGTACAGAAGCTATTGGGGTTTCTGGTTTTTGTACATACGTAATTACGTTGTTAGAATCAATCACTGGTAAGTTATATTGAGAATAAGCATCGATAAAGTATGTGTACGGATATAGGAAAATAGGATTGGCAGGAACAAAATCACTTGGCGTAGGATTTTTAGGAGCAATCAGAGAAATGTTGAATATGGCTACCGCTGAAGCTACATAAATCGGGTTTCCGTTTGAATCCATTTCAGTACGAGCTTTGTCATTATAAGAACCACTTACAAAAGTAACGCCACTTGGCATATTGGCTGTATCCGGAAGTACCATGGTAGATATATTTGTACCGTCTGTCGTGAATTTTAAATTTACTTTTCCAAAAATAGATTGATTTGTAAAGACGTCTGCATTGTTTGCCTTTTTTCGAAAAGTGTAGTTCATGGTAATAGGTTTTCCATCTATGCCATAAGAAGTGTTGACAAAGTTTTTCAAGTCTTGGCTATAGCCAACCTCCCAATTAACTTGCATTTGCAAATATTTATTACCGTCTTTGTCCTCTACTATTTTACTTACAGGAACAGTCACATTGTTTGGAATACCGTAAATAACATCATTTTTATTAGTTACATATTTCAAACTTTGAGAATAAAAAGGAACATTGTTGCCAATACCTGTTAACTTTGCTGTAATAATAAACCATTTTGGCAAAGGTTTTGTTACATCAAGATTCAACTCAATCAATATCGGTGGGTCACCTGCATTGTAACTTTCTGTTGTGACTGCTTTAAATTGTGGATTTAAACTTCCGTTTACAATAGGAGTTGGCGTACTTCCTGTTTGATCAGAAACAGAATATAGTGTGTAACTTCCTTTTTCTGTTGTTGTCTGATTATCATATTGATAAGGATAAACCAACATTGTATATTTATTGGTCCCTTTTGCAATAATTTCATATTTTAGATACGTATAGACAACGCCTGCTCCAAGCTCTGTTCTTTGTGGGTACCAATTAGGATCTGTACAATTGAGTCCATATATGATGCTTGCTTTTGAATATATCGTACTAGGCGCAATGGCAAGTTTTCCTGTGGAAGTTGTATTATTCATTTGAATATCAATTTGTTTTGTTCCATCACTTGTTGTCACATTTGAAACAGTCACCGTTACATTGGTGTTATTTGTACACGTTCCTGTTAAGGTGGTGGCATATATATCTGGTATTGCAACCGCTAATCCGTTTTTAGACACGTCTCCAATTTCTAACGCTATATCTTTTGCTTTAATAGGGGTTACGCTTGGGGTTTGTGTAAATCCACCATTCTCCCAAATATAAGGAAGGGTTAGCTTAATGTCGATACCTGGATTTACTGCTGGTTTTTGCATTGGATTTGTGATTTCATCAATACTTACGCCATAATCTGCTGTTGGTGATGAGATAATAGCGTTACTTCCAAAACCTTTTAGAATATAATACGTTGTACTTGGTTGTAATATTTGATTGGCGGCATCAACCACCTTTAATGTAAAGTCATAAAATTTTCCGTCTTTTTTAGCTCCATTGGTTAAATAAAAAAACTTTCCTGTGTTGTTATCCCATTTAAGTCTAACGATTTCATTGTTTACTTGAAACACCATTTCACGACCACGTTCTATTTGAAACATAGCTCCATTATTGGTGTTTGTGTATAAAGGGGTAACCCCATCTGTTGCCATGTCTGTTTTTAAAATAACATTTGTATAATCAATGGCACTATGAGGATAATTAATTGCAGGAATAAAATTACTTCCATTATATACTTTCAGAATACTATAAACATCCGAATAATGATCAACTGCTCCTGTTGAAGCATCGTAGTTTAATAATTCATATGTGGCTGTTATCCTATTTACATCATTTTTTTTAATCGTCAAAACTACTTCTTGTCCATTTGTTAAATGATATTTTAAAGTGGATGTGTCAGTGAGAGAACCTGTTGATGGATCACTGGTATTCCATTCTAAAAATGTTTGGTCATCTGTAATTGTATTGGGTAAAAGCAAATCACTGCTAATATTTTTTGTGTCATAGTTGTAAACATAATTTAATGCTGAGGCGTGAACTACTTTTTCATGAATTACACCAAAGGTTAGGACATTTACAATCAAACAAAATGCCAAAAGTTTTGCCATTATTTTTTTCATTGATCGTCCCTCCTGTTTTTGTTTTAAAACATATTTGTCATCTACCTATACTGTATCGTCTTATGCTTTATAAAATACACCATGTAAATTTTGAAAATCATGGTGTAAACTGTATGTTTTAAAAAAATAATAATATGATACATATTTTTACGTTTAAGTACTAGCTAGCTACCCCCACATTCCTTAATGTTTTTTATCCATCATTACTGAAAATCCAAAACAATACTTTTGTTTTTTTTATAGAAGTGGTATACTTTACATGCATATAAAACTATTATTTTATCAGTTTAACTTGTCATCAGGAAATTTTTTGATAGTTGAGTGAATGATTTAATCGACAAATCTCAAAAATTTTCCTATTATTTGTTAAACTTCACTAAGGTAAAAGGAGGTGACTGTCCCAAGTTTATGTTATTGGTAGTAACAAATTTTTTTGGTTTTAGTATGTTACGGTGAATTTCGTGCACATATTATGTTCAAGCACGATTAAGTTTAAAACTAAAAAATAAATGATAGTGTATTAAAACTTTTTCAGCATTATATAAAGGAGGATAGTTCATGAAAGTTTTTTTCAATAAGACTATAAAGAAAACGATAAGTTTAATCATAACTACAGCAATATTAGTCACGTGCCTAGTAACCACTTCCATTACTCCCGTCGCAGCAGCGGGTTTTATATCGAGCACTGGCTGGTATGAAACAGCTTTTGCAGAGTGGGCTCCTGTTTCAGGTGCTACAAGCTACAAAGTATTTTATAAGAAAAATATTGACGCTGACACAGCTTTTGCAGAAGTTGATAGTGCGTTAGTGAGAGTTATAACAGGAACTTCTAATTACAGAGTTGATATCCCTGGGTTAACTGGAAACACATCTTATGACGTTAAGGTGGTACCCAACGCTGGAGCAGAATTCACTACTACTGTCAGAACTTTGACTTATGATCGTTCCGGTTACGCTCACTTTAAGTATACGGAAGGGGTTGGAGCCTATAACGACGATGGTACCCCAAAGGCTGGCGCCATCATTCTTAATGTAACAGATCAAAACAAAGACACCATAACAATCCCAGGTTATGAATCATATACTGGTTCCACTGGTATCGGTTGGATTTTGAATGTTAATCCAACACTTATGGAAGCGATAACCTCTCAACATCCACTTATCGTCAGAATCATTGGCAAGGTAACTGCTCCGGCTGGTTTAACTGGATACAACAGCATTGTTAATGGCGGAACAGTTGGTGATAACGGCAACATGGCTATTATTAAAAATGCTAAAAATTTGACGATTGAAGGCGTTGGCTATGATGCCGAAATAAATGGCTGGGGTATTTCTTTATATCATAGCGCCGTTAATACCAATGGCGGTAAGAATTATGAAATTAGGAACATAACTTTCAGAGCTTACCCTGAAGATGCTGTTGGTATACAAGGTGAAATGGTTGGCTCTGCTCTGACAACACCTATTGAAAGAGTATGGGTTCATAATAACAGCTTTTACCCAGGCTATTGTGCCAAACCTGCAGAATCAGACAAGGCTGAGGGAGATGGTTCATGCGATTTTAAAAGAGGTAAATATTACACACTGTCCTACAACTATTTTGAAGGCTGCCACAAGACGAATTTAATTGGTGCTTCAGATGACAATTTACAGTTTAATATCACATTCCATAACAACTGGTGGAAGGATTGTGCTTCTAGAGGACCCCTTGTAAGGCAAGCAAATATACATATATATAATAACTATTACCAAGGTAATACGTCTCAGACAATTGATGCAAGAGCTAAGACATATGCTTTTTCAGAAGCGAATTACTTTGAAAACTGTAATCGCCCATATGATATTTCTAGC
This sequence comes from Eubacteriales bacterium, assembly GCA_031546905.1. Taxonomy (GTDB): domain Bacteria; phylum Bacillota; class Clostridia; order Lachnospirales; family JAVBJQ01; genus JAVBJQ01. The sequence goes on along the minus strand of JAVBJQ010000002.1, from coordinate 3,411 downwards.
AACGCTGTTATCAAGTCTTTTAATGATGTTCTTTATAATTGCTCACTTGTAACAGGTATTACTGTTACAACTGCAACTACAAGAGCTCAAGTAGTATCAAATACCAACACATATCCAGATTACGATATAAATCCGAATATTTTCTACTATGATGCAGTTAACCAAAAGTCAGATGTTTCCCATTTAACGGATGCAATAACCGCTAAATCTGAGAACAAAGCCTACAGTGGCGTTATGAAAAAAGTAATAGTTGAGCCAGTTCCCGAAACTGTAATATCAAAAAGCCCTGTGAATCCGGTAGTTATTCCTTACTCCATTGACTTTTCGACTATTGATGCTGGCACCAAAATGACTGATGCTGGCACCAAAATGACTGCTGCTGGTATTGCTTCTTTCTCTGCTGGAGCTAATACTTTAGACAATATTATTTATACACCGAGTAAAAGTTATTCAAAAACGACAGTAGGTATAACAGTAAAAGGCAGTGGCGCAGTGTTTAAGTTAGACCGAAGCGCAAAAGTTACAATTAAAGATGGAGCTGCTAAGGATTATTCGGTTGTCTTAATTAATAGCATAGGGCAGAGTTTAGCGGTACCTGCCTCAGGCGGTTCAGCTAGCGCTTTGGTTCCAGCTGGTGTTTATGCCATCGAATCTAATATTACAGCAAAAGAAGCCAAACTAGCAACAATTGATATCGTAGCAACAGGAACTTACAGCGTAGCCTTTAATTCTGATGGAGGTACTGCGATTTCACCTATCAATTCAATTGATAATGGAGCATCCATAACCTTACCAACAGCTCCAACAAAAGCTGGTTACACATTTGGTGGCTGGTTCACTGCTATTAATGGCGGAGGAACAGAATTTACTGCAACAACCTCTGTAACATCTGATTTAATACTATTTGCAAAGTGGATACCAAACCCCACATACACCATAACATTTGATACACAAGGTGGTACTCCAGCGGTACTCTCCCCAGTAACTGCTCTTGGTGGCACCACCGCTATACTGCCGACAGCTCCAACAAAAAATGGCCTCATGTTTGGTGGTTGGTATACAGCCCAAAATGGCCAAGGTACAAATTTTACTGGAGCCACTGTTGTCACAGAAAGCATTACAGTATATGCAAATTGGGTTCCAATTACTTACACTGTAACCTTCAACGCTGACGGTGGAACAGCAGTTTCTCCTATTTCCTTAGTGAATAGTGGTTCTACAATCACAATGCCTCAACCACCAACAAAAACAGGCTTCACATTTAACGGTTGGTATACAGCACTTAACGGCAGTGGTACAGTATTCAATTCCGCAACTCCAGTTACAGCAGACATTACAGTTTATGCAAGTTGGACTCCACTTCCAACTTATAAAGTAACCTATGATTCACAGGGTGGCTCATCAGTTGCTCAATCTGCTGCAATATACAGTGGAAACACAGTGGGAACTCTACCAACAGCTCCGACAAGGGCTGGTTATACATTTGATGGTTGGTACACAGAAATCGAGGGCAATGGAACATCATTTACAGCCCAAACAGTAGTTACAATTGATATTACAGTTTATGCCAAATGGAATATAATTCCCACTTACACAGTAACATTTGATTCACAAGGTGGATCAGGAGTTGCTCCAATTAGTTCAATTCTTGGTGGCGAAAAAGTTACACTTCCAGAAACGCCTGAACAAGTAGGCTTCGTTTTTAGTGGCTGGTATACAGCTGCTAACGGTGCTGGTACAAAGTTTGATGCTACGACCCCAGTCACAGCAAATATCACCGTTTATGCAAAATGGAGTGAGATAATTGATGGAACATTTAGCGTAGTATTTAATACTGATGGTGGTTCAGCAGTGGACACGGTCATTAACATTGTCTACGGTTCTACGGTTACATTGCCGACAAATCCTACGAAAGAAGGCTTTTCATTTGGTGGCTGGTATACAGTAGCTAATGGTGGTGGCATATTGTTTGACGCAACAACTATAGTCACAGCAGACACTACCGTTTATGCTAAGTGGGTAGCGGCAGCAAAACCACTACCTGATGCTAACATGGAGGCTTACAATGAAGCAACCCTCAAAGGTATGCAATGGATTATCAAGGCTCCATATAGTGGCAATGCGCTAGTCCCAATCGCGGCTACTGGTACTTACCCAGCTGGTGCAGGAAGATCTGATGTGACCACTTCAGCTCCAGTTGATCTTTACACAAACTATGATCTCACTAACGATTACGGTACTGGCCCAATTACTGCCACAGTGAAGTGGAGATCGCTTGGTAATGCAACAGCTGGTCAGTATATGAACATTTACACGAGAAAAGTTGATGATTCAAACTTCTATAATGTAAAAATTGAGGCTACTGGTTCACAATATTACAAAGCTACATTATTAAGAGGAAGTACAGAAATTGGTTCTGATATCAATTTAAATAAAATTAAAGTCCAAATAGCAAGTATTGTTACTTATAAAGTCTTAGTCAATGGTAACAAAATAACATTAAGAGCCTCAGTCAGTGATGTAAACGGGGGCGCAGAAACCGAGATTGCTACATGGACAGATACAACTATAGGTGGACCATTGACAACAGGTGGATTTGGTATTACGATGGGCCTCAGAACAACGGCTGTGATTTACGTTTTGAAAGAGGAAATTGAAACTTCTTATACTGTGCAATTTGATGCTGATGGTGGCACTTCAATCCCATCAATTACATCAGTTAAAAGTGGTTCAACAATAACTTTGCCAACGGCTCCTACAAAAAATGGATACACATTTGGTGGCTGGTACACCGCAATCAACGGTGGTGGCACTCCGTTCACTGGAACAACTCCAGTTACAGCCAATATTACATTGTTCGCTAAATGGACAGCGGTAAGCACTTATACGGTAACGTTTAACTCTGATGGCGGAACCTCAGTGACTCCTATATCGTCTATAACAAGCGGTTCCACAATAACATTGCCAACAGCTCCTACAAGAAATGGCTACACATTTGGTGGCTGGTACACCGCAATCAATGGCGGTGGCACTCCGTTCACAGGAACAACCCCAGTTACAGCCAATATTACAGTGTTTGCCAAATGGACAGCAGTAAGCACTTATACGGTAACGTTTGACTCCGACGACGGAACCTCAGTGCCTCCTATATCATCTATAGCAGGTGGTTCGACAATAACATTGCCAACAGCTCCTACAAAAAATGGATCTACATTTGGTGGCTGGTACACCTCAATCAATGGTGGTGGCACTCCGTTCACTGGAACAACTCCAGTTACAGCCAATATTACAGTGTTCGCTAAATGGGAACCGGTCAGTACTTATACGGTAACGTTTAACTCTGATGGCGGAACCTCAGTGGCTTCTATATCGTCTATAACAAGTGGTTCCACAATAGTGTTGCCAACAGTT
>JAVBJQ010000045.1:0-9181 GCA_031546905.1 Eubacteriales bacterium | reverse complement strand
ACTCATCTTTACGGAAGTCCAAATAGGAACAATTATTGACGACCGTGATATAAACGAAATAACCATAGATTAATCAGAAATCCAATCACATAACAAATGATTTAATAATTATTGTAAAATGGAGTGAAATTAATGAAATATGATGTATGTGTCGTAGGCGGTTGTGGTCATGTAGGTTTGCCTCTTGCAATTTCATTAGCTGCTAAAGGTAAAAAGGTTTGTATACAAGATATAAACCAAAATTCTGTAGAACAAACAAAAAAAGGAATAATACCATTTTGTGAAGAAGGTGCGGAGCCATTACTAAGGGAAACTTTAGACAATGGCAATCTTGCGGTAACTACTAATCCTGTAAGCATCTCTGAAAGTGAAATTATTATTTTTATTATTGGAACTCCAGTAGATGAACATCTAAATCCTAAGTTTAGTCTAATGCAAGATGTAATAGAGCAGTATATGAAATATTTTAAAGACGGTCAGTTACTCATTTTGAGAAGCACTGTATATCCAGGCATAAGTGCTAAGGTTAAACAGTGGCTGGAACAAGGTGGCAAGAAACTTGACGTAGCATTCTGTCCTGAACGCATACTGGAAGGTAAAGCGATGACTGAGTTGGAATCTCTACCACAGATTATTTCTTCTTTTTCAGATATAGGTTTGAAAAAATCAAGAGAATTATTTTCTGTTCTCACTAACGACATAGTCGAATTATTACCGATGGAAGCAGAGCTTACAAAATTATTTAATAACGTATGGCGTTATATTAAGTTTGCTACAGCCAACCAATTCTATATGATCGCTAATAACTATGGCTTGGATTTTTACAACATTCACCATGGAATGACTCATAACTATGATAGAGCTAAGGATTTTCCAAGACCAGGATTTGCCGCAGGACCATGTTTGTTTAAGGATGCAATGCAATTAGGTGCGTTTAATAGCGGTGACTTTTATCTAGGGCATACAGCTATGCTAGTTAACGAGGGGTTGCCTAACTATGTAGTGAAAAAGCTGAAAGAGAAACATACACTGTCAAACATGACAGTGGGAGTGTTAGGTATGGCTTTCAAAGGAGAAAGTGATGACATTAGGGAGTCACTTTCTTATAAACTTAAAAAAATATTAAAAATAGAGGCTAAAAATGTTCTGTGTACAGACCCTTATGTTGAGGATGACAGACTTGTGTCTCTTGAAGAAGTGTTAAAAAAAAGCGATGTTATTATTATTGCAACACCTCATAAGGAATATAAAAATTTAAAAATAGAGAACAAGATAATTGCTGATATTTGGAACGTACTCGGAAACGGAGGAATAGTTTGATGAAAGTCTTAGTTACAGGTTCTGCAGGATTTATTGCCGGTTATCTAGTTGAAGATTTATTAAAAAGGGGGCATACGGTTGTTGGTATTGATAATTTCAGTAAATATGGACATCTAGAAAAAAGTTACGATAATCACCCCAACTATAGCATAATAGAGGGTGATGCTAAAGACGTTAAGCTTATGAAAGAGTTGATAGAAGATTGCGACCAAGTTGTGGCTATAGCTGCAATGATAGGTGGAATAACATATTTCCACGAATATGCTTATGATTTACTAGCAGAAAACGAAAGAATTACAGCTTCAACATTTGATGCGGCTATTTGGGCACATAAGGAAAAGAGACTAAAGAAAATCAATGTGCTATCTTCCTCAATGGTATACGAATGTGCTACACAGTATCCAACTCCTGAGGGTGACCAGCTGAAATGTCCACCGCCTCTTTCTACTTACGGATTTCAGAAACTTTCATGTGAATACTATGCAAAAGGTGCTTTTGAGCAATATAAACTTCCATACACAATTATTCGTCCGTTTAATTGCGTTGGTATAGGCGAGCAGCGAGCAAAAAATGAAAAAGAAATTTTGTCTGGAAACGTAAAACTAGCAATGAGTCATGTTGTTCCAGATTTAGTTCAAAAAATATTTAAAGGTCAAGACCCACTTCATATACTTGGAAGTGGTAATCAAGTGCGTCATTATACCTATGGCGGAGATTTAGCACAGGGCATAAGGATGTGTATTGAGGACGAAAAGGCAATAAATAATGATTTTAATATATCAACTCCTGTTTCAACTACTGTTCTTGAATTGGCTCAGATGATATGGAAAAAAATTAATGGGGACAAGCCATTTAATTATATTAGTGACAAAGCATATGAATATGATGTTCAGAAGAGAGTACCGTCCGTTCAAAAAGCTAAGGATGTACTTGGGTATGAAGCGAAAACTAGCCTTAGCGAAACACTGGATGAAGTAATACCTTGGATAAAAGAACAGGTTACACTCGGAAATATATAATAAATACTAAATTATATGGTTGAGTTTTGAAAATAAATTTTCTGTAACTCAACCGATTTTGCTAAATTTAGTTAAATTGTATCAAGGATAGATTCAATTTTTTTTGGCGAGGGAGAATATGATGCTGGACATAGTCGTTCCGGTTTACAATGAAAAGGACAATATCAAGAATTTGTTTGAAGAAATACAAAAAAAAATAAAAACAGAAAAAAGAATCATTGTGGTGTACGATAAACCTGAAGATAACACTGTGCCAGTGGTCAATGAAATTTATAGAGATTATCTATTTGAAATAACACTTGAACAAAATATTTATGGCAAAGGGGCATTGAATGCCATAAAGACTGGATTTGTCAAGAGTACTGCGAAAGCTGTGTTGGTTGTCATGGCAGATTTGTCCGATAATCTAGAAGTTGTGGATTCTATGCTGGAAAAAATTGAAAATGGGCATGATATCGTATGTGGTTCACGGTATATGAAAGGTGGAAAGCAGATAGGCGGACCGTTTTTGAAGAAGTTGTTCTCAAGAATTGCCGGAGTATCTCTTCATTTTCTTATACGAATACCTACTCATGATGTGACTAATAGTTTTAAAATGTACAGCAGGAAAGTGCTTGATACTATAACAATACAATCTACTGGTGGGTTCGAGTTAGGAATGGAACTAACGATAAAGTCTTACGTGTGCGGGTATAGAGTTAGTGAATTACCATCTACTTGGTACGACCGAACAGAAGGAAACTCGAATTTTAAGATGTGGGAATGGATGCCAAGATATTTATATTGGTACTTTTTTGCTATTAAAAACACATGGTTCCGGAAAAGAGGAACCAAATGAAAATAGTAATTTTTTTACTGTGTAATATAATTTTTAATGCGGCAGGAAACGCGCTTATTAAGCAAAGCATGTTAAATGTCAATAATTCAGAGATGAATGGAGTCATAGGTTTTATTAAGTGTTTTGCTATGAATCCAATTTTTATTTTAGGCTGTGCATTTTATGGCATATCATTGTTATTCTATAGTTTAGTGCTTAGAGTTATGAATCTTAATATTGCTTATCCTATCGTAGTAAGTGGAAGTTTTATTGTAGTTACGGTTCTATCTGTTCTAGTATTTAAAGAAAGTATTAAACCTACCCAATATGCAGGATTTCTTACGATTGCTTTAGGAATTTATTTAGTGGTAAAATAAGCATGGTAATGACTGAATAGGCAATCAATGAGGTGATACGGCAAAGAAGGGAAGAGAAGGAAATGTATATGTCCGAAAACACAAAAAAATATATAAATTTGATAATTGTTTCTTTGCCGGTTGTATTTGCTATCGTATATATCAAAATATTTGCTGTGAATGTGTTGTATTGGGATGAGTATTCAACTATAGATTTGGTTGCCAATAATAAAATAGACTTTCAGTCCATATTTGCACAACATAATGAACATAGGCAGCTTTTTGGGCGAATTGTTTATTATATAATTGCAAAAGTAACAAATATGAATTCTATTGCTCAAATGTACTGCTCAATCTTTTTAGTTGCTACAGTCTACATAACTATGATTTTTTATTTAAAAACAATAATGAAAGAAAAATGGAATATCTTATATGCACTATTACTAGGTTTTTTGATATTTAATCCTATTCAGTATGAAAATTTTTTATGGGGATTTCAACTTTTTTTTATAATGGTATATGTTTTTTCTATACAAGCTCTGTTTTTTGTATATAGAAGTATTAATAGTCAAGGACACAAAAGTGTTGCATATTTTTTAATTGCTCTTATATGTGCTATTATTGCCTCTTTTTCTTCTATACACGGTTTAATGTTATGGATTGCTGTTAGTGCCGTATGGCTATTTCATAAAAGAAAAAATGTGTTGAAAAACATAAAGTTTCACATATGGAATTTAGTGGCGTTATCAGTCTGGATTGGTTATTTTTTGAATTATCATAAGCCAGAAGCTCACCCAAGTATCACATATGCTTTAAAAAATCCTATTGCTTTTTTGTCATACTTATGTTCGTTAATAGGGAGTGGTTTATTCACAGATATTGACACTGCGATAGTGTTTGGTTTGATTATTATAGTGATATCTTTGTGTATTTTTATTTGGTTTATCATATCAAATTATGAAGTTGATTTTTTTGTAGTGGGTGTAATGATTTTTGGTCTTTTAGTTGATACGTCTATTGCGATTGGTAGAGCTGGTTTTGGTATTAATCAGTCAACAGCATCAAGATATACAACCTATAGTCTTATTATTGTCGAAAGTATTTATTTATTTATGATAAGCAAAAGAAATATTGTCATTAACAAAAAAATCAATTTAAATCTAGACAATGCATTTACTTATTATCGAGTTATAACAGTTTTTATTTTACTCATTTCATTTCCGATATCTGCAATGGATTTTTTCAAAGCAGCGCAAATCGATAAATCTAGAAAAGTTCAAAATCAATTTCTTTTAAGCACATACGAAACTCAACCTACACAACTTTTAATTCAGCTATTCCCAGACGCCGATGCAATTAAACGGTACTCACAAATACTACAAGCACACTCCTACAATGTGTTTTCAAAATCTATGAATACAATACCTAAAACTCTCAGTATAAAAGAAAATGCAATTCGTACTTTAGATACACCACCAACCGTAATAGATATAAATACAGTTAAAATTATTCAGGATGAAAAAGAACCATACATCACAATTTCTTCATGGGCGGTAGATCCCATGCAAAAAAATGTAGCTGATTCGGTATATATATGTTTTGGGGAGTATAAATACAAAGCTTTTTATGGAGTTAACCGTCAGGATGTAGCAAACCACTTCAAAACTCCCAAATATCTATATAGTGGCTATGAAAGAAGTATACCTATAAGAGTAATAAAAGACGGTGTATACCCATTCAAGTTACAAATACTATCAGAAGATTTAATCCACTATTATGATATAAAAACAAATTTTCAATTAACTTTAAAAGATGGTGTTGCTAGTTTTCAAAATGTAGCAGAGTAAGTAGTTTAGATATAAAGTTTAATAGACCTCCTCCAAAATTAACTTAGCAAAAATTTACAAAAATTGCCTAATATTTTGAAATAGGCATGGGGGACATAGAATGAAATATTATGAAAAATTAAAGAGACTAGACGATGGAGATTTTAAACAAATAATCGGAGTACAAAAGAAACATATAAAGTAACGATAGAAGTTCTACAATCAGCTTATGCAGAAAAACATAAATAGAGTGTCAGACACTCTGAATCAACAATTGAATAACAGTTACTTTTAAGTCTTAAATATTGGCGGCAATATGTCAAACAAAAAAGAACTTGCGTTTGAATTTGAAATTCGAGAAGCAATGGCGCATGACATCATTATATGGGTTGAAGACACTTTAATAAAAATTGGAAATTTTAGTTTGCCAGATAAAAAAGCACTTTGTGAAGATACAAAAATAGAGATTGTACTTGTTGATGTGACTGAAAGTCCGATATAACGTCCCCAAAAAATAACGTAGGTGGTATTCCAGGAAAAAGAAGAAACACATAATAAAAACCCAACTAATTGTCAATTGTTCAACTGATGAAATCATTTGCACAGCTCACATGGATGGTAGTACACATGATTTTAGGCTCTATGAAAACAGCATTGGGTGTGCTGTTTCAGCAGATATTAAAATCCAAGCTGACAGTGGATTTTAAGGTGTTTTAAAATTGCATAGAAATAGTGAAACACCGAAGAAAAAGCCTAAGGGCGGCAAATTAACAGAAGATGAAAAAACTGAAAACCGCCGTCTTTCTTCTGACCTAATTCTCATTGAAAACATTAATGAAAAAATTAAGGTGTTCAAAATAACATCCAATAAGTACCGTAATCGTCGTAAACGTTTTGGGTTCGAAATGTTTTAATCTGTGGTATAATTAATTTTGAATATCATAGATGATTAATTTCCGATGAACTCTATTAAACGTCATAGTTATGGTGTATGAAAATTTATAGATAAAACCCATCTGTGGCCAAAAACTTTTATGAAAAGGAAATGATCAAATGTATTTCAAAAAAAACATAGAAAAAATGGATTATTTGACAATATTTAATAAAGTCATTCTTATATTAGTTGTAGTTTGTTTTTTTGTCGTTATGATTCTGAATTATATAACTGAAAAAACCATGTACACAGATAAGGGGATAATAAAATTAGATAACAGTTTCATAGAATATGACCAAGGATTTGGAGAAGGAAAGATATACCCAACGGATACAAGCCTAACACAATATGGTGCAAAGATATACGGTTCATGGATGAATACAGATGCTACAAATGGAAAATTTGTTTCGGGTTGGTATAAGTCTCGGGGAACTATTAGCTTTATGGTATATGGCACGCCATATGGAAATGGGAATGAATTATACATAGAAACCAAAACTAAAAAAGGAAATATTAGTAGAATTAATTGCACTAAGGAAGGGCATTTTATTCAAGGTTTTATGTGGAATGTAAATCTTGGTGCAGAGGAAAAAAGCTTTAGAATTACAGCAAGTGATGCAAGTGATAAGATGGAAGGATGGCTAGGAGTTTCAGAGCCATTAAAGTCCACTATCCCAAATTTCAAGTCTATAATCAATATTATGTCAATACCTGCCGCGTTTGTTTATATTTTATTATTCTTAGTACCAGGTTTTTTGTTAGCATTTTTGCTGGTATCAAGACAAATAGTAGATGAAAAATGGTTGTTAATCCTAAGTATAACTATAGCATCTTTAATTTCTTATATCATATTTTGGATATATTTTTTTAATCATTTATTTGGGAGATATTTTTCATGTTTATTTATTTTGACATGCTTAATAATATTTTTTCTTAAATTTAAAACTTTTGAAAAAATTATTTTTGAACATAGATTTATTGCACCAATTGTTTTGACCTTATTGACAGCTTGCTTTTATTTAAGTGCTTTGTATATATACTCTCCATCGGACGGTATTACTGAATGGGTTGCGAACAATAGATTTGTTAAAGGGCTTCCAGCAGATAACATTATACCTAAGCTATTTCTTGAAAGGATATACAACGGTTTATCTTTTGAAAACTTTTTAGGAGATTGGTTAGCAAGCGATAGACCTCCGTTAGCAACTGCTATTCTAACAACGGTACGACCACTATCGATTTTTAATGAGGTTATGTTTTATCAATATGTTGGTACCTACCTTGAATTGTTGTGGATACCAGGTTTATTTTCGATATGTATATTTTATGAACTGGATAAAAAAGTCATAGGACTAATATTGAGTTCAGCAATATTTTCAGGTGTGTATTTGATAAATTCTGTTTTTTTATGGCCAAAATTATTAACTATTCCATTATTTTCGCTAACATACATATTAGTGTTTAATTTATGTCAGATAAGTAGAATTGAAATAAGGCATTATATACAGTCAGTACTTATTGGTGTAGCAGCTGCCTTGTCACTACTATCACATGGGGGTATAATTTTTTCTTGTATAGCGCTTGGCATAGCTATTATGATTAATAAACACAAACTGCATTATAAATTTATTATGACTGCCTTTGCTTCATTTTTATGTACATATATCCCATGGATACTATTTCAAAAATTTGTAGATCCGCCAGGAAACAGGCTTTTTAAATGGCATTTAGCAGGTGTTATAGAAGTAAATAATCTTTCTTTTACGGAGGCTTTCATAAAAGCTTATACTCAAACGCCAATAAAAGACATTATACAGAACAAAATTGAAAATATTAAAGCTTTATTTCCATATACAATGATTAATTGGTTTGGAATTCCTGTAATTGGGACAGAGCATATACGAACTTTCGGCTCACCATTAGTATTGAATTTATTTTTACTCAGCTTAATGATTCATATGATAGACAAATATTGTTTAAAAAAGGAGCCATTATCATATCAAGCTAAAATAACGATTTATTTTACATTTCTTTCTTTTTTTGTTTGGCCAATGCTTATGTTTGAGCCAGCTGTAACAACTATTCATCAGGGTTCCCACTTTAATTTAATTATTATATATTTATTTATTGCAATTGGTGCTAAATATACTACAAAAATTATAGCTAACATTATTTTTGTTTTTAATATAATCATGTTTTTTGCATTGTTTGTTGCCAACACAGATTTAACATTTGTTTCTATGATAAATAATATTAATCTTGAAATGGCATTATTTATGATAGTTTTGTTTATATTTGTAATTTTCTATAATTGTGTTAGTTTTAAGTATCCGTTTACGTTAAGGCTTTTTAACCGAAACAAAAAAGGGGCGTAATGACATTGGTATATGAGAAATTTCAAGCTATATAGATAACAAAAATAAATTTAACAAAACGCCCCAAAATCTGATAAAATGATAAAAAGGGGTTTGGGGCGATATGAAACGAATTGAGATTAACGAAAATAGTGACACGTTGGAATTACTAAAGAAAGCAAAACGAGACGCAAAATATAGCGAAAGAAACAAAATCCAAGTCATGATTTTAGTGTGTAAGGGAAAGAGTATAGCTCAAATCGCAATGTATTTGGATTTAAGTGAGCCCACAATAAATTATGAACAGTTAAAAGTTTAGCTCAAAATCAAGGCAAAGCAAAGCTGACCAAAGTCGAAAAACGACAATGAGTCGAAGGGTAAAAAAGTGAAAAAATGGTAACAATTAAGCAACACTGGATTCTGGCGGGTCAAAATCCATTGTTTGTTTCGACTTAATAATTCGCAGTATGGTTAAATCCGGCAAAAAACGAAACATGCAATAAATAGATTTCCGCATAAAAACGACAACTGTTGCTTCTGAAGGTGTAGTGGTTG
>JAVBJQ010000032.1:0-44365 GCA_031546905.1 Eubacteriales bacterium | reverse complement strand
CTTTTGTCTAAGCCTTCCGCACTACAAAGGCGGGGCATGGAAACAGTGTGGAATCCTACGCCATGAGTTTCTTCAAGATATTCATTGTGAATCATAAGTGAAAGAACTTCAAAATTTGGATCATACAATCCAAACAAAACCCCAGCACCAACGTCATCTATGCCAGCTTCCATAGCTCTGTCAAAGGCGGTTAAATGGTACTCATAATTGCTTTTTGGACCAGAAATATGAACATCTTCATAAGTTTTTTTATGGTATGTCTCTTGAAAAAGAATATAGGTACCGATGTTGGCATCTTTTAATTTTTTATAATTTTCAACCGTTGTAGCGGCTACGTTGATATTGACACGTCTTATTTCTCCATCGTCACATTTTATATCATAAATGGTTTTGATACATTCAAGCACATAATCGATGTCACAACTTACTGGGTCTTCTCCAGCCTCTAGTGCAAGACGTTTGTGTCCCATTTTTTCTAATATTTTTACTTCCTCCCGTACTTGCTCCATAGTAAGTTTTCGTCTGTTAAATTTGTTGTGGTGGCTAAAGCCACAATATTTACAGTTGTTCACACAGTGGTCACTAATGTAAAGGGGGGCAAACATAACGATTCTATCTCCATAAATTCTTTCTTTTATTTTGCCTGCCACTTTAAAAATTCTGGCAATATGTTCTTTTTTTTCTGATGCTAACAAAATCGCAACTTCTTTATGGGTTAGACCGCTAAAGTTTTCTGCTTTATTTAAAACTCCATTTATTTCTACATCAGTCGCATTTTTTGAAACTTGAAGCAAGCTTTCAATATATTTGTTATCAATAAAATTCATAAAATTCACTCCTCAATATAGCCATATTTTTAATCCGTAATATTTTTTTTAGAGACAGCAGTCGAGATGGTCACATTTGGAAGGTTTCCTAGTTTTCCTGTCAAAGAATTTATCTGATCCATGGTTCCTAATGTTGTGAGAGACACGGCTCCGATTCCTAAATTTTCAATTGGCAGACCCATTCTACCTTTGATGACATTTTTGTAGTTTGATATAATTTCGTTCAGCATCCCTTGTGATTCATTTGGATTTTCTAAAATAATACTGATGACAACAATTTTTTTCATGGCAAGACCCCTTTGATAGTAAAACAAAAAACACGCTTCCGAATAGATGGCGTGTTTTAAAATACAACAATTAAAATTAATTTTTTAAAAAATAAATAGATCTTGGGGACGTTGCGCTTGCCCCTTCAAGCTTGTGATCATCAAGCAATGAAAAAAGATCGTTATTAGTATAAAAAATTAATTATGATTATGAAATTTTAAACGCCTTTCAAATTAGAAAACTCTTTTTTGTTAGGAATATAGCTTCATTATATCATAATAGATAAATTTTTGACAGATACCTAGAGAATATTTTTTATCGACACTTTTTTTTGTTTATGTTATAATATAAAATTAAATAATATTGAAATTTTGGATACAATTATAAAGGAGGCTGTTAAAATGTTATATAATAGAAAAAAAACAAGAGCCATTCAAATAGGGGATTTAACAGTTGGAGATTATAATAAAATAGCAATTCAATCGATGACAAATACAGATACAAGAAATGTTTCCGCAACAGTGAATCAAATTTTACAACTTGAAGAAGCTGGCTGTGAAATCGTAAGAGTTGCAGTCCCTGATTTAGAGGCAGCTACTGCTATTTATGATATAAAAAAACAGATACATATTCCACTGGTTGCAGATATACATTTTGACCATAGACTTGCAATGAAATCTATTGAAATGGGAATAAATAAGCTAAGAATCAATCCTGGTAATATCGGGAGCGAAGAAAAAATAGCAGAACTAATTAAAATGGCAAAACAATATAAAATTCCAATTAGAATTGGTGTTAATTCAGGTTCGCTGGAAAAAGAATTTTTAGAAAAATATGCTGGTGTCACAGCAGAAGGGTTAGTGGATAGTGCATTAAAACATATTCATATTTTAGAAAAGTATGATTTTAATGATATTGTTATTTCCATTAAGTCGTCAAATGTACCTCTTACCATAGAAGCATACAGTCTGCTGGCAGATAAAACAGATTATCCACTGCATGTTGGAATTACAGAAGCAGGAACCATTAACATGGGAATGATAAAATCTTCTGTCGGAATTGGTTCTATTTTATCCAGAGGAATAGGGGATACCATTCGAGTTTCTCTTACTGGTGATCCTGTTGAAGAAGTGAAATGTGCAAAAAATATTTTGAAGTCCTTAGGTCTATTAAAAGAAGGCATTGAATTTATTTCTTGTCCTACTTGTGGCAGAACTGAAATTGATTTAATTGGAATTGCAAATATTATAGAAGAAAAATGTAAGAGTATTCACAAAGAAATTAAAGTGGCTGTAATGGGTTGCCCAGTAAATGGACCTGGAGAAGCAAAAGATGCGGACATCGGAATTGCTGGTGGACGAGGTGTTGGCATTATTTTTAAAAAAGGAAAACTTTTAAAAAAAGTAGCAGAAAATGATTTAGTAGAAGCGTTACTAAAAGAGATTGACAATATGTAAAAATGATTGTATTTCATTTAAAATAGAAATATAATGAGACTATAAAAATTGAAAAGAAGAGGGGTGAATTTTATGACTGCTGAGGAACTTTATGAGAAACTAATGAAAACTTTAAAATCATATCACCCTTCTAACGATTTTGCCATGATTGAAAAGGCATACTTATTAGCCAAGCAAGCTCATGAGAAACAATTAAGGCGTTCGGGAGAACCGTACATCATTCACCCACTTTCGGTTGCTATTATTTTAGCAGAGCTTGAACTGGACATAGAAACGATTGTTGCAGGCATACTTCACGATATAATAGAAGATACTGAATATACGTATCAAGACATTGTGAATATGTTTAGTGAGGAAATTGCACTTTTAGTAGATGGTGTTACAAAACTTGGGAAAATCGCATATTCCACAAAAGAAGAACAACAAGCTGAAAATTATCGTAAAATGTTTCTTGCCATGGCAAAAGACATTAGGGTTATTTTGATAAAACTAGCAGATAGACTTCATAATATGAGAACATTAAAGTTTATGACGCCACAAAAGCAAAAAGAAATCGCCCAAGAAACCTTAGATATTTATGCGCCTCTTGCCCATAGACTTGGGATTTCAAAATTAAGATATGATATAGAAGATTTATCATTACGCTATATAGACTCAGATGCTTATTATGATTTGGCTGAAAAAATCGAACGTAAACAGAGCGAAAGAGTTATATATGTTGAAAATATTGTTTCTGACTTAAAGAAAAAGCTTGAAGAAGCCGAAATCGAAGGCACGGTTGACGGTAGACCAAAGCACTTTTTTAGTATTTATAAAAAAATGCACAATCAAGACAAAACATTAGACCAAATCTACGATTTATTTGCGGTTCGGGTAATTGTGGATTCCGTAAGAGATTGTTACGAGGTTCTTGGAATTGTACATGAAATGTACAAACCTATTCAAGGTAGATTTAAAGATTATATTGCCATGCCAAAAGCCAATATGTATCAATCCCTTCACAATACGCTGATTGGCCCAGAAGGGGAGCCTTTTGAGGTTCAAATACGTACGTGGGAAATGCACAGAACATCCGAATATGGGATAGCGGCTCACTGGAAATATAAAGAAACAAAAAGTGGCGAAGTTAGCCCTAATGCAGAAGAAGAAAAACTTGCGTGGTTACGACAAATTCTCGAATGGCAAAGGGATTTGTCAGATAACCGTGAATTTATGGATGCTTTAAAATTAGACTTAAATGTTTTTAATGACAATGTTTATTGTTTTACACCAACAGGTGAAGTCATCAGTTTGCCAAGTGATTCTACACCAATTGATTTTGCGTATACCATTCACTCTGCTGTTGGGAACAAGATGATTGGTGCCAAGGCAAATGGGAAAATTGTAACCTTTGACTATAAAATTAATAATGGCGATAGAATCGAAGTAATTACTTCTCAAAATTCAAGAGGCCCAAGTAGAGACTGGCTGAAGTTAGTAAAAAGTAGTCATGCAAGAAATAAAATAAACCAATGGTTTAAAAAAGAAAATAAAATTGAAAACACAATTAACGGAAAAGATTTACTAGAAAAAGATGCGAAGAAAAAAGGGTTAAATACTCATGAATTATACCGTACAGAATGGCTTAATATTGTCTTAAATAAATATGGATTCCAAGATTGGGATTCATTATGTGCTGCTGTTGGTCATGGGGGAATTAAGGAAGGCCAAATTATCAATAGGCTTCATGAGGAGCTAATTAAAGAACAGAAAAAAAATAATCCAATGCTTGACCTTATTAAACCTGATGAAACAGTTCACATCAATGAAAACAGAAGTAAAAGTGGAATTGTGGTTAAAGGTGTAGGGGATATTAGTGTCCGATTTTCAAAATGTTGTAACCCTGTTCCAGGAGATGAAATTATTGGTTTTGTTACTCGTGGACGAGGTGTTTCTATTCACAGGACAGATTGTGTTAATATTATTAATTTGGATGATGAAAACAGAAATAGATTAATGGAAGCAGAGTGGCAGGTTGGTGCGAAAAGTGAAAATCAAGCTTGCTATTTAACGGAAATTAAAATTACAACGGATGATCGAATGGGAATTATTATGGACATTTCTCGGGTACTAACAGAAGAAGAAATTGCTGTAAAAGCCCTCAATGCTCGTACGTACAAAAGTGAAGCTGTTTTTAATGTAGTGATTGAAATTAAAAATAAGGCACAACTGGAAAAGCTAACGAAAAAGTTTAAACATATTTCGGGGATTCACGAAATAGAAAGGGTTACAACCTAATGAAAATTATTATTCAACGAACTTCATATGCAAAAGTTACGGTTAATTTGGAAATTGTTGCTAAAATTGAAAAAGGATTTCTTGTTTTAGTTGGATTTTCGGCTGACGACGACGCATCTAAAATTCCCTTTATGGTTGATAAAATCATCAATATGAGAATTTTTGAAGATGAGGATGATAAAATGAATTTATCATTAGCAGATGTAGCGGGTGGACTTATTATTGTGCCGAACTTTACCCTTTATGCAGATGCGAGAAAGGGCAGACGTCCCAATTTTACAGATTGTGCGAAGCAAGACGAAGCATTGGCGTTGTTTAACGAATTTATAAAACAGATGAAAATTGTTTTTCCCACTGTTCAATGTGGTATTTTTCAAGCTGATATGAAAGTGGAACTTTTAAATGATGGACCTGTTACAATTGTGTTAGAAAGGTAAGGAGAAATTTATGGTTGTGAAATGTTTGCCTGTTGGTGCCATGAGTGTAAATTGTTATATTTATTATGATGAAAATACCCGTGATGCTGTTATAATTGACCCAGGCGCAGAAAGTAAAAAAATCATTCGTTTTATAGAAGATTATAATTTAAATGTAAAAGCTATTTTGTTGACTCATGCGCATTTTGATCATATTGGTGCAATAGAAGTGATTAAAAATGAATTGGATGTTCCCGTTTGTTTATATGAGTCTGAAAATGAAATTTTAAAGTCAGCCTATTTGAACTTATCACAAATGTTTACCAGAAAAGAATTAAGTTTTGAGGGCGATATTTTATTTTCTGAAAATGAAGTTTTTGAACTGAATGAGCAATTTAAACTGAAAGTGATGAATATACCAGGTCATACCCCTGGTGGTTGTGTTTATTATTGTGAAGCCGACCAGGTTTTATTTTCAGGAGATACTTTATTTCGAGGCACAATTGGCAGAACTGATTTTGACTATTCAGATTCCCAAGGTTTGATTGACAGTATTAAAAATAAATTATTGACTCTTCCCGATGAGACGAAAGTTTTTCCTGGACATGGTGGTCAAACTGAAATTTTATATGAAAAGCAATATAATAAGTTTTTGTAAAAAATGATAAGACATAGGAATTTGACAAGGTATTTGGTGATGAAATGTATTTTATTTTAAAAAATCATAGTTTTGTTTATGAAGTCCAAACGATTATCCAAGTTTTTTTTCCGAATCAGCACTATGCCCAAATAGAAGCTGTTTCAGAAGAAGGGTTTACTGTTGTCAGTGAGCTGTTGGATAATTGTTGTAGGGCTTTACTTTTTGAAAATGGAACTAAAATTTCGGAAGCAACTGTTAGCTTCCATCAGGAAAATTCAAAAGGAAAATCTATCATACGATATATAAAACGTTCTGTTTATGATATTTTAAAAGGTTATAAGCATTTTAAACCATCATGGGGAATGTTAACAGGGATTCGCCCAACAAAAATTATTTTTGAACTTTGGGATATGGGGCTTTCTAATGCAGAAATTTCAGCATTTTTGTCCAAGGAAGATGACGTTTCTGGAGAGAAAATTAATTTAGCCATTACAGTAGCGGAACACGAAAAAATAATTTTAGAAAAATATAGAAAAGACTCGGTAAGCCTTTATGTAGGAATTCCTTTTTGTCCGACTCGGTGTACCTACTGCTCCTTTACTTCATACCCACTTTTACAGTATGAGAAAACAGGGCGTGTGGATAAGTATTTAGCGTGTATTGAAAAAGAATTGTTTCATCTAAAAAATTATTGTAAGACACGTGACATTGAATCAATTTATATTGGTGGGGGAACTCCTACTTCTTTAAATGAAAAACAGTTGGACTATTTGCTAAATATAATTTGTAGCTATTTTGATATCAGCAATGTAAAAGAATTTACAGTGGAAGCAGGGCGACCTGATACCATTAATATTGAAAAATTAAACATTTTAAAAAATTATAATGTTTCAAGAATTTCAATTAATCCCCAATCTTTAAATGATATATCACTAAGTAAAATTGGGCGTTCTCATTCTGTGTTGGATTTTTATAAAGCGTATGAGCTGGCACAAAAAGTTTCTTTTGACAATATCAATGTAGATTTAATTTTAGGGTTACCTGATGAAACACTACAAGATGTCTATCATACTTTTTCTCAAATAGAGAAATTGGAAAAAATTCCAGATAGTATTACCATTCACACATTAGCAGTGAAAAGAGCTTCTAAAATAAAAGAACAACTAGATAGTTTAACTTTTTCGAATTTACAACAAATTGACGATATGTTAAAGTTTTCCTTCGATAAAACAGCTCAGATGGGAATGCACCCTTACTATTTATACAGACAAAAGAATATGATTGGGAACTTTGAAAATGTAGGCTATAGTTTACCAAATAAAGAATGTTTATATAATATTTTGATTATGGAAGAAAAACAATCTATTTTAGCAGCTGGATCTGGTGCAATCACCAAGCTAGTGGATTTACATACCAATAGAATAGAAAGAGTTTTTAATGTTAAAAATGTTGACGAATATATTTTACGAATTGATGAAATGATTGAGCGAAAGGTGGCAGGTGGAATATGTTAATTCAAGCCCCAAGAGGAACAAAAGATATTTTAGGTGATGATATACAACGATTAAACGATGTGGAAAATTGTATAAGAAACTTATGTAATGACTTTGGTGTTTCTGAAATAAGAACGCCTGTTTTTGAGCATACAGAACTTTTTCAAAGAGGGGTAGGGGAAACAACAGATGTTGTTCAAAAAGAAATGTACACGTTTGTTGATAAAGGCGAAAGAAGCTTGACTCTAAAACCAGAAGGAACAGCAGGGGTTGCCAGGGCGTTTATAGAGCATAAATTATATGCTGGCGTTCAACCGTGCAAACTTTTTTATATTACACCAGCTTTTCGATATGAAAGACCACAATCAGGAAGGTACCGCCAGTTTCACCAGTTTGGGGTTGAAGTTTTTGGATCTGCTTCTGCCTCTTGTGAAGTAGAAGTAATTTCTTTGGTATATGAGCTTTTTAGAAGATTAAATTTAAAAAATATTGAACTTCATATCAACAGCTTAGGTGGAAATGAATGTAGAAAAAAATATAATGAGATTTTAAAAAATTATATTGGAGACAATTTGGCAAGTCTTTGCCCTACTTGTCAAGAAAGATACGAAAAAAATCCTTTGCGTGTGCTAGATTGCAAAGTGAATACTTGTAAAGAAATTATTAGAAATGCACCATCTACCATTGAATCACTGGATGTTGAATGCAGAGAACATTTTGAAATGTTAAAGACGAGCTTACATAATTTGGGAATTCCATTTGTGGTGGATGATAAAATTGTGAGAGGGCTTGATTATTACACTAGAACCGTTTTCGAGTTTATTTCGAATGACATTGGTGCCCTAGGAACCATCTGTGGAGGCGGTCGTTATGACAATTTAATTGAGCAGTATGGTGGGCCTAAAACGCCAGCAGTTGGTTTTGCAATTGGAATCGAACGGTTATTACTTGCCATGGAGAGCCAGAAGGTAGCGAACATAGCCAAAAAGAATACACAAGTTTTTGCAGGTTTTGTTGGTGAAGGCGGATTTTTAAAATCACAAAGTCTTGTTTTTGAACTAAGAAAACAAGGTATATCAGCAGAAACAGATATTTTGTCAAGAAGCGTAAAATCACAACTTAAATATGCAGATAAAATGGAAGCAAAATTTTCTTTTATTATCGGAGATGATGATTTAGAGAAAGGTTTTGTAAGTGTTAAAAACATGGAAACAGGGGAACAAAGTCAGGTTGAAATTGCAGCGTTAGTTAATTTTTTTATACAAAAGGAGAATTAGAACATGAGTGAATCAATGGCAGGTATGAGAAGAACCCATATGTGTTGCGATATAAATGAAAATTTGATAGGTCAAACCGTTACGGTAATGGGCTGGGTAAACAGACGCCGTGACATGGGTAAACTTATTTTTATAGCGTTAAGAGATCGAAGCGGGCTTGTTCAGACCGTTATAGATGGAAATTCTGGGTTAGACGAAATTTTTCATAAAGCAGAAACCATTCGTGGTGAGTTTGTGCTTGCTGTTACAGGGGTTGTAAAAGCGAGAACAGAAGAAAATATCAATCCCAACATGAAAACAGGCAAAATTGAAATTGCAGCAAAAGAACTTAAAATTTTGTCAGAAGCAGAAACACCTCCGTTTCACATTGAAGAAACAGGGGTAAAAGATGATTTAAGATTGAAATATCGATATTTGGATTTAAGGCGACCAGAGTTACAAAATAATTTAATTTTACGTCATAAAACTGCTCAAGTCGTAAGAAGTTTTTTAAGTGAAGAAGGATTTTTAGAAGTTGAAACACCAATGTTAATCAAAAGCAGTCCAGAAGGTGCAAGAGACTATTTAGTTCCTAGCCGTGTTCATCCTGGTAATTTTTATGCACTACCTCAATCACCTCAACTATTTAAACAAATTTTAATGGTATCAGGCCTTGATCGGTATTTTCAAATTGTAAAATGTTTTAGAGATGAAGATTTACGTGCAGATAGACAACCAGAATTTACCCAAATAGACATGGAACTTTCTTTTACTGACATGGAAACAATTCTGGATATCAATGAAAGATTAATCAAAAAAGTATTTAAAGAAGTGCTTCAAGTCGAAGTAGAAACACCTTTCCTTAGAATGCCTTATGCAGAAGCCATGGAACGTTTTGGTTCTGACAAACCAGATATTCGCTTTGGTATGGAGTTAAATAATATTTCTGATATTGTGGCCGATAGTGAATTTGCAGTTTTTAAATCAGCCCTTGAAAATGGTGGCAGTGTTCGAGGAATAAATGCCAAAGGATGTGCTAATTTCCCTAGAAAACAAATTGATGCCTTGGTTGAACTTGCAAAAACATACAAAGCAAAAGGTCTTGTTTGGATTTCTATTACTGAGGAAGGGGAAATTAAATCTCAAATTTCAAAATTCTTCACAGAAGATAAGTTAAAAGAAATAGTAGATGCTTTAGGTGGGGAAAAAGGAGATTTACTTTTGATTTCTGCTGACAAAGATAATGTTGTTTTTGATGTTTTAGGTAATTTGAGACTTGAAGTATCCAAAAAACTTGGACTTACAAAGGACAATGATTTTAAATTTTTGTGGGTAACAGAGTTTCCACTGCTTGAGTGGAGCGAAGATGACAATCGATTTTTTGCGAAGCATCATCCATTTACTTCTCCGATGGATGAAGATTTGGAGTTTATCGACACAGATCCAGTGAGAGTTCGTGCCAAAGCATATGACATGGTGCTGAATGGTGTTGAACTTGGCGGTGGAAGTTTAAGAATTTACAGACGTGAAGTACAAGAAAAAATGTTTAATATTTTAGGTTTTTCTAATGAAGTAGCATACGAAAGATTTGGATACTTATTAGACGCATTTAAGTACGGGGTTCCACCACATGGTGGTTTAGCTTTTGGACTTGATAGAATCTTGATGTTGATGACAGGGGCGTCAAGTATTAGAGATGTAATTGCCTTTCCAAAAGTAAAAGATGCTTCTTGTCCGATGACAAGTGCACCTTCTGATGTAGATGAAAAACAATTGCAAGAGTTAGGGATTCAAATTATAAAAAAAGAAATAGAGTAAAAATTTTGGCGGCTATTAGAAAGTTACTTTCTAATAGCCGCCTTTTTAATTTGAATATCATATTAGGGCTTCTTTACTCATAAAATAATTAGAGGTATGCACACGGTAGTTTCAGCCTTAATTTAGATGACAAAAGGGGTATTAAGATGGGATTTGGAAAAAAACGTGGAAATAATATAGCTAAAAAATTCCCTATATTATTAATGGTGGGTATATTATTTTATTATACCTACTTTTTTGCGTATGAAAATACAGATATATTGGACTTCTTTCTAAGTGAAACAATACCATTGTATAAGGCAAATGCCAGTGATGAAAATTTACTTTATAAAGTGGAGAGTCAAGAAGGACAAGAGGCTTTTACAATTAATTTGGAACAGGGCAACATTGACAAAACAGTAGATGAGATTAGTCCTGTTTTTTATGGGGAAACAAAAGCACTAGAAGGGGAAGCTGAAAATCAAAATGCAAATATAACAGAACTGATTGGCGTCGATGATATTATGTTCCAACCAGAAACAGATTCTACACTAACAGAAGAAGATCATACGAAAAAGGAAAATATAACATCAGCAGAATTAAATAAACTAAAGGATATTAATTATTTAAAGAAGAATTTTTATACAGTAGATTCAAGGACAGCCCTTACACCAGATTTATTCAATGTAGATAAATTTTTAAGTACGGATTTAAAAATAAAAAGCAGCAAGGATGAGCCGAAAGTTTTAATTTTTCATACCCATATTCATGAGGCATATAAAGATAGTGACCCCAATAATGTATATGATGGAGTGGCGGGAGTTGGGGAGAAGGTAGTAAAAGATCTAGAAACCAAATATGGAATCAAGTCAATTCATGATGTTACAAGATATGATGTAGTGGATGGCAGAACACAGATTATGGGGGCTTACGAGAGAATGGAAGTGAATATTAAAAAAATATTAAAAGACAACCCTTCCATAGAGGTAGTCATTGATATTCATAGAGATGGTGTTGCCAGAGATGATATTGTGCTTGCCGAAGATATTAATGGTAAACGTACTGCCCAAATTATGTTTTTTAACGGGCTTACCAAATTATATAAAAATGGGAAGTTAGAAGATATTCCAAATCTTTCGAATCCCAATCTATTAACAAATCTAGCTTTTAGTTTTAATATGCAGCTCAATGCAAATGAAATGTATCCTCATTTAACAAGAAAAGTTTATTTAAATGCTTACCGATACAGCCTTCATATGATGCCAAAATCCCTCCTAATTGAAGTAGGCGCTCAAACCAATACAAAGGCAGAAGCATTCAATGCAGGGGACTATATCGCAGATATTTTAGCCAAAACAATTTTAAAGTAACCGTTGTATGAAATGAAATATTAAAATATTGCATAAAATCCCATTCCTTTTTCGTTAGATAACATCTTTGACTAAAGTTTGTGGGATTCTATGCAATATTTTTATGTGATGCTTATACAAAATGGCAGGCAGCCGTATGGGTTTCAGAAATATTTTTATATTCAGGTGTCATCGTTTTACAAATATCTTTTGCCATAGGGCACCTAGTATGGAACCTACACCCAGCTGGTGGGTTTGAAGGACTTGGAATGTCTCCTTTTAAAATAATCCTTTGACGTTTGGCTGTTGGGTCTGGTACTGGCACAGCAGACAGAAGTGACTTTGTGTAAGGATGCTGAGGATTTGAAAAAAGTTCATCTCTCGTTGCCATTTCAACAATGACACCTAAGTACATAATGGCAATTTTGGAACAAAGGTGCTCCACAACACTTAAATCATGGGATATAAATAAATAAGAAAGATCTCGGGCTTCTTTTAAATCTTCAAATAAGTTAATAATTTGTGCCTGTATAGAAACATCTAGTGCAGAAACTGGCTCATCAGCAACAATAAATTTTGGAGACATTGCCATGGCTCTTGCAATAACAATTCGTTGACGTTGACCTCCAGAAAATTCATGGGGAAATCGGTCAATATGATAAGCCGCAAGTCCACAGCTTACTAAAATATCTTTTACCTTGTCATAGACGTTTTCCTTTGTTGCAAGACCATGTTGTAAAAGGGGTTCTGCAATGGCGGCTCCAATTCTCATTCTAGGGTCAAGAGAACTATATGGGTCTTGAAAAATATACTGCATCTGAGGGCGTATTTTTCGAAGTGCTGATTTATTGAGTGTAAACAAATCTACTCCATTAAAGAGAACACTTCCTTCTGTTTTATCATTCATCCTTAAAACAGTTCGTCCGATTGTTGTTTTTCCGCTTCCTGATTCACCAACTAGCCCAAAAGCTTCCCCTTTTTCGATGGAAAAGCTTACGCCATCTACTGCTCGAACATCATTTTTATTTTTGTTCAAAAAACCGCTAGAAGCAGGAAAATATTTTTTTAAGCCTTTTACTTCAAGTAATTTCTCACCCATTTTCCTGCTCCTCTCCATATAAAACGCAAGCTGTTTTATGTCCGTTAGCTTCTGTTATAAAATCTGGCACTTTTTGCTTACAAATCTCCTTACAATAATCGCACCGATCGTGAAAATAACAAGAATGTTCTTTTAAATCAACAAGGTTTGGTACTTGTCCTCTGATAGAATAAAGTCTCTTTTGTCTACTTCCTAGAATGGGTTTTGATTTTAAAAGTCCTTGGGTGTAAGGGTGCTTTGGATTTTTAAATAGCTCCATCACATTTGCTTCCTCAATTACTTTTCCTGCATACATAACAACGACATAGTCAGCAGTTTCAGCAACAACCCCTAAGTCATGGGTAATAAGCAGAATGGAAGCATCAAAATTATTTTTCACTTGGCGCATGATTTCTAAAATTTGAGCTTGAATAGTAACGTCAAGCGCTGTGGTTGGCTCATCTGCAATCAATAGTTTTGGGTCACAGCTTAAAGCAATTGCAATCATAACACGTTGAAGCATACCACCGCTAAGCTCATGAGGATAAGCTCTTAAAATTTCTTCTGCACGAGGAATTTCAACTTTTTGTATGAGTTCAATTGCTTTTTTTGTTGCATCTTTTTGATACATTCCCAAATGGGTAATCAAAGGTTCTGTGAGTTGCTCTCCAATTTTTAAAACAGGGTTTAAGGAACTCATTGGTTCTTGAAAAATCATAGAAATAGTATTTCCACGAATTTCACGCATTTGTTGCTTTTTCAACTTTAATAAATCCTGTCCATTAAATAGAATTTCTCCGCCAACTATTTTTCCAGGTTCTGCTACAAGCTGCATGATGGACAAACTGGTGACACTCTTACCACAACCAGACTCACCTACAAGTCCCACAATTTCTTTTGGTTTTATACGAAAGCTAACATCATTCACTGCTTTCACAATGCCGGAACTTGTATCAAAATATGTTTTTAAACCATTTACTTCTAATAAATATTTATTTTGTTCATTCAAGTTGATTACCTACCTTTCTGTTTAGGGTCAAGTACATCCCTTAACCCATCACCCAATAGGTTTATTGAAATTACAGTGAGAAATATTGCCATACCAGGGGTTACCCAGAGCCATGGACGTTTTTGAAAATCAATTAAGTTGTTTGCAGCACTAATCATATTTCCCCAAGAAGGAGTAGGGGGAATAACACCAACACCCAAATAACTTAAAACAGATTCATTCAGTATCGCACCTGCGATGTTGAGGGTTGCAACAACGATAAGAATTGGCATCACATTTGGAATTAGATGATAGACTATTTTTCGAAAATCAGTAAGCCCTAGTACATCAGCTGCCATCATAAATGGTTGTTCTCGCAAAGAAAGAACCTGCCCACGAATAAGTCTTGCTAGAGAAGGCCAGCCCACAAGGCTCAGCATAATCATTACAACGTAAATTCGAAATTGCCCGGGAACTTTCATTTCATTTAATATGGCAGCAATAATCATCAAAAGGGGAAGACTGGGAATAGACATAAGAATGTCTGCAAGGCGCATAAAAATTGTGTCCACTACACCACCATAATAACCAGACACAGAGCCGATAATAGCGCCTAACAAAAGGGATAAAAACATGGAAGCTATTCCAATGGTTAAGGAAATTTGTCCTGCTTGCATCAGTCTTGTTAATACGTCACGACCAAGTTTATCTGTTCCTAGCCAATGGAGTGAACTAGGAGGTTTTTGCATGGCGGTAACATCGACAATGCCTTTTGCATAAGGGGAAAAAAGTGGCCCGATAAAGCAAAGAAGAAGCATAAAAATAATGAAAAATAATCCGCCCATTGCAAATTTATTTTTTTTCAATTGTTTAAAAGATTCAAGCCAAAGTGAGCTTGATTTGTAGTCTGAGTTTTGTTTTTTCAATTTCATACCTCCTATCTTAGTCTTATTCTCGGGTCAGCTGCAACATACAAAATGTCTGCTAAAAAGTTACCTAATACTGTTAAAAACGCAAGAAACATGGTGAATGTCATCAGTACAGGATAATCTCTAAAGCTTAGTGCTTCTAAATAAATAGGTCCAATGCCGGGCCAGTTAAAAATAGTTTCGGTTATGATAGCTCCAGAGAATAAAGCAGGAAGTTCAAAACCAAGTAAAGTAATTGCAGGTAAAATTGCATTTCGAAGGGCATGTTTAAAAACAACCGTTCTTTCTTTTAACCCTTTCGCCCTTGCTGTTCGAACAAAATCAGCCCGAATCACATCAAGCATTCCTGTTCTAAAATATCTGGTTAGAGAACCGATGCTTAAAAATGTTAAAACAAAAACAGGTAAAATCATATGTTTTGCAACATCAAGTACATAGGCAAAACCAGTAAAATTGCTTCCTGTCGTAATCATTCCACCAATTGGCAATATTTTTAAATCAACGCCAAAGAATTTAATCAAAAGCAACCCAATAAAAAATACAGGGAATGACATAGAGGCGAATACCAAAAACGTGACAATTCTATCAAACAAAGTTTTGTGTTTTAAAGCGGAAAAAACACCAATAATGAGGGCAAGTGTGTAAGTCAAAAAAAGCGTCACAATGGAAACCATAAAAGAATTCCATATAAATTGGTTTATTAATGTTGT
The DNA here is from genome assembly GCA_031546905.1 of Eubacteriales bacterium. Classification (GTDB taxonomy): domain Bacteria; phylum Bacillota; class Clostridia; order Lachnospirales; family JAVBJQ01; genus JAVBJQ01. The sequence continues at coordinate 28,881 of JAVBJQ010000032.1, read as the reverse complement.
TACTGGTTCTTGATATTTTAATGAAAAACCTGCGTTGCCATGAAACAAATCATTTGCCCACATGACATAACGTTCCGCTATTGGTTTGTCAAGTCCATACATTTGCTTTAGTTCAATTTTTCTTTCTGGTGTTAGTCTAGGGCTTGAATCAATGTAGTCTCCGGGAAGAATAGCAAATAATGTAAAAATAATAATAGAAACACCGATTAATATGGGTATCATTTGTAAAAAACGTTTTAAAATATATTTTTGAATTGTGTCCACCACCTATTTAGAAATTTTTCTCAACCCACTTTCATAGTTGGGAAAAAACTTTATTGTACATACAATGATACAATGCCCCACGAACTCTTTTTTTATGGGAGCGTGGGGCATAATTTTTAAAAATTACTTTATTTTCATGCTAGAAAGAGTTGCGCCAATTCCATTATAACCATCAATAACAAAATTATCGAGTCTTCCACTAAATACGCCACAAGATCTTCTATAATTCATATAGATTACAGGTGGGTTGTTTGAAAGCTCTTGATACAGTTTTGTGTATATTTGTTTTCTTTGTTCAATGTCTGTTGTACTTGCACCATCTGCAATTAATTTATCTGCATTTGGATTATTGTAACCTGAATTATTTTGGGCAAATGTAGATGAAAATTCTTTAACTGCATCGTTAGGGTCTAAAATCGTATCACTTCTAACGGCTGCCATATCATAATCTTTACTAGTAAGTTTTGCCATGAGGGCATTAAAGTCAGCTGTTTGTGGGTCTAATTGTATTCCAATGTCTTTATAGTTTTGTTGTGCAATTGGAATAAACTCATCGTTTTGTGTTGAAGTGATATAAGTAATTTTAAACTTAACACCATCTTTTTCTCTAATGCCATCTGCCCCAACTTTCCACCCAGCTTCATCTAATAGTTGTTTTGCTTTTTCAGGGTTAAACTCATAGGTATTAATTCCGTCAGTTGTATAAGACCATGACAAAGGAGAGGTTGGAATATTAGCAACTTGCCCAAATCCATTGTAAGTTGCTGCTACACATTTTTCACGATCAAGACCATAAATCATGGCTTGTCGAACAAGGGTGTCTTTAAAAAATGGTTTTGTGTTGTTCATATAAACATAACCATAGTCAGCAACGGTTGCAAGGCGAAGGTTTACGAAGCCCATTTGTTTTAATTGTTCGATGTTATCTTCATTTGCAGGAAAACCATCGTAATCTGTTTCACCTGCTTGCATAAGTTGCATTTTAGTATCGTTTGAAGTTACTTTATAAATAAAATGTTCCACAGCTGGCTTTCCACCGTAGTAGTTTTCGTTTGCTACATAGCGAAGTTCTTGCCCAGGTATATATTTTTCAAGCTTGTAAGGACCTGCACCCATTGGAGTTCCGTATAAGTTTTTCAAATAGTCGATATTTCCTTTTTTATATTCTTTGCCATAATAGTTTTTTGAATAAACAGAACTATAATTACCTAAATATAAAAGTGCAAGGGCACTTGCTTTTGTTGTAGTAATTTCAATTGTTTGAGGGTCAATCATTTTTATACCAGAAATAGATTCAGCATTTCCTTTTTTGTATTCTTCAGCCCCTTGTATGTTCGCTAAAGACATATCAAGAAAACCAGCATAAGCAGGATCATTTAGTAAGGTAAGTGTAAAGCCAATGTCATCGGATGTTACTGGTGTACCGTCGCTAAATTTTGCACCATCTCGAATATGAAAGGTATAAACCAAATTGTCAGGAGAAATTGTCCATGTGTCTGCCAACCCTGGGATTGGTTTTCCTTGTCCATCTAAATTAACTAAAGGAGCAAACACAGGAGTGCTTGCATTTCCATCCCAACCATTATCATAAAAATTTGGTAAAAATACACCGCCGGGTGCTTTTATCCCTGCGATAACAGTATCTGTTCGACTTTTAGCAACTTCAGGAAGCTTGCTCATATCACTTGCAGGTATAATTTCTTCACTTGTATTTTGTGCTACAGAAGTATCAGGAGTTGTTTGGGTATTAGATGCTTCTTGAGAAATGCTTGGTATTGGTTGTTGGTTTGACTCTGTCACCGGTGGCTTGGTACCACATGAAGTTAAAAGAATCATTGTAGCAATCATCGTTATGGATAATAGTCTTTTCAAAATAAAATCTCCTCCAAATAAATTTTTTATAGGCGCAAGCAAAATTGCGAACGCCTTGTCTTGATCTTAGTCTTGTGCAACAATAGAATTTATTTTACTCCCTCGATTACAATGTCATCGGGGTTAATCGTTTCCCCGTATGCTGGTAGTAAAGTTTCTTCATATGCTTTGTGCATAAAGTTTTCTTTTCCTAGGGTTTCCAGTTCACTATTAACCCAATTTAGTAATTCAGTATTTCCTTTATGTACAGCAGGAGCTATGGCGTCTTGGTTTCCAAGTGAAGTTATCCCAGTCACAAACCCTTTATTTTCTCTTGCCCATGCAAAAAGCAATGTATTATCATGGGCAAGGGCAGCACCTCTGCCGTCTTTTAATGCTTGAAAAGCCTCTGTATTTTGGTCATATTTTAGTAATTCAATTTGGGGATAATTTTCTGCAAAAAATGTTTCTGCTGTTGTCCCTTTATTCACAATAAGTTTTTTTCCAAAGAGTTGGCTTACATCTGTTATTGGTTCATTCTCAGGAGAAACAACTCCTAGAGCAACCTTCATATAAGGGCTGGCAAAATCAACTTTTTCTTTTCTTGGTTCTGTAACGGTGAAATTAGCAAGCAGTACATCAACTTTGTTAGATTCTAAATATTCTACTCTGCTAGCTGCTTCCACTAATACAAAATCAACTTTGTTCTCGTCACCTAACAAGTCTTTTGCAAATCTTTTTGCAATGTAAACATCAAGACCTTGATTTTTGCCATCTTTATCGATATAACCAAATGGAGGCTTATCGCTAAAAACGCCTACACGTATTATACCATTAGTTTTGATTTTTTCAATAGGGCTATCATTTTTTACAACATTACCACAGCTTGTAAGAACACCTAATGTTAAAGATAATACTACAAATGCTAAAAATTTCTTCATAAATAATCGCTCCCTTTTAGTTTAATTTTTATTTTGAAATACTTTATATTATAGGTATCTAGCTCTAATATAAAGTAGAATTCATAAAACGATTTATTCTTTCTTCTGCATCAGAGGTAGCGATGCCTTCCCTTAACTGTGCTAATTCTTCTTTTGTTCCCGAATTTAAAATAACACCTTTATCAATAAAAATGAATCGATTTGCTACGGCTTTAGCAAAAGCCAACTCATGCGTGACCACAATCATAGTGGTTCCTTGTAAAGCCAATTCTCTTATAACATCTAAAACTTCTTTCACCATTTCTGGGTCTAATGATGCAGTTACTTCATCAAAAAGTATAATTTCGGGGTTCATGCAAAGGGCTCGACAAATTGCTACTCTTTGTTTTTGACCACCTGACAATTGTCTTGGGTAAGCATTTACTTTATCTATCAGCTTCACTCGTTCAAGTAAACTTTTTGCCTGTTGTCTGGCCTCTTGTTTATTTCTTTTTTGTACCACTGTGGGTCCTAATAAAATATTATCCAGTACATTCATGTGAGGAAACAAATCATAGCTTTGAAAAACCATGGCTATTTTTTGCCGAATCATATTTTTATCTTTATGGGGGTCAATCAGGTGACCATTTAATTTTATTTCACCAGAAGAAATTTCTTCTAAGCCATTGATACAACGAAGCAAAGTACTTTTTCCACCACCAGAAGGACCCACCACTACAATGGTTTCACCTTTTCTGATTTCAAATGAAATGTTGGACAATATATTTTCTTGGTTAAAATTTTTATTCAAATTAATTATTTCTAAAATAGGTGATTCACTCATCTATAATCCCTCCCATTCATACGAATTTCAGTTAGATTTACCTTGAATTATTTTGGAAATGAAATAAGTATTATTGTGTTGACCAACGTTTTTCTAGTTTTTTAGATAATCGTGAAACAGGGTAACAAATAAGAAAATACATAAAAAAGATAAATCCATATATCCAAAATGCTGCAGTTGGTTCTTTTAATATAGAAGCTTCAATTATTTGTTGCCCGACTTTTAAAACTTCTACCACTCCTATAAGTACAACAATAGAAGTTGTTTTGATCATGCGAGTACATAAATTGATACTAACGGGTAAAAGTCTTTTTATGATTTGCGGAGCAATCACATATATGTAAATTTGTATTTTTGTAAGTCCCAAGGCTTTCGCTGATTCCCACTGATGTTTTGGAAGTGATAAGACAGCACCTCGTACTAAGTCGCCCATTTCGGCAGTACCCCACAAACTAAAAACAATAATTGTAACTATTTTGGCATCTAAATGAATATGAAAAGCTTTTGTTACCCCAAAATAAAATATAAACAGCCAAACTAAAACGGGGATAATTCGAATTGACTCAAGGTAGACTCTAAAAAAAAGTTTAAATACTTTTGATTTTGTAGTTGCGAAGAAGCCGACAAATAAACCCAAGATAAAAGAAATCAAAATAGAAATAAAAGAAATTTCTAAAGTAACCAACAAACCTAACAATAATCTCAAAAAATTTCTACCTTCAAAAAGTATATGAATGCCCAAATTCACGATAACGCACCTTCCTTTCTATAAAAGAGAAAATAAGCGATAACGGCAATAATATAATAAGATAAGAAATAACCAGCATGGTAAGTGCTTCTGTTGTTTTGTAGTACATGCCGATTAAATCTTTTGCTACAAACATTAAATCAGCCAGTGCGATAGCGCTAACAATGGAAACTTCTTTTAATAAAAAAATAGAATTTGCAAATATAGATGGTAAGGCTACTGTTATGGATTGGGGAAAAATTACATATCGAATCAGTTTGAAATTAGTTAAGCCAATGCTTTTGCCAAGTTCAATTTGATTTTTAGAAACAGCTTCCAATCCACTTCGAAAAGCTTCTGCCATATAACTGCCACCTAAAAAAGTTAAGCCAATTACTGCACAAGTAAAGGCAGTAATTTTTATTCCTAATTGTGGCAATCCATAATACAAGAAAAACAAATGAATTAAAAATGGCGTATTACGTGATAATTCTATGTACATCAAAACAATATTTTTAAATAGTTTCACTTTAAAATACAAGATAATACTACAAATAAAACCAATAATAATCGATAACGTTATTCCTAAAAAAGCAAGTTCTACTGTTAATTGAATCGCTTTTATATAATCAGGAATATGTTTCATCATAAAATCAAAATTCAACATGATCACCATCCAATTCAAAACATATATGTTTAGTATGTTATATAATATACTTTATATCCCAAAATATGTCAAGAAAAAAATAATTAACATATATGTTTCATATGGTATTGACTTTTTGTAATTTTAAATCTATTATTTTAATCAAAAAGGAGGTTACAATGATGAAGATATCCGCTAAAGCACGATATGCGCTTGCTTCTATGATAAAAGTTGCTTCAAACGACGATCAATCAGAATATATTTCAGTGGTAAGTATTTCAGAAGACTTAGGAATATCAAAAATATATTTGGAGCAAATATTTTCGCTTTTAAAACGTTCGGGACTTGTTCAGTCTAGCAAAGGCCCACAAGGTGGCTATCATTTATTGCAGAGTCCTGAAAAAATAACAGCATTTGATATTTTGCAAGCCATTGAACAATCACTATTTGAACCTGCAGAAACAACTATTTCAGAAAGTGCGGTATATATGGAAAAATCAATTTCCTACGTACTAAGCAAATTAGATGATACGATTAAGGAAGTTTTAAAGGGTGTTACACTACATGATTTGGTGCTTGAAGCAGAAAAAAATAAACAGGGCACGGAATATATGTATTACTTATAAAAATATCAGAAGGGTAAGGGACTCAATTATGAATTTAACAACGATCTGTGTGCACGGTGCAAAAGATAAAAATAATCGTACAGGTGCTGTTTCAGTACCTATCTACCAATCTGCTACTTTTTCACGAGAAGAAGTAGGAAAAAGTACAGGATATGACTACTCACGTTTACAAAATCCAACCAGAGAATCTCTTGAAGAATTAGTGGCAGCCCTTGAAGGTGGCAAAGATGCGTTGGCATTTTCTACGGGAATGGCAGCAATCAGCACTTTGATGGAATTATTTAAAAGTGGTGACCATATTATTGCTTCAGAAGATTTATATGGTGGCTCTATTCGATTGTTTCATAATGTTTCATTAAAGAACGGAATTACTTTTGATTTTGTTGATACATCAGATATCAATAACATAAAGGAAGTGCTTCGTCCGAACACAAAAGCAATTTATATTGAAACTCCAACCAACCCTATGCTTCAAGTTACAGATTTAGAAGCAGTTTCTAAAATAGCAAAGGAAAACAACTTATTGCTAATTGTAGATAATACATTTCTAACCCCATATTTTCAAAAACCAATTGCTTTAGGTGCTGATATTGTAATACATAGCGGAACAAAATATTTGGCAGGACATAATGATGTTTTGGCTGGATTTTTAGTAATTGCAGATGCTACACTTTCAGAAAAGCTGAAGTTTTTATACAAGACGATGGGGGCTTGTTTGTCACCTTTTGACAGTTGGTTGTTAATTCGAAGCATCAAAACCCTTTCTATCCGTTTAGAAAAACAACAACAAAATGCCATTGTGATTGCTAACTGGCTCCAAAAGCAAAATAAAGTGACAGAAGTTCACTATGTAGGGCTTGAAACAAATAAAGGCTATGAAATATGCAAAAAGCAAGCTACAGGTTTTGGCTCCATGATTTCTTTTAGAGTTGACTCGGAAGAGACAGCCAGAAATATTTTAAAAAATGTTAAACTTGTTTTATTTGCGGAAAGTTTAGGTGGCGTTGAAACCTTAATTACATATCCAACAACTCAAACCCATACAGATGTTCCCAAAGCTGAAAAAGATGCAAAAGGTATTACAGAAACATTATTAAGAATTTCCATTGGAATTGAAGATGTAAACGATTTGATTTCTGACTTAGCGCAAGCGATAGGAGGGAATTAAATGAACCATAACTTTGACGAATTAATTGAAAGAAAAAATACCAATTCTATAAAGTATGATTTTGCAAAAGAACGTGGAAAACCAGAAGACATACTTCCATTGTGGGTTGCTGACATGGACTTTCAAACGCCAATCTGTGTAAGGGATGCCTTAATCAATTCAACTCAACATGGAATATTTGGGTACAGTGATGTAAAAGAAAGTTATGTTGAAACATTACAAAAATGGTTTTCTGAGAAATTTGATTTTCAAATTGAGAGTTCATGGCTTGTGAAAACACCAGGTGTTGTTTTTGCAATATGCCAAGCTATCAACGCATTTACAGAAGTAGGGGATGCTGTGATGATACAGCGTCCCGTATATTACCCATTTTTTGAGTCTATTGAGAAAAATGGTAGGAACGTGGTTAATAATGCCCTTGTATATGAAAATGGTAAATATGAAATTGATTTTTTAGATTTTGAAGAAAAAATAATAAAAAACCATGTTAAATTATTTATATTGTGTAATCCCCATAATCCAGTAGGAAGAGTGTGGACAAAGGAAGAACTAATTAAGATGGGAGATATTTGTCTGAAACATGGTGTGTTAGTGGTTTCAGATGAAATACACGCTGATTTTGTAAGAGAAGGATTTATCCATTCTGTTTTTACAAATTTGAAAAAAGAATTTCTGGATATTTCTATTATTTGTACAGCACCAAGCAAAACTTTTAATTTGGCTGGACTTCAAGTTTCTAATATATTTATTCCAAATGAAGGTCTGAGAAGTAAATTTAAAAAAGAAATTACAAAAACAGGATATAGTCAATTAAATACATTAGGATTGGTGGCTTGTCAAGCCGCCTATGAGATGGGTACGCCATGGCTTGTAGCACTTAAACAATATTTAGAAGAAAATTTAATCTATGTTAGAAATTTTTTAGTCGAAAATTTACCGCAATTAAAGTTAATAGAACCAGAAGGAACTTATCTCCTTTGGGTTGACTTTAAGTCGTTGGGGTTAGAGGATAAGGAATTGGATCATTTAATTGTAAATAAAGGAAAACTTTGGTTCGATACTGGAACCATGTTTGGCGTAGAAGGTTCGGGATTTCAAAGAATCAATATTGCTTGCCCGAGGGAAATATTAAAAGAAGCATTGCAACGGCTTCAACGTATCATAGAATAGTTTTATACATCAAGAGAGGCTATATGAAAATGATTTTTTAGAAAATCATTTTCATATAGCCTCTCTTGTATGTTTGCCCTTATAAATTGTAGTATTCACATTTCTCTATTATTTGCTCTTTTCGAACAGAATTTAAAAAAGAAATATTACAATTTTTTGCTTTTGCAAAGTATTCTTTTGCCTTCTCTATTTCATCAAATTTTTCATAAATTAAGCCAAGATAAAAATTACTGTCCACTAATTTTTCGTGATATAAAAGTGCTTTTGAAAAAGCTTCTTTTGCTTTTTCAAGCTCCCCTTGTTGGTAATAGATTTGTCCTAGATTATCCCATGCAGGAGCGTGTTCATTTTTATCTGCCAAAGCTGTATTGGTATATTCAAGAGACTTCTCATAATCTCCTTTCAACAAATACAAATATCCTTTGGTTGTTAACATATCCGCATTGATGTAAGAATATTTTTTTTCTAAGCCTTCGTAGGTTTCGATTGCCTTATCAATATCCCCTAGAACCCAGTAGCAACTTCCTAATGTTGCTGTTAGGTTTTTTTCAAGCAATGGTTTTGTATTTATTTTTAACGCTTTTGTCACCAGTGCTAATGCTTCCTCTGCATTGCCTTCTCTTAAAAGCATTACGCTATAACAATTAAGGCAGTTCACGCTAGCGGTATTTTTTTTAACAGCGTATTGATAAATTTTTCGGGCTTTATCAAAATGCCCAAGTAGGTGGTGGTAAAATCCAATTTCACCAATAATAGTTTTTCTAAAAATAATAATGTTAATGACAAAATAAGCTATGTAAATTAAAAGTACAACAGAAAGGGGAAATTTTAATAATACGTTTAAAACAACGAAAAGAAATATCATGAATAATAAAGTCAATATCCCCCAAAGTCTGCTTATATATTTTTTTATGTTCATTTTATTCTCCTTTGTAAATTAGTTTGGCATTACATTGAATTTTAGCATTTTATTGTAATTTCTTCAATAGGTTCTATAAAAATCTCAATATTCCCAAAACGATAAGTAAGCTGCCTGAAATAATAGACCAAATATTATTATTTACTTTTATCATTTTAGAAACTGCAATTTTTTTACCGATGAAAAGTCCTGTACAAAGAAAGATCAATTGGCATAATGCCACGGCAACGGGAATAAAAATGGAGTTAAGTCCAACAGCAGCACTTCCAATTCCAGCACCAAAAGAATCGATAGAGAGTGCCGTTCCTAAATAAAGAGCCTCAAAGGGGTCAATGGTAGACGATTTGTTCATATCACAAGTTTCTGGGTGATGGATTATTTTGATGCTTATTCCTAGTGATTTTATAAGTATGTTTAATATTGTTTTTTCTTCATCAGGTGGTTTTTTTTCGGTTTCCTTTTCATGTAGGGCTTGGTAAATGATCCAAACACCCATTAGCATCAAAATAATAATTCCAAATGATTTTGCAGCAACAGGAGGGAGTATTTTAACGACCAAACCCCCAAAAAAGATGGATATGCTGGTGAACGTAAAAGAAAGAATGGAAATAATTATTTTTGCATTCAAGGGTATTTTAATTTCCCTAACACCGTAGGCAACGCCTATGCCAAGAGAGTCAATACTTAATGATATCGCAAGTATTAAAATCCCAAAAATCATGATATCACCTTTTAATCTAAATTTGTAATTAGCCCAGTTTTAATTGCCAATACATAATTATAGTGTATGAGTTACGTGTTAAATGTGTCATATTTATTTTGCTTTAGAATATATATTTATTATTAGGACAGGTATCGTACTATAGCGGATTAACTTTTTATAAAAAATTTGTAAATTCCATGAATACCAGCTATAACATGACCTACGTCCAGAAAATAAACTATTTAAAAAAATGGAGTGATGTACAAATGAATTGGCACAGTAAGCAACTCAATGAACTAAGCAACTTTTTTAAAGTGGATTTTGAAAAAGGGCTTTCAGAAAAGGAAGCAGAAATCAAAATCACAAAGGAAGGCAAAAATAAACTTGCCGAAAAGAAAAAAGATAATATTGTAGTTAAATTTTTTGAGCAGTTCAATGATTTTATGATTATTGTCCTTTTGGCTGCAGCGGGAATATCTGTTTTTACTTCTGTCATCGAGGGAAAAGGAGACTTTATTGACCCTATTATCATTGTAACAATTGTTATTTTAAACGCAGTTTTGGGACTAGTTCAAGAAAACAAAGCGGAGAAAGCCATAGAAGCGCTGAAAAGAATGACAGCAGCAAATGCAAAAGTAATGAGAGATGGAAAGCTTCTGCACATACCCGCAGAGGACTTGGTTTGTGGTGATATAATTATTTTAGAAACAGGTGATTATGTTCCTGCGGATGCACGGTTAATTTCAAGTATTAATTTGAAAATTGAAGAATCAGCATTGACTGGGGAATCACTTCCCGTTGAGAAAGATTACGAAGTTATTTTAAAAGAAGATTCTTCCATTGGTGATAAAAGGAATATGGTTTTTTCAGGAAGTTCCGTTTGCTATGGACGGGGAAAAGCTGTTGTAATTGCAACAGGAATGAATACAGAAGTTGGAAAAATAGCAGACATGATTATTTCGGACGAATCACCAGAGACACCACTACAGAAGAAACTATCAGAAACAGGGAAAATTTTGGGAATTGCGGCATTATCCATTTGTGCATTTATTTTTTTGATTGGCGTACTCCGAAGAATACCACCTTTTGATATGTTTATGACATCACTAAGTTTAGCTGTAGCAGCTATTCCAGAAGGATTGCCAGCCATTGTAACCATTATGCTTGCCATTGGTGTTCAAAGAATGACGAAAAAAAATGCTGTAGTAAAAAAACTTCCAGCAGTTGAAACGTTGGGAAGCGCCAGTGTAATTTGCTCAGACAAAACAGGTACATTAACACAAAATAAAATGAAAGTTGTTGAAATTTCCGATGGCAGTAAAATACTCAATAATTCGGACAAGCAGACTACTTTAATATTAAGGTGTTTCAGTTTGTGTAATGATTCTATATTAGAAGAAAGTCTGGATGCACCCAATATAATGGGAGATCCCACAGAAACAGCACTGGTACATGCGGCATTTTATCTAGGAATCAATAAAAATAAAATTGATCGAGAAGCTCCTAGAGTGGGCGAGGTTCCTTTTGATTCAAAAAGAAAATTAATGACAACGGTACATAAAAATAAAGCAAGTGATTACATGGTTATTACAAAAGGTGCTCCTGATTTTTTACTAGATAAATGTTCTTATTATTATGAAAATGGTGAAAAAAGAGCTCTCTCCTACCAAATAAAACAGCAAATTTTAACTCAAAATGAATTAATGGCAGATAAGGCGCTGAGGGTTTTGGGTGTTGCTTTTAAAGAGGAAAGTTCAATTGGAACAAAGATAACGACTTCAATTGAAAATAATTTAATTTTTTGTGGTTTAGTGGGGATGATAGACCCACCTCGTGAGGAAGTGAAAGAGGCAGTTGCACTTTGTAAAACTGCTGGTATTCGGGTGTGCATGGTAACAGGGGATCATATTTCTACCGCCATTGCAGTCGCACGAAAAATAGGCATTATGTCGTTAAAAGACAAAGCCATCACCGGGGAAGAAATTTCAAAAATGTCGTTTGAAGAGTTGTGCCGAGATATATATTTATATAATGTTTTTGCAAGGGTTTCTCCAGAACATAAAGTAAGAATTGTAAAAGCGTTTCAAAGTAACGGTGCTATTGTGGCTATGACTGGTGATGGAGTAAATGATGCTCCCGCTTTAAAAGCGGCTGATATAGGATGTGCCATGGGAATAAACGGAACAGACGTAGCAAAAGGTGCATCTGACATGGTGTTGACAGATGATAATTTTGCAACGATTGTAGAAGCGGTAAAAGAGGGCAGGGGAATTTATGCAAACATAAAAAAAGCAGTCCACTTTTTATTGTCTAGCAACATTGGGGAAATAATAACGATTTTAGTTGCGATTGTTCTGGGTTGGAAATCACCTTTGTTAGCGATTCATTTGCTTTGGGTTAATTTAGTGACAGACTCACTTCCTGCAATTGCGTTAGGGCTTGATCCTTCTTCTGATGACACCATGCACAATAAGCCGATTGATAATCATAAAAGTATGTTTTCGGGAGGACTTGGTTTTAAAATTGCGCTGGAAGGCTGTATGATTGGTATGCTAGCAATAGTAGCATTTGGGATTGGAGTTACTCACTTTGATAGTTTTGGTAGGGTTAGCGTAGGACGTACAATGGCTTTTGCTGTTTTAAGTATTTCACAACTTGTTCATGCTTTTAATATGCGCAGCGAAAAGTCTTTAATTACAGTTGATTTATTTAGCAATATGTATTTAATTTTTGCTTTTATTGCAGGGCTCGTTTTACAAGTTAGCGTTATTATGATTGAACCTCTTGCAAAAGTGTTTAAAGTAGTACCATTATCTCCAGAACAATGGATTGTAGTTGCATTTTTATCACTTCTTCCCATTATTTTTGTGGAACTTGAAAAATTCTTAGCCAATAAAGGATTGAAACGTGAAGTTGTAAAAGTAAATTAAAAAAACCGCTTAGAAAGCGCAACTTTCTAAGCGGTTTTTTATTATTTCTCTAAACTAAATTTATCATGAATAGAAGTAAGGGCACGTTCAACGTCCTTTTCATCTATTAAAACAGAAATTTTAATTTCAGAAGTAGAAATCATGCTAATGTTTACACTTGAATCATAAAGTGCTTCAAACATTAAAGCAGCAACGCCAGGGTTTGTAGCCATGCCAGCTCCAACGATGGAAACTTTAGCAATGGTATCATCTGGAACAATTTCTTCAATAGTCAGTCTTTTTTTGTTGGATTCTAAAACGGCAACAGCGTCATTTAAATCAGTTTTAGCAACAGTGAAAGAAATATCTTTTGTTTTGTCTCTGCCAATGGATTGAAGAATGATGTCTACGCAAATTTTGTTTTTAGCAAGTAACGAAAAAAGTTCGAAGGCTTTGCCTGGCTCATCTTTAACACCAACAACAGAGATTCTTGAAACATCTTTATCGACAGCAACACCGCTGACTAACATTTTTTCCACATTACATTCCTCCTTAACGGTAGTTCCTTCAGCTTTTGTGAGGCTTGAGCGAACAACTAAATTAACATGATATTTTTTTGCAAGTTCAACAGAACGATTGTGAAGAACTTTTGCTCCAAGGGAAGCAAGTTCAAGCATTTCGTCGTAACTTATCTCATCAAGTTTTTTTGCATTTTTAACAATACGAGGGTCAGCGGTATAAACACCATCAACATCTGTATAAATTTCGCATAAGTCTGCATGAAGAACAGCAGCAAGGGCGACGGCAGTAGTATCAGAACCACCACGGCCTAACGTAGTAATATCGCCATATCTGTTAAAACCTTGGAAACCAGCAACAATAACGATATTATTTCTTTCAAGTTCTGCACTAATTCGTTCTGTTTCGATACTTTTAATTCGAGCGTTACCATAATTTGAAGAAGTGTGAATACCAACCTGTGTGGCATTCAAAGAAATAGCAGGACAACCCAACTTATTAATGGCCATCGCCATCAGCGCAATGGATTGTTGCTCGCCAGTTGATAAAAGCATATCCATTTCACGTTTTGAAATGGTGGCGCTGATTTCAACGGCTTTTTCAATTAAATCATCAGTGGTGTCTCCTTGGGCCGATAATACAACAACAACTTGATTTCCTGCTTTGTAAGTTTCAATAACTCTATTGGCAACATTCATAATTCTTTCAGCGTTGGCAACAGAACTACCGCCAAATTTTTGAACAATTAACAAGGTATAAGCCTCCCTTTACTATTTTTCAACGACTACGCCATTCATATCAGGCTTTAATAAAACCAAATCCCATTTGTTTGAAAGGGTAGCAAGGTAATTTTTCATTTCAGGAACAAAAGCATTGTCACTAAAGACTGAAATGATCGTAGGGCCAGCCCCACTTAAAAAAACACCATTTGCCGAAAGTTCATAAGCTTTATTAAAAATATTTTCCATATTTGGAATAATTGATTTTCGATATGGCTGATGCAATTTATCGTCGAAAGCAATTTTTAAATTATTAATATTTCCAGAAAAAATAGAAGCAACCAGTAAAGCAGCCCTAGAAGCATTAAAGACAGCATCCGAAAGCGGAACTTCTTTGGGTAAAACTTTTCGAGCTTTTTCTGTTGCCAAAGGAAAATCTGGAATCATTACAGCGAAACTAAAATTTTGTGGTATATCTAGTTTAACATAACTTAATTTTAAAGTAGTAGGTTCAATGGCACCGACAACCAACCCACCAAAAATAGCAGGGGTAGAGTTGTCTGGGTGTCCTTCAATTTTAGCAGCAATTTGTGCCAAGTCGTCTTTTGATAATTGAGAAGCAGAGAGTTCGTTTGCAGCAACAAGCCCCGAGACGATACAAGCAGCACTACTTCCAAGCCCTCTTGTATGAGGGATAAAATCTTCTTGAACCAATTTGATATTGGGAATTTTTTTCCCTATTTCATCATAAAAAGTGCACATGGAACGATAAATCAAATTTTCTTCATTTCTAGGAATTTTAAGATTACCTTCGTTGATGACATCTATTGCAAGGGGCTTTTCAGATTCAACAACTGACAAATAATTGTATAATTCAAGTGCCATTCCGATACAGTCAAATCCAGGCCCCATATTGGCTGTAGTAGCAGGAACTCTAATTTTAATCACAAGTACACCTACTTTTCAACTCTTATTATGTTGCGTATTTCAGCAACACCATTTTCTTTTAGTAAGGAATTTAACTTATTGGTAATGTCAATTTCTTTTTCAAAGGATGTAATAAAAGCAAATTCGTCATTTAAACTATCAAGCTTTATAAGCTCCGAAGTAGGGAAATATTTTTTAACAGCGTTCTCAGCGCTTATAAAGTCATTATATGCCACGCGAACAAATTTATAAACTACCACATCGTCATTATTTAAAATATTTACCTTTTCAGTAGACCAGAAGTGCATAATATTTCGTTGCATATGTTTCACTGCATCCACAATATCGGCTACAACGGCACTTGCAGTAGGAAGCTTGCCAGCCCCTTTTCCATAAAACATAACTTCGCCAATCACATTTCCTTTGATAAATATTGCATTAAAAACATTATTTACAACGGCAAGAGGGTGCTCTTTGCTAATAATAGCAGGGGAAACCCTTGAGAAAACATCATGTTCAGTTTTTTTACTAACAGCAAGAAGTTTAATGGTGGAGTCTAATGTTTTAGCATAATCAAAATCTGTTTTGGTAATTTTCGTAATTCCCTCGGTGTAAATATCTTCAAAGTCCACATGTTGTCCTAAAGCAAGTGATAATAAAATTGCAATTTTACGACAAGCATCAAAACCTTCTACGTCAGCAGCTGGGTTTCTTTCTGCATAGCCTTTTTCTTGGGCTAATTTCAATGCGTCATCAAAACTCATATTGGATTTTTCCATTTTGGTGAGAATGTAGTTGGTAGTGCCATTTAAAATTCCCATGATTTCATAAATTTCATCGGCGGTAAGAGATTGGTTTAAAGGACGAATAATAGGAATACCGCCACCAACACTTGCCTCAAAAAGAAAATTAATATTTTTATCACGGGCAATTTCTAAAAGTTCAGCACCATATTTTGCAACGAGTTCTTTGTTTGATGTCACAACACTTTTGCCTCTTAGTAATGACTTCTTTACAAACGTATAAGCTGGTTCAAGACCGCCCATCACTTCTACCACAATTTTAACATCATCATCAAAAAGTATGTCATTAAAATCATGTGTAATCAAGTTTTCGATATCGGTACCAGGAAAATCTCTTAAATCTAAAATATATTTTATTCGAATATCTTCCACAGCTTTTTTATTAATACTTGCTTGATTTGTTCCAAAAACCTCAACAACGCCAGAACCAACAGTTCCGTAACCTAATATCGCTATGTCTACCATAAGTTTACTCCCTCGCAATAATTTTTAGTGATTGAACACCATCTAAATTTTTAATTTCATCTAAAAGATGACTAATTTCATTAACAATTTTACCCGTTTCAAATGTAATGGTAACATTAGCAATTGAATTAAGGGGGATTGTTTGATGAATGGTAAGTATATTTGCACCTTCTTGTGCCAAAATATTAAGAACATCTGAAAGAAGCCCTCTCGTATCTTCTAAATTAATACCAATTGTAACGGTTTTTCCTCTGGAATTTTCATAAAAGGGAAAAACCGAATCCCTATATTTATAAAAAGCACTTCGGCTAATGCCAACTTTTGAAACGGCATCCTGAATATTTTTCCCTTTGCCTGTTTCAATCAGTCGCTTTACTTCCATTACTTTTAAAAAAACTTCGGGCAAAGCGTTTTTTTCAACGATAAAAAAATTATTTTCTTTCTTCATAAAAACACCTACTTGTATTCTAAGCGAAAACATTTGTTTTTGTTACATGGAATATAACATAATTCTTTAATTTTTGCAACAAAATTTTAAAAAATAATATAAATAAAAAAACTACCTGTTTGATTTTTAGGTAGTTTTTAGTTTCCATAAATTTGGAGAGGGAACTATTGCGTATAATAATTAAGAAAATAAACACCTGCACCCACAACAAGTACAGAAATAATAACAATGAAAATAACTTTTAGCACGCTGATTGGGTAGTGACCTTCAATCCTCCCTGTTTGACCGTTAATTAAAGAAACAAAAGATTTGTTTTTATAATTAAACACGGAAATCCACAGAGGCACAAGCACATATTTAAAAGTAACGTTGTCATGTTGGGTGTTTAATTGCACGCCACCAACCTCATCTGCTCTTTGTTGACTTCGAATATGCTGAGACAGTATTTCTCTTATTTTTTCTTGTGCAATGCCCCAAGCTTGTTCGATATTGATACTATATTTTTCTGCTTTAAAACCAGATAAGTAATCAGAATTGTAGGATACCAATTGTTTAAAGTCATAATGAGAAACTTTTTCTGATAATTTAGGGTCAACATTTTTAGAGCCATTTACAAACACATCATCACAAAACTCACTGTAAGTGCCTCTTTTGGTATGCCAAATAGTATGCACAACAGGACGAGTATGTGTGACAGACTTGCCATTTTCCATGGTGGTATATGTTTCCATTGTTGTATAATGGGTTCCTAGTTGAACCGCATAATTAGAAAAAGTATTGGAATCAAAAGTCCAATAGGGAGCATACAAGCCTGTAATTTTATCAGAACTATAGAGCTTTTTAAAATTGAAAGGTGTCATAAAACGATTTTCTGCCCATTTTTTAAAAATTTCTTGTGATTGCTGAAAAGAAATTTTAAAGGGAATTAGGTTTTCAGGTTTTAGAACATCTTTGTTGTCTAGTTTCTCCACATGGCTTGAGCCACAAAAAGAGCAAGCAATGGAGGTGTCTAACGGTGGTACAACTATTTCTGCACCACAACTTTTACATTTTAAGATTTTACTCATTTCCTCCCATGTATTTGTCAGTTTATCTTTGTTTTCGCGTAGGAAATTTTTAAAATCATATTCCACAATAGGTCGTTCAAATGTTTCAATTTTTTCGATACTTCCACAAGAGCCACATTTTAATGATTGGGTGGTTGGGTCAAAAGTCATGTTTCCACCACAAGAAGGACATTGAAAGGTATCTGCCATTTTTTTATCTTCACTCATACTTTATTCCCGCAATCTGAACAAAATTTTGCAGTAAGGGTTAATTCCTTTCCGCAATTGCTACAAAATAACTTTTTACCAGTAGAAATAGGGGAAGAAGTTGGTGCAACAGCAGGCGTTTCAGTGGTTTTTGTTAAAGCGTCCATCATCATTTTTGACATAGCGAGTCCAGCACCCATATCAAAAGCTGTATTTCCTCCACCTTCTTTTTTGCCCATGTTGCCAATGGCTTCTGCGGTTTGAAATTGGGTATAGTTATTTAAATTTCCCAGCGCTCCCATAGAAGTTCGTTTATCAAGGGCAGTTTCTACTTCTTCTGGTAGTGAAATATTTTCAATGACAAGGGATGTCATGCTAATGCCTATTTTATTTAATTTTTGATTGAGATTAGCTGCAGTTTGCTCACCAATTTCATCATAACGCATAGCCAAGTCGAGCGCTGCAATTTGAGAAGTTGCAATAGCATCAAATAGGGAGGAAACAAGTTGCTTTTTTATTTGCTCATGAATGTCCTCTGTTTTAAAAATTTTATTTGTTCCTGCTATTTCTAACATTAGCGCTTTGGGGTCACTTACTCGGAAAGAATAAACACCAAATCCTCTCAAACGTATCATTCCAAAGTCAGCGTCACGCATCATAATAGGGTTTGCAGTTCCCCATTTTTGGTCGGTAAATTGTTTTGTATTGACAAAATAAATTTCTGATTTGAAAGGGGAGTTAAATCCATACTTCCAAGATTTAAGTGCAGTAAGAACAGGAAGATTGTTGGTTGTTAAGGTGTACATTCCTGGGGGGAAAATATCTGCAATTTGCCCTTCATTCACAAATATGGCGGACTGTGATTCACGAACAGTAAGCTGTGCTCCCATATTAATTTCCTTATTGTTATCAGGAAATTTGTAAACAATCGTATCTGTAGTGCTGTCTAGCCATTCAATAACCTCAATAAATTGATTTTTTACAAAATTTATCAAACCCATTGTAAAACCACCTTTTGTCATAGTATAAATTTAGGATTAAAGTTTAAAAAGTCAGCTGAAACTAGGTCATACTGAATTCCATCATGAAAACCCATTAAACTGGCACCATAGGAATTTTCCCCATGTAAGTGACCATAAATCACTTTTTTCACATTATATTGTTGAATTAGTTTTGTAAAACCCGAAGGCTCTTTTTTATCGTTCGTTGGGGGGAAATGAAGAACCACAATAATATCTTTATAGGAAGCGTTCATAGCCAATTCTAAAGAAAGTTTAAGTCGGTCTACTTCTATTTCATATTTTTTAGCATCCTCTTCTTTAAAAAAAGTATCCTGAGGACAAAGCCAACCTTTTGTTCCACAAATAGCAAAATTTTCAAAAGTAGCAAAATCTTTTTTCAAAAAAAACATATTTTCATATAAAGAATTTAGTTTCCCCGTTTTTCCCCACCAATAATCATGGTTACCTGAAATTAATATTTTATTTCCATTTAACTTGTCAATAAAGTCTAAATCACTTTTTGCATCCGCCAATTTCATTGCCCAAGAAATATCACCTAATACGAGAACGGTATCTTCTTTACTTACGATGTTATTCCAATTTATTTCTATTTTAGTTTGATGATTGAACCAAATATCTCCAAATATGTCCATTGGTTTATGAACCGTGGAACTTAAATGAAGATCAGCAATGGCATATAAACTCAAAAAAGTCACTCCTAGCTAAGTCGTCTTATAAATTTCTGACATTACATTTAGTTGCTCATTGAACTCATACAGCTTTTCAACATTGCCTTCTTGATAAAGGTCAAAAAACTTTTTGTTTATGCTATCCATTTTGTCAAGTTTGGCAACATAATATAACTTTTGAATATGATTTAAAATGCTATCTACCAAGTTTGTTTTAATTTGAATAATTTTTTGGGCTTCCATGATTTCGCCTTGAATAGTAGACATTTCAGTATCTAATTTAAAGGCGGCTTCTGCACATCCAATTAATCTTTCTTTTAGTTCATGAGGAATGTTTCCTCCATATTTATAATTTAAGCTATGTTCTATGGTAGCCCAGAAATTCATGGCAAGGGTTCTGATTTGAATTTCTGCTATAATTTCTTTTTTGCCGTGTATGGTATGAACAGGGTATTTTATATGAATATGATAGCTTCGATAACCGCTGGATTTTGTGTTTGTAACATAATCCCTCTCATCAATAATCTCTAGGTCATAGCCATCTCGTTCTCTTATTAATAAAATCACTTTTGCAATATCTTCAACAAACTTGCATATGATCCGAACGCCAGCGATATCTTCAATTTTTTCAGCCATCTCATGTAGCGGTATATTTTTTCGTTGAATTTTTTCTAGCGTACTTGCAACTGTTTTAACTCGTCCTTCTATATTTTCGATAGGCGAATGTTGTTGGAATTTTTTATATTCATTTGCTAAAGATGTAAATTTTACAATAAGTTCGTCAACTGCTTGTTCATAAGGATACAGAATTTCTTGCCAGTTAATTATTTGCAATATATCACCTTCAATTCAAAATCATTTTCGTTACCTTAGTTGAAAATTTATTCAGGGGTAAGTTTATAAAATCAGATTTTACAAACAAATCTAGTATAGCATTTATTTGTAAATTTTTGTAGCAATATTATAAAAAATAAAAAAACGTTGCGACTCGGTACAAAATCACAGGACGTTTTTATATTTTAAATATTTTCAATGTATTTTAAAAATGGATAAGGGTTAATCCAAAGTTCTTTTTTTGTTGAATCAGGGTCAATGGAAATCCCTAGATGTAAATGAACAGGGAAGTTTCCTTTTGTTCCTTCTTTTTTGCTATAACCTGTGTCACCCATGTAACCAAGTAAAGTTCCAGCTTTTACTTCCAACCCTTCACTTAAATTTTCAGCGAATGTATCAAGATGTGCATAATAATAGTAGGAATTTTTTTCCGTTCTTACTCCTACGCGGTAACCACCTTTTTCGTTCCATCCTAATTTTTCAATGACGCCATCAGTCATGCTGACAATGGGGATTCTGGCACGAATATTTTCTTCGTCTAAAATATCGGTTCCCAGGTGTTCTCTTTTTCCACCATAATTTCTTTCGGCGTGCCAGCTGTCCGCATATACATAGGAAATTTCCCCAGAGTCATCGAAGTCTTTTGGAATAGGAAAAGTTTTTATTTCAGAAAATAAGCAATCATAAATGGTAATATATTTTTTAATTTGTTTTTTGCTATAAGATTTTTTAATTTTTACATAATTTTTAAAAAAATTTTGTTCCAGCTGTTGCTTGGTTTGTGGAACCGTTTTTTGTGGAAAAAAATTTTGCTCAAGGGAAAAAAGAGTGATGGCTTCTACAAAGTCTAAATTGTGTTTGGTGGAAAGTTCTTTTAGGTCTTTTATGGTAGTAGGGGAGATGTTAAAACTACATAAATTATTAAGTAGAAGATTGTTTTTTTTATGGGTATTGAAATAACTTAGACTGATGAAGAAAATAAGAATAATAAATGCTACGATAGGATAGAGATAGTTAATTTTATTTTTTCTACGCATAGGATTCACCTTTGAGATGCTCACTTTGTTATAGAGTTATTTTATGTTTGAATTTAGGATTTATGAGTTTATGTTAAGGGGTGGGGGGATTTAGCGGGTTCTTTTTCTATAAGCTACGTATCCAAGTGGCTAGGTGTTATCTTCAACGTTTTGGTCTAGCAAATTTGCAAGGGAACTTAATTCACTTGTGGAAAGAAAGTTCCCCAATTGGAATAACCCATTTTCTAAGACATATTGAGAAAGAGCAGCACGTACGGTCACTTCACTTGGTGATACGTTTGGCAGAGACATCTGTGGAATTTGGAAATTTCTAAAAAAGCTCATCTCCTGTGGGCTTACGTCTTGAACACTTAAAGGAACTGTATTGCCACTTTGCGTACCGTACATGGACTTTATGAGTCCCTCTAGTTTCATTAAATTTACCTTTTCATCTGAAAGCAATATAGTCGATGTGAGAAACAAGCCGTTGACCATACCAGAATCCAAACGTGGTATGATGACGTCATCCAAATACATGAGCCATTCCTTTATGAGTCTATTCACAAACTGTGAGATGGTCGCAGTGCCTACGCTTTGTGCTTCTGTTTTCGTTTGTGAAACAGATTGATTGATAGCCGAAGAACGGGAGGTGCCTTTTGTCTCAGAATTAGATTGGTTATATGTCTGCCCTAGGGTCTTAGACTGGGAAATACCCAGATTGCTTCCCAGCGTTGTGGAGAACGTTATACCATTGGTGACACCTTGTGTCTCGGTGGCTGTTATTCCACTACTGATGCCAAATGTTTGAGCGGGGGAGTCACCCGTTGTTATTCCCATGGTAACATTGATTCCCTGTGTCATTCCTTTGGTGCTGGCAGTATTTTCGTTTTGTGCCGAACCATTTGTATTGGTATTAATTTGGATGTCCGAAGTTCCATCAGTATTGCTTTCAGTAGTTCCATTTCCTGCTAAAATGGTGGTTGACTCGGTTGTCCCTTTTGTGCTGGTTTGCCCTCGCTGTCTCGTTACTGCCTTGCTTTCATTTTTAACAATATTGTCTTGCACAGCCCACTCAGAGAGCGGAAAAAGAATATCATAGAGTTTAAAAACACTTCTCTTTATCGTCATGATTTCGTCGCTACTCAGTGGTCTTGCGATGATGAGTAAGGCAAAGTTATCCCCCGACATAATATCTGTAAAGCGCTTTACAGCGCTGGAGCTTTCATTGTTACTGCTACCCGGAACACCTTCTAAAATGCGATGATAACACATTCCATTCAGCACCGATGCAATCTCGTTCTTTTCGTTCACATCTAGCGCTGTGACCTTACTATTGGGAAAATTTGCTTTCATATTTGGAAGTAGAATTTTTGTGCTAATATCTTCAATAGTAGGATTTTGTGATGTTTTGGAATGAGTGCCGGATGTAAGGTCTTCGGAAATGCCGTAATAAAAACGTATGCCATCTTTTCTACCCATCATTAAGTAAACAAAGTTAATCCCTTCAATATTCATGGTGCCAATCACATTGGACTGGGCTCCTTTTCTTGAAGCCTGATTTTCAAATATGGTTTTATCAACTTGGTATAGGGACAAGTTCGGTATCAAATGGTAGTCAATACACGCATCATTTACATGACAACCTGATTTTTTTAAATAAAAATTTGAGGCTTCTGAAAGAAAATCCAATATATGCTCATCATTATTTTTCATGAGGAGGCTCCTCCAATTCCCTGCCGTGATTTGAGATGAAATGCCTTTTTCACATTATTATTGAATATACTCTGCGTAAATTCAAGGTATGCCTAAAAAATCTCAACAGAATTAAAAAAGCCACAACATTTTTTGTATTACCCTTAGAGCAGTTTAACTTTTAACTGAAAATGACCCCATAATACAGTCGAGTTTTTAACTCATGACGGTATTATGGGGTCATTTTTCATTTAAAAAATAGTTAGCTTTATTACTTATTTACACAAAAAAATCTTTTACAGCAGCCCCACCAAGATAACCAAACTTATTTCCTTGAAGCCGTCCTTGTTCTCTCATCTGATTTTCAATGTCATCTCTAATTTTCCACCAGCTGGTGCCCCAGTTGGCAAAGAGACAATCTTCTTCGGGGATTCTTCCGATAATTCGTTGAATGACAATGTTGGGAGATAAATATTCTAAAAAAGTAATTACTCTTTCTTTATATTCTTCAAGGCTTGATATTTCGAATTCATTTTTTTCATAACGTCTTGCCAATTCACTGCCTTTTGCAATAAAAAGGGCGTGTATTTTCACTTGATGGGTTTTAAGGGCAGAAACAATTTTTGCAGTTTCAACTACATCAAGCATAGAGTCGCCGGGTAAATTTAAAATAACATGGGTACAAATAGTAATATGATATTGTTTCAGTAAATCTACAGCATCAATGTACTCAGCAAGGGTATGACCTCTTTGCATACTTTCAAGGGTATGATAGTTTACTGTTTGCAAACCAAGTTCTACCGTTATATTGATATTATGTTTTCTTTTTATTGATTGAAGGAAATCAAGATATTCTTTTCTGATGCAGTCGGGTCTTGTTGAAATACAAATCTCAACAATATCCTCCATAATAGCACCTGAAACAAACTTTTCAAACGATTTTAAATCCGTATAGGTATTTGTAAAGTTCTGAAAATAAGCAATAAATTTATTGGCTTTGTACTTCGCTTTTATTTTTTCCATATTCATGGAAATTTGTTCTTGCACACTTAGTTGATTAGAAAGATTTTCAAATCCAGCGCCACTGTCACCACAAAAGGCACAGGGACCGAAATTTTCTAAACTTCGATTGGGACAAGAAACAGGAATGTTAATGGGTAATTTATAAACTTTTGTGCCGTACATAATGTTAAGATGTTCAGAATATTTGTTATAGATTGAGTCATTCGTAAAGTCACTCATGGATTAAGCTACCATATAGCTCCTGATATTTTCAGGCATTTCTTCGGATTTGCAATTAACAGTGATGATAAAATCTACAGAATGAATTTCTGAAATAGTTTCAAGCTTTTCCAACAGCTTAGAAAACTCGTCAGTTGTAATTCTTTTAATAATATTACCAATTCCGTCAATATACATTTGAGCAACATCTCTGTCTTGTGAGAGAATACCGCAGATAAATCCAAGAAATTCTTTATAACCAGTGATAGGAAAATCCGCAGTTTCAATAAATCGAACATCATAATGCAGGTCATACATATGCCTTTTGTCATCGTCTATAAAAACGATATGCCCATTAGAAACCTTCATTGAACTGTTTGCCATTTCAATGAGGCGTTTTGTTTTTCCTTCGCCTTTTCCACCAGCCAAAATTTGTATCATAGCTATTCCTCCTTAAATAAAAAACATAGTTAACATTATTTATTTATATAAGCAATGACGTTGTTTAAAAACACCACTGCAAGAACCCATAATAAAATTATTCTTTATGAAAGTGCTAAACCCTTTAAATAATAAAAATTTCTTTCATTATAAAATAGTATTGGTTGTTAGAAGGAAAATTATTACAAAATTTAAAATAATCTACATAGATTATAATATATTTTCAAACTATTGTCATCAAAATTGTAAGAAATAAATAAAAAGATATATAAGGATTACTTAAAATTACAAGTTTTGCACAAAATAGAAGCTGAAACTTTGTTTCGCAAATTAGAATTAATATTTTTTGTGTTTGGATTCTCCATGATCGAAGAAAAGGAGTTTGTATGCAAGTTGCCCAAGGGGATATCGCCATTTAAATCTAAACAACAGGGAACAACGGTTCCATCTGATAAAATCCCAACATGGCTTTTTAATCCGTAGCAATTTGTTTTCGTGTATGTTTGGGGGCTTTCAATATCCGGCCAAACAAATTCTTCTTGCATTTGTAAAAAAATATTTTTTGTTAAGTTTATTCCGTTTCCAGCAGTTATTTTTTGTGCCGGAATAGCTTCTAAGTGAAAATGATTTTTTATTTCATTTAAAATAAAATGAGTTAAGTCAGCATTTTTTTCGTCTACGGTCCACAATCGAAAAACCATATATTTTTTTACTTGTTCATTTGTTATGGTATTTAATTCGTCTATAAAATCAAAAATATTTTTTAAATAATCAGAAAGTAAATTTTTATCTGTCACACTGTGGAGAGAAAAATTAATTTGTCTTAAAGCATCTTTCAATATTATTTTGTGTTTCACTTGTTGAATAAGAGAACCATTGGTTGTTAAGTTGACTTTGATATTATGATCAAAACAAATATCAAGAAAAGAATCGATGTCTGGATGTAAAAGGGGTTCCCCATAAACATGAAAATAAACATAATTTGTATAAGGTTTTATCTCATCAATTACTTTTTTAAAAAAATCAACATCCATAGATTGTTTTGGTCGGTTGGGCTTTTTACAGAAGGAGCAAGAAAAATTACATTTATTGGTTATCTCAATATATATCTTTTTAAATTGGTTCATGGTAATTACCTCGTGTAAGTTTTAAAATAGTCAGTTCTTTCCTAAACTTTTGTAACTTGGAATAAGAAAGAATAAAAAACAATTGCTTATAAGCGCTGTTAAGCATAATAATTAGTATACTATACCATAAGTTTCAGAATAGTGCGAAGGTCTTAGGGCCTTCCCAATAAATAAAGTAGTTGACATTATATTTGGGAACTTGTATTTTATAAACAGATAATTAAAAAAAATGTAAGAAGTTGGTGTGTCATGAATAAAAAAAATACAACTTATAATAATGAAAGTATAACTTCTCTAAAAGGTGCTGACCGTGTACGTTTAAGACCAGGTGTAATTTTTGGGTCTGATGGAATTTTAGGATGTCAACATTCTGCTTTTGAAATATTGTCAAATGCAATTGATGAGGCAAGAGAAGGCTTTGGAAAAAAAATAATTGTAAAGAAGTTTAAAGACAATAGTATTTTAATAAAAGATTTTGGGAGAGGTATTCCTGTTGACTATAATCAAAAAGAAGAACGCTACAATTGGGAACTTGTTTTCTGCGAACTTTATGCTGGTGGAAAGTACGTCAATAATTCAGGAGAAAACTATGAGTATAGTTTAGGACTGAATGGCTTAGGCCTTTGCTCCACACAATATAGTTCAGAATATATGGACGTTTCTATCTATAGAGACGGTTATCAGTATAACTTGCATTTTGAAAAAGGTGAAATTGCAGGGGAGCTTATGAAAGAAAAAACAAACTCCCAAGTTACAGGCACTGAAATAAAATGGAAACCCGATAGAGAAGTATTCACCGATGTGAATATCCCTATTGATTATTTTTCGGATATTTTAAAAAGACAAGCTATTGTAAATGCTGGATTAATTTTTGAGCTTTATGATGAGGAGTCAGACGAGACGTCTGTTTTTTGCTATGAAAATGGTATAAAAGATTATGTGAAAGAAATAAATAATGAACTTGGATTTACGGAAGCTTATTATTTACAAACAGAAACAAGAGGGCGTGATAGGGAAGACAAGCCTGAATATAAATTAAAATTTGAAACTGCATTTTGTTTTAATAATGAAGTAAATGTAGTGGAGTACTACCATAATTCAAGTTACTTAGAGTACGGCGGTTCTCCAGATAAAGCGGTGAAATCGGCGTTTATTTATGCCATTGATAACTATATTAAAAACAATTCTTTGTATAAAAAAGACGAAAAGAAAATAACCTATAACGACATTGAAGATAGTTTAATATTAGTAATGAATTCATTTTCAACGATTACAAGCTATGAAAACCAAACCAAAAAGTCCATTACCAATAAATTTATTCAAGAAGCAATGACCGATTATTTAAAAAAGCAACTTGAAATTTATTTTATTGAAAATAAAGCAGAAGCGGATAAAATTGCAAATCAAATTTTGATTAACAAAAGAAGTCGTGAGACAGCAGAAAAAACACGGATTAGCATTAGAAAAAAATTAACAGGCACCATAGATATGAATAATCGAGTGGATAAATTTGTAAATTGCAGGACAAAAGATATTTTAAAAAGAGAAGTTTACATAGTAGAGGGTGACTCAGCCCTTGGGGCGTGTAAACTTGGGCGAGATGCTGAGTTTCAAGCCATCATGCCAGTTCGTGGTAAAATTTTAAATTGCCTAAAAGCGGATTATGATAAAATTTTTAATAGCGATATTATAACAGATTTGTTGAGAATTTTAGGTTGTGGCGTAGAAATAAAAACAAAACATAATAAAGACTTAAATTCATTTGATTTAAGCCAGCTGAAGTGGAGCAAAATTATTATATGTACAGATGCGGATGTTGACGGTTTTCAAATTAGAACATTAATATTAACTGTTTTTTATAGATTAGCACCAACTTTAATCAATGAGAAGAAAATTTTCATTGCAGAATCCCCATTATATGAAATTAATGCAGGTAAAAAAGTTTATTTTGCTTATAACGAGCGAGAAAAAGCAGAAATATTATCAAAGTTAAAAGGAAAATACACCATTCAACGTTCCAAAGGGCTAGGGGAAAATGAGCCAGAAATGATGTGGGAAACAACCATGAACCCTGAGACAAGAAGGCTGATTCAAGTGATGCCGGAGGATGCAAAGAAAACCCAAGAAATGTTCGAACTTTTGTTGGGGGATAATATTAAAGGACGAAAAGAATTTATCGAAGATTTTGGACACAAATATATTGATGTAACAGATATCATATAGTAAGGGGTTTTTTATGGGAGAAAAAGTAAGTAAACAAAAAATAACAGAAACGCTTGAACTAAATTATATGCCGTATGCCATGAGTGTAATTGTTTCAAGGGCAATTCCAGAAATCGACGGATTTAAACCAGCCCATCGAAAACTTTTATATACCATGTACAAAATGGGACTTTTAAATGGGGCAAGAATAAAATCTGCCGATGTTGTTGGACAAACCATGAGGTTAAACCCTCATGGTGATGCCGCAATTTATGAAACCCTTGTAAGACTTACAAGAGGGTATGATGCAGTATTGCACCCGTTTATAGATTCAAAAGGAAACTTTGGAAAACAATATTCAAGAGATATGGCTTATGCAGCCTCTAGGTACACAGAAGTTAAATTAGATATGATTTGTAGCGAGTTGTTCAAAGATATTGATAAGGATAACGTTGATTTCATTGATAATTATAACGGAACAACCAAGGAGCCACTTTTATTTCCTTCTACTTTTCCCAATATTTTGGTGACACCAAATCAAGGGATTGCAGTAGGGATGGCCAGTTCGGTTTGTAGTTTTAATTTAAAAGAAGTTTGCGAAACCACTATTCATTATATAAAAAATAAAGATATTGATTTAAAGAAGTTTTTGAAAGCACCTGATTTTTCAACAGGTGGTGAACTGATTTATAATGAAAAAGAAATCGAGCAAATTTATGAAACAGGCAGGGGCGGTTTTAGACTTCGCGCAAAATATCGATATGATAGTAAAAATAA
>JAVBJQ010000078.1:0-7533 GCA_031546905.1 Eubacteriales bacterium | reverse complement strand
ATCAAGTAAAAGTGGTGCCAAAATACAACCTCAAACGCTCGAATATGCAGAATGGGTAATTATTGCTACATCACTTGGCGTAGACTATTTTAGCGAAGAAATACTGCATTTATATCGTTGCAGATGGCAAGTTGAACTGTTGTTTAAGAGAATAAAGCAAAACCTTAAAATTAATTCTCTCCGACCTGCAACAGAAAAGTACGTTCTTGCACTTATTCATTTGTGGTTAATTGTCTGGGCATTGACTGAAAGACAAGTGTTTTTAGCATACAAGCATCTTGCTGAAAAAGATATTGACCGCCAACGAATCAGTGTTTGGGACTTATGCTCATTTTTCTATTTAAGAGTAACACATATTGTCCATGCTACTTGGACTTTATTAATTGATGATTTTGATGTGGAACTTCTAGCCAAGTATTTATTGTGTCACAAATCTTCGCGTTCTTACCACAACTACGCTTTCATTTTGTGCATCTCTAATACTTTCTTTGCTTAAGTTCGCACTTATGGGTATATGCCCCTTGCGATATGCAAAATCATCTACACCAATTGTATCACTGCACTTTTTCGGAATTATTGTATCTACCATTTTCTTGAGCATTCTTATAATTGTATCACCACTAATATTCAAACCCATGTGGCGACATATTAAAGATGTACCTTCACAACTTGTTTCTAATGCTAGTGTCTTAATGAGATCCTCACAACGAGTTGTCATTCGGCTATATTTGCTAAAAATCTTGTCGTAATCTTCTACAAAAATCTTTTGTTCACAGCTTTAATTTGAACAAATATACTCATAAGAAGTTATTTTTAACATTACGATCTTACCTAAAATTGGTAAGTATTGTACCATTCTGACGTATGTTCCGTGATGTGTAGACATCTCAATATAACATTTGGTACATTCATGCTGATGTTTTTGCGATTTCATCGATATACTTATCTGATTGTCAGTATTTTTGATTGCTGTAATTTTTAAATCCTCTGGATAAAAAGACTGCATATTTATTGAGTTCATGATTAACCTCGTTTGGTTCTTTTTGGTTAATTGTATGTCAGTTATCTACATTTCACAATCCTTTTAACGGCTTTTTGCAGAAGAACCCATTTCTTGCGCCGAGCTACGTCTTATTTGTATCAATATAGAGATGTAGCAACAGCTATAAAAACCATTTTGATACGGAATCCACTTGATAGGCGCCATATTGATTTTAACACATTGATACCAAACTTTTAATAGTCAAAAATTTATGCGTTTCTCTTCAATAACAAGTGGACGATTCATCAATCTAACACTCATATTCAAAATATATTCTCCAACTAAACCAATAAAAAACAATTGAATTGAACCCATAACGAAAACACCAATTAAAATTGGAGTCATTCCTGCAGGAAATCTATCCCAATAAATTAATTTAAGAGATAGGTACACAATAGCTACTAATATGCTAAGTGCAGAACAAATAAAGCCAAAAATAGTTGCTATTCTAAGTCCAATTTTGGTATACGAAGTAAAACTAAGCATAGCGGCATCATATAATGAATACCATTTAAAGCTAGACTTACCTGAACGTCGTTTTTGCTGTTCATATTTAATTTCTTTACGATTAGCAGCAAATTCTGCAACTATTCCACGCAAAAAAGGGGTAGGATCGTTTAATTGACCTAACAAATTAATAAAGCTTTTGTCGTAGAGCCCAAAACCTGTAAAATGTTCTATTTGTTCAATATCTGACATCATTCTTATAGTTTTATAATAGACGGACCGTAGCCAATACATAATTTTATTTTCTTTACTAGTAGTTTTTATCCCACAAACTACCTTGTATCCTTTTTCCCATTCTTTCACAAATTTTGGAATCATATCTATTGGATCTTGAAAATCAGCACAAAATAAAATTGTGCAATCTCCTGTTGTTTGACATAATCCATAATATGGAGAATTGAATGGTCCAAAGTTTTTTGAATTAAATATTGCTTTGATTTTTTCATTTTTATTGCAAAGTTGCTCAATTTTTGAGCGTGTCTGATCCTTAGAATCATTGTCTATAAAAATTATTTCATAATCGTAAACAGATAATGTATCTAATAAAATATAAATTATAGCTTCGCTCAGAGGAACAATATTCTCCTCCTCATTGTATGTTGGAATTAAAATTGAAATTGTCATAATTTTTTCATTCCTCTGTACCAATCTATTGTTTCAGCTATACCCTGCTCAAAAGAAATCTTTGGGATAAACCCAGTATCATTTTCTAATCTCGAAATATCTGGACACAAATACATAACTTGATTTGCTGCGTATTCGCGCTCGCCGATTCCAACCGGTAAGTTTTTATCAATTATATCCCGAATTATATAAATATATTCCAAAAGAGGTCTGGCTTTTCCGCTACCAATATGGTAGACAGTTTGAGACTTCCCTATATCTCCAATTAGATAAAATGCATTTCCAGCGTCATTGCAATTAAGATAATCCCAAATTTGCTCACACTTTGTTAATTTAGGTTTTTCGCCTTTAAGTAGCTGCTCGATGCAATACATTATCATTGTTGACGGCATATCATTAACACCGTAAGTACTAAATACCCGTGTCCAAATAAAATCTATGCCCATTTGCTCACACAATATTCCTGATAAGCGACTAGCAGCATATTTAGATGTTCCGTAAGCACTATCTGGATTAACTTTTTCGTTAGGTGTTATAATTCCACTTACCCGGCCATATTCTGCTTGAGAACCGACACCAATGAATTTTTTACAGCCAATTAGATGTGAAAATTTTACTGCGTCTAACGTATAGCTGATATTTCGGCTTTGTGCTACAACATTGTTTCTAGATATATTATCTGTGCATTCCCATGCAAAATGATAAAAAGCATCATACCCTATTCTGTCATCTAGTAAATAAGATGACATTTCTGACAAGTCACATTCAAGTATTGTAACAAGTTCGGATAAAGGTATTCGATTGCGGTTAAATGAATTTTTTCTAATTATTGCAAGAACTTCAACTTGATTTTCAATGCACACATTTATCAGTGCAATACCCAACATACTAGTTGCTCCTGTGATTGCAACTCTTTTCAATGAAAATCCCCCTTCCGCCAGTTACGTGCGTTCCTCTCCAACCAAAAATAATAATGTTTATTGAATGTATGTCTTACCACAATACAGAACATGCAAAAACTAAAACAATTGTTTCTTCAAAGAGCCACATTATGTTTCACTCTGCTTAGTTGTATTTCTCTGTGCCTACTTCAAGTTAATTATAACAATGATAAAATCTCTTTTATACGTTGGTCAAAAGATAGGGAATTGTTTATGTAAGAGTTATTTATAAAAGAAAAATAGCTCTTCAAAATAACCACCAAAATCATAATTGATATCCCAATTTGAGTATCTACACACAATTTGTTAAATATTTGTTTTTCATAATATTTTCGTTGGTCAAAAAAAGTCATCCAATAACAGATATCATAACCTGGTATACCCCAAAAAGCATCTTCCCAATCAATTATTATCAGCGTATTGTTTTTTTGAAGGATGTTTTTATTGCTTAAATCTCCATGACAGAGATAATTTTTATCGATGGTTGTTAATGATTCTAGGTTCTTCAAGCATTTGCGACATTCTAATGAGATTTCATAACTTATTAAATTATGTTCTGTAAAGGTATCAAGAGCTTCACTACCTTTAGAGTGAATATGAGAAAACATATACATGCAATTTAATTCAAGAGAAGAGGATGGAACTATAATTTTTTCAAATGAACAAGAGACATCTGCTACTAATTTTTTAATATCTTCAATATCAGGAAGACACTCTAAAGATTGTAAAAAATCCATAATTAAAAAAGTATAGGGTGTATTCTTAACCGTAACTTCGATACGCTCAATGGTATCAAGTAAGTCTCCATACAGCATTTTCATAATTGTAATTTCTTTAATTAAATTTTCTCTACATAGACGAGTATTCAAATGGGTTTTTACAAAATATTTTTTTTCATCTATCAAAGCATAAAATAATATACCAAGGGTTCCTCCTGGAGCATAGTTAAAAATTTTAGCATTCGGAAAGTAATCGATAAAAGCTTCTTTTAAATCTAGATAACTATATGCCACACTTGATTTATCAAGTGTGGCAGCATGGTATATTTTACTTAGCATAATAGTTTTTTAGGTAATCAATTTTATTATAGCCAAAATGGCAAGCAAGTGCATTAGTTGCATCGGATATTTGTTTCTTTTCATTTTCACTAAGTTCATCAATTATTTCTCTGTTATATTCTTCTGTACTTCTCAAAACAGTACCCCATGGAGCTATCATATTTGAAATTTCTTTGCCGTTCCAACTTGGATATAACATTGTGTCATTAAATTTAACTCCTATAAACTTAGAAACAGACTCCATAAATGCTTTTTTATCATGAACTAAATCTTCATAACGCAATATCTTAACGTTATTAGGATACATTTTTGCGTACATTTCAGCAGTAGAATGATAAATGTTCCATGTTATCAAATAACGGTTAAGGGGCAACGGAAAAGGGCGACGTTTTGTATCTCGATATGCAGAAAATGGGTTACGGATTATATGCAGAATTTTTATATCTGGGAAATCCTTAATCATACGATCTGAGTCAATAGCAATTGCAGGAGAATATCCAACGTATGTCATGTCTTCTCTAACAGGTGTATAATAATTTTCCCATGCTTCAAACGTTGAACGGAAGAACGCCTCAATAACTTGCTTACGCATGTAAGGACCTTCCCCTAAGAATTTTTCAAATGCTATGATGCGATTTTTTTCGTCCATAACTAGATCTGCGGTTTTAAATTTTGAACCATCACGCTTACGCAAAAATGTCTTCATCTCTTCATCAAATATTTCTTCATACAACTCTCTGGCAGAAAGTCCTTCAGGGAACTCGGGATATCGATATTGAACTCTTTCCACCGAAGCCAAAAAATCACTAAAATTACGGTATCCTAGCTGTGATTCAAACGGATATACCAATAAATCCGAATGACCATCAAGGTGTCTGTGGGTTACATTACCGCCATGCTCAAAACCAGCTGAAATCATTACAAAATTAAACTTATTCATAAAATTTCTCCTCAATATTATTTTTTTAAAAACTTGATTTTATTATATTTAAAACACAAGTCGCATCAATGCCATATTCATGCCTTAAATATTCCTGCGAACCTACTAGGCTAGTGAAAACGTCCCGCAGCCCCAACCTAGTCAATGTTGCTTTAGCACGATGTTCGGCTAATACTTCAGCTACAGCACTTCCAAATCCACCGACAATATTATGTTCCTCCAAAGTAAAGATTCTGTTAACTTCATTAGCAACTTTCAAAACAGTTTCATTGTCTAATGGTTTTACTGTTGGAAAAGAATATACTGCACATCGTATCCCATATTTGTCCAGTTCTCTAGCTGCAGTTAAAGCTTCGTATGTAATTGCACCTGAAGCAAAAATTGCTGTATCATTACCATGTTTTAAGATATTCGCCTTTCCTATTTTAACATCTTTTAACCCATCATTCAAATCTATTTCTCCGCCTTTACCAAGGCGAATGTAACATGGCTGATCAATTTCTGTTACAATTTTTGTAATTGCTGATGTTTCTATTGGATCACACGGAGTAAATACTATCATGTTAGGAATTGCTCTCATTATTGCTATATCTTCAGTTGCATGATGACTCATTCCCATTGGACCGTATGAAAAACCACCTCCAACGGCTACGATTTTAACATTGGCATTATGATATGCTACGTCATTTCGAATTTGCTCAAGGCATCTAAGAGTTGGGAAATTAGCGATTGAGTAAGTGAAAACAACTTTACCTTCAATAGCCATACCTGCCGCAACAGAGGTAATATTTTGTTCACTTATTCCTGCATTTATAAACTGTTTTGGATATGTATCACGAAACTTATTTAAAACACCGAAACCCAAGTCACCTGTAATCAATACAATGTCTTTGTTTATCTCCGATAGGCTATATAGAGTATTGACAAAAGAATTTCTCATGGCATAGATTCCTCCAACTCATGAATAGCAGATGTATAATATTCACCTTGTGGATCTTTATAATGCCACAAAACTTGATTTTCCATAAATGAAATACCTTTCCCTTTTACGGTATGCGCAACTATACATGTAGGCTTATTAGTACCTGTGTTCTCAAATGCCCCATTTAGTTCATTGTGGTTATGACCATCAACCTCGATTGTATTCCATCCAAAGGCTTCCCACTTCGCTCCTAAATCAATTAAATCAATTGTATCTTTACATGAACCATAACCTTGAAGCTTATTATGATCTATAATTACTACAAGATTACAAAGATTAAAATGGTTGGCAAACAATGCTGCCTCCCATACGGAACCTTCATTGCACTCTCCATCTCCTATTACAACATAAACTTTATGCTGTTTTTCGTTAAGTTTAGCTGCCATAGCCATGCCACATCCAATTCCAATTCCATGTCCAAGCGATCCCGTAGAAAATTCTACACCAGGTATATTTTTGTGCGAAACATGACCCGAAAGATTGCTGCCGTCCGCATAATGAGTTTTTAATTCGCTCACGGGGAAAAAACCAAGTTCAGCTAGTGCTGCATATACTGCTGCACCTGCATGTCCCTTACTAAGAATAAATCTGTCACGATGGTCATCTTTGGGATGTTCTGGAAACACTTTCATTGTATTTCCATACAATACAGCAACAATATCGGCTACTGAAAGGACTGAGCCGATATGAGAACCATGAGATATATGAGTCATCTCAATAGCATGGCGGCGAATCTTCCACGCAAGTTGTATACTTTCCATAAAAATCCTCCTACTATGTACTACTTGAAAGTCCAAAATTTATTTAGAATAAAATTAAGTGGAATTGTTATTACTAGATTTATCATCGGTGCTATTAATTTTGATATACTTAATAAATCTACCATTAAATATAAAAATATAGTGCTTAGTAGAAAAGAACTCCCATACGCTAATAAAGTTTTAATAAATAATTCTATACTTCTCATATGTTTTTTTTTAAATACAACTTTGCTGTTCCAAAAATATGCATTTGTTGTTCCCATTAAAAAGCCACCTATATTAGCAACAATATAATTTACTCCAAAATATATTAACACATAATACGTTATGAGACTTATTAAAGTGTTAAATACACCCACAATGCCAAATCTCAAAAACTGTTTCAAGAAATTTGAAAGACCAATTTTATCATAGATATCCAATTTTGCAAGAAATTTATGCATCTTATGTCTCCTAAAGAGTGGCGTATTAAAAGTTTTAAAAAAGTTAAAATGTGTAAATTATACTTGCAATGTGGCAATCCATTATTCTCTTGTTTTGTAGTGGTCAAGCATTATTGTAACACAACAACCTAAAATTATTTTAGAAATCGAGCAGCAAAAGGAGTAAGACCATTATTAAAGGAATGCGGTCTGACATGGTTATACCACACGAAAGTAAATTTATTGATTGCATCGT
>JAVBJQ010000043.1:0-15986 GCA_031546905.1 Eubacteriales bacterium | reverse complement strand
TACTCACCCGTCCGCCACTAACTTAGTTCCGAAGAACTAAGTCCGTTCGACTTGCATGTGTTAAGCACGCCGCCAGCGTTCATCCTGAGCCAGGATCAAACTCTCGTGTTGAGTTGTTTGTTTCCTTTGCGTCAGTTACTTTCTGACTTTTGCTTTTTGTTTCTTTTTCTTGCTTTATTCTTTTTGAGTAGATTAATCTCAAAAGAATTTTTGGGTTTGGTTTTATTTCTGCTATTTAGTTTTCAATGTTCAAGTTTGTAATTTGTTCAACTTGTTTTGTTTTTCGTTGTTTTGCGACAACGAAGATTATCTTACCACAACATTTTCAATCTGTCAACACTTTTTTTAAAATTTATTTTTTTATTTTTTAAACCAAATTTTAAAAACGGAGAAGGAGGGATTTGAACCCTCGCACCGATTGCTCGGTCTATACCCTTAGCAGGGGCACCTCTTCAGCCACTTGAGTACTTCTCCTCGGCCTACCAATTTCGAATGCTTGCTTATTATACTTTACCAATTACAGCTTGTCAATAGTTTTTATTTTTATTTTTTAAAACTAGGTAAAATGCTTGATTCTTGCAGTCTTTTTATAATGATTACGGTCATAGGCCCTAACAGTACACCCAGAACACCAAAGATTTTTAGACCTATATAAATAGACATTAACGTTACTAAAGGATATACCCCGATTTGTTTTCCTAATACTTTTGGTTCTAAAACTTGCCTTGTTATTAGAACAGTAATATAAATTACAGCAAGTCCAATGGCATTTCTTGCATTTCCTGTGGCGATTGAGTATATGGCCCATGGCCACAATACCGCTCCACTACCGAAAACAGGAATGGCATCTATTACACTGATTCCCACTCCTACAAAAAAGGAATATGGATAACGCATGATTGTTAATCCTGTTATGCAAATTGTAGCGACTATACTCATTAATATAAGTTGCGCTTTTACATATCCTAAAAGGCCATCCAGAACGCCAACTTTTATTAATTCAATATAATAAATCCATTTTGATGGTACTTGCTTCAATAGAAAGCTATCTATTTTCTTTTTATCTTTTGAAATAAAAAAAGTTGATAGTATTGTTACAACAAAAAACAATAACATACCTGGTATTTTTAAGGAATTCTTTTTTACGCCACTTCCTAGTGTTGTCGTAACAAAGCTAATTACATACTTGGTACTATTATTTACTGATTCTTTTAAACTTTGTGGCAATGAATTTGTTATTTCATTTAGCTTTTCATTTACTTGATTGACAACCAAGGTCACGCTTTGAATTGTACTTGGCAGGCTATCTTTAAATTCAATGCTTTCCTTTATTATTTTTGTGACAATTGCTGAACCAATAAATCCTAAAATCAAAATTAACATAACCACGCCCAGCAAACTAGCTATCCAACGTGGAAGTTTCACTTTCTTATTTAATAATCCAACAAAAGGTTCTAACATCATGGCAAATATATATCCAAAGAAAAACGGCGCGATGTAGCCAAATATATAATTTGCAAAAATATATATCCCAATGAATATTGCAACTATTA
Organism: Eubacteriales bacterium; assembly: GCA_031546905.1. Taxonomy (GTDB): domain Bacteria; phylum Bacillota; class Clostridia; order Lachnospirales; family JAVBJQ01; genus JAVBJQ01. The sequence continues at coordinate 14,433 of JAVBJQ010000043.1, read as the reverse complement.
TCCATATTTTTTTTATAACTACTCTGTGTCTGTTGAGAAATTCCATGACAACCCCCGTATGAAATAAAGTTCTTATGAAACTTTTTTATTTCCTAGTTCACAAGATCCCATTTGTAAATTCATCTTTTGTAATTCATAAAGTAGTATAACTACATCCTTCTATTTTTATTAAAATTATATCCTATTCTATTTTCAAAGTCAAAACCACACACATACAGATCCCAGTTTCCCCTGAAAAAGTCCTTTCTAACAAATGTAATAAAATAGATGTTCTATTTTTGTGAACTTTTAAGCCTGTTATTATTGTTAAATAGTTGACTGGCTCACGTTAAATACCATATTATTATATATATACAATAACGGTTTGGCGAATTTTTCATATACTACATTGTACCGTTAGGACATACTAACTATATTATAGCTAAGGGGGATTTATATGAAATTTTTTACCAACACGAAAATAGCGACAAGACTGTTTGCCGCCTTTTCAATTTCTATTTTATTTTTACTGCTTATTTCTTTTATGTCAGGTATTAACTTAATGAATGTGGTAAATTCAATTAACAAAAGTAATGCACTTGTAACGGAGCCACTTATTCTGATTAACAAGGCTACTACTTCTTTTTACGCTATGCGCATTGATGTTCGAAATGCTTTTATTCAAGATGATGATGCTTCACTGGCACAAATAAGAACTGACTTAAAAGCAAATCAAGACGCACTGAACGCCACTTTAAATGAATTTAAACTAGGACTTGCAAAATATAATCAGCAAGGCACCGATGAATACAAATTGCTTTTGGCTATTGTCCCAAAATTCACCGCATATATTGAAGCAGCTGGCAAAATTGTAGACAGCATTGATGATGATGATGTGGTGCAAGCACAAAGACAGCTTGAAGATGCTACTGCTATTACCGTTGAGATTGCAACCGATATTAATACGCTTTTAAGTATCAATAGCCAACAATCGCTGGATATCGTCAAGACTGCAAATGCTACCAGAAATACGATTATTACGACTTTAATTATTGTTATCCTTATCGCAGTGATTATTTTAATTTTTATTGCTGGTGCTACTACAAGTTCCATTGTTAAACCAATTCAGCATTTAATAGTAGGTGCGAATGCTTTAGCAAAAGGTGACTTAAACATTTCTATTGTGGAGAATTCAAAAAATGAAATTGGCGACCTAAGCCGAAGTTTTGGTATTGTAGTTGATTCACTTTCATCCCTCACTGCTGCTATTGATCAAATGAGTGTAGAACATCGAAATGGGGATCTTGACTATCGAATTAATGTAGAGCAATATAACGGTGCCTACAGAAACTTGGCTTCTGGATTAAATGAGATGGTAAATGACTATGTTGTTTCTAGTGTTGAAATACTTGGTTGTGTGAATGAATTTGGGGACGGTAAATTTAGTGCCGATATTAAGAAGTTCCCAGGTAAAAAAATTGTGGCAAACCAATCTATCGATATTTTACGAGGTAATTTAACTGCTGTTTCAACCGAAATCAGAAAGTTAGTGGGAGAAGCTGGCGTTGGTAACCTTTCTATTCGTGCTGACGTTAACCGTTTCAAAGGGGATTGGGCTCGTATTTTGCTTGAATTAAATAGTTTGTTGGATACGATTTCAGCACCAATCCATGAGTCCTCCGAAGTGATGATAGAAATGTCAAAAGGTAATTTTAATAAAACAGTGAACGGCAATTATAAAGGTGACTTTGCTTTAGTGAAAAATGCTATTAACGGTACCATCACTTCTATTGACTTGTACATAAAAGATATCGCGGAAATACTGTCGCAAATGGCGAGCAACAACTTAGACCTTATGGTTAACAAAGAATATTTGGGAGATTTTATTACCATTAAAGATGCTTTGAACAAAATTATCGAAAAATTTAATATGGTTATTGCAGATAGCAACACTGCTGCTGAACAAGTTGCCTCCGGTGCTAGACAAATTTCTGAATCTAGTATGACACTTGCTTCTGGTGCTAGTGAGCAAGCTTCTTCTGTTGAAGAATTAAATGCTACCATTAATACCATTAATGAAAAAACACACACCAATGCAGATAATGCAAAAATGGCTGAGGGTTTATCTACTAAATCCAAAAAAAATGCTACCACTGGCAATGCTGAAATGCAAAATATGCTGAGTGCCATGGAAGGAATCAAAAATGCTTCTGCTAATATTTCTAAAATTATTAAAGTAATTGACGATATCGCTTTCCAAACAAACTTGCTTGCTTTAAATGCTGCTGTAGAAGCTGCTCGTGCTGGTCAACATGGCAAAGGCTTTGCAGTTGTTGCCGAGGAAGTTCGAAACCTTGCGGCTCGCAGTCAAAATGCTGCTAGAGAAACAACCGCTTTGATTGAAGATTCTATTTCAAAAGTAAACGACGGTACGAGAATTGCCAACGCTACTGCTAGCTCTCTTGAAACCATTGTTTCGGATGTAACACAAGTTTCTTCTATTATTACAAGTATTTCCGAGTCTTCTTCTGAACAAGCCTTAGCAATTTCCCAAGTTAGCTCTGGACTTGATCAAATTTCCAAAGTGATTCAAGATAACTCTTCTACTTCAGAAGAAAGCGCTGCTGCTGCACAAGAACTTCCCAGTCAATCTGAAGTTCTTAAAAGTATGATTTCTGTATTTAAATTAAGACGGGAAAATAAAAAATCAATGGTCTCCCCTGCCACTTTGCCCAGAAAAGATATTTTAACTACTGAGTTTAATAAAATACCTGCTGGGAATGTTGTAAAAAATACAAAACCAACACTTACTAAAACGGTTCCTAAAACACCAGCTAAACCACAACCACCTGTAAACAATTTATCTGGCAATCGTTTGCCTAGTGTGGCTACTACGCCTCGTTCTACTAGTACTACTAGTAGTGTAAGTTACAATAGTCCTGACTTTGGTAAATATTAATTATCTTTACCAGCTATCGATAAAAAATGTGCTAGCATTTATTTGTGGCAACATTTTTTATCGATATTTATTTTATTAACGCTTGACTATTTACTCCATAAATATAATAATATAATTGTTAAGAATAATGCTCATCTTTGTGTCACAGAAAAAATCGGCGGTTACTGTCCATTTTTTTGTAGCCAGTAAGCTAGCCGATTGCCTTATGGCAATTTGATAAAGTTTGACAATTTTTTTATACCAATAGGGAGGATTTACTATGAAATTTTTTTCTAACATGAAGATATCTTCAAGACTTTATACTGCATTTGCTATTCCCATTTTATTTTTAGTTATTATTGCTGTCATCTCTGGCTTTACTTTAGTCAGTATTGCAAACTCTGTCACCAAAAACAATATTACCGTCACGGAACCTTTGGTTCTCCTTAACAAAGCTACAACTGCTTTTTATGCTGTTCGTGTGGATATTCGAAATGCCATTCTTTTTGAAGACCAAAGTACTGTTCAAACAGCCTTAACGGATATAAAAGCAAAACAAGATATCCTTAGTTCCTCTTTATCACAATATAAAGTAGACTTAGACAAATATAACCAACAAGGTTCTACAGAATATACTATCGTGGAGGGGCTTGGTCCCAAAATCACTTCTTATATTCAAGAAACAAGTAAGATTCTGGATAGCCTTGATCACAATGATATTGAGGGTGCCAAACAACTTTTGGTAAGTGCCACCCCTATTACAGAAGATGTTAGCAAAGATATTTCTACACTTTTAGAAATAAATGCGACTCAATCTGCTACTACCGCTGTGGATTCACATAATACACGAAATACAATTATTTTACTCTTAATTATCATCATTTCAATTGTTGTTATTATTTTAATTTTTATCGCCAACGCTACTACAAAATCAATTGTTAGACCTATTAAAAGTTTAATTATAGGTGCTAATGCTTTGGCTAAGGGAGACTTAAATATTTCCATTTCTGAAAATACACGAGATGAAGTTGGCGATTTAAGCAGGAGTTTTGGCATTGTTATCCATGCACTTTCGTCTCTCACTACTGCTATTGATAAAATGAGTGTAGAACACCGAAATGGGGATCTTGACTATCGAATTGATGTGGGGCAATACAACGGTGCCTATAGAAACTTGGCTTCTGGATTAAACGAGATGGTAAATGATTATGTTGTTTCTACGGTTGAAATACTTGGTTGTGTGAATGAATTTGGGGACGGTAAATTTAGTGCCGATATTAAGAAGTTCCCAGGTAAAAAAATCATTGCAAACCAATCTATCGATATTTTACGAGATAATTTAACCGCCGTTTCAACCGAAATCAGAAAGTTAGTAGGAGAAGCTGGCGTTGGTAATCTTTCTGCACGTGCTGACGTTAACCGTTTCAAAGGGGATTGGGCTCGTATTTTGCTTGAATTTAATAATTTATTTGACACGATTTCCGCCCCTATTCATGAGTCATCAGAAGTTATCCTTGAAATGTCAAAAGGTAACTTTAATAAAACAGTAAATGGTGATTATAAAGGTGATTTTGCTTTAATTAAAAATGCTATTAATCTTACATTAAATTCTGTGGATACTTATATAAAAGATATTTCCGATATTCTTGTTCAAATGGCGAGCAACAACTTAGATGTTTCTGTTACGAAAGATTATTTAGGGGATTTTATTCACATTAAAGATGCTTTGAACAAAATTATCGAAAAATTTAATATGGTTATTGCGGATAGCAACACCGCTGCTGAACAAGTTGCCTCTGGTGCTAGACAAATTTCTGAATCTAGTATGACACTTGCTTCTGGGGCTAGTGAGCAAGCTTCTTCTGTTGAAGAATTAAATGCCACCATTAACACCATTAATGAAAAAACACAAACCAATGCAGATAACGCAAAAGTGGCGGAAGATTTATCTACTAAATCCAAAGAAAATGCTACCACTGGCAATGCTGAAATGCAAAATATGCTGAGCGCCATGGAAGGAATCAAAAATGCTTCTACTAATATTTCTAAAATTATCAAAGTAATTGATGATATCGCTTTCCAAACAAACTTGCTGGCTTTAAATGCTGCTGTAGAAGCTGCTCGTGCTGGTCAACATGGCAAAGGCTTTGCAGTTGTTGCCGAGGAAGTTCGAAACCTTGCGGCTCGCAGTCAAAATGCTGCCAGAGAAACAACCGCTTTAATTGAAGATTCTATTTCAAAAGTAAACGACGGCACGAGAATTGCCAATGCTACTGCTAGCTCTCTTGGAACCATTGTTTCGGATGTAACACAAGTTTCTTCTATTATTACAAGTATTTCCGAGTCTTCTTCTGAACAAGCCTTAGCAATTTCTCAAGTTAGTTCTGGACTTGATCAAATTTCTAAAGTAATTCAAGATAATTCTTCTACCTCAGAAGAAAGCGCCGCTGCTGCACAAGAACTTTCCAGTCAATCTGAAGTTCTTAAAAGTATGATTTCTGTATTTAAATTAAGACGAGAAAATAAAAAATTCACCCCTGTAGCTAGTCCTACTCCTAGTCCTAGCCCTAGCAAACTATCAAGAAACGATGCTTTACTTGCCGAGTTCAATAAAATACCTTCTGGTAACACCGTCGTAGCAAATAAAGTAGAACCAAAAGCAACAACAGTGAGCAAGACAAACACCAATAGCACAAAACCAATTGCCACTAAAAGTCCTGTGACAAAAACACCAGCTAAAAATATAGGGAAGCCACAACCATCAAGCAATAGCTTATCCAGTAACACTGCACCCCGTCCTGCTAGTTCACAAAGTTCTACACCTCGTACTAGCGGTGGCTCTAGTAATGCCAATTACAACAGCACAGACTTCGGTAAATATTAATATTGCAACGGCTGGTACTGTGGATTAACAAATTTTTCTTTCATTTGTTAATTCACAGTACCAGCCGTTTATTTTTTCATCATTTTTGGTATAAAGCCTCTAAAATAGATAATACTACTTTCATAAATTCTTCCAAGAGGTGATTATTATTCCAGGTTTAATTACACACTATGTTTGTGGAGAGGCTTTACTTAATAGTTTAAGTGATGACTCCCATAAGAAAATAATGCTTGATAATAGGCAAATATATAATATTGGAACGCAAGGTCCCGATGTATTTTTTTATTACTTACCCTGTCTTTATAAAAAAAATTTAAACAATTTAGGCACAAAAATGCACAATTCCAACGTACAATTATATATGTCTGCCATGATTGACTTACTTGTTTCCCTCGACAAAAAAAGCCGTGACCCATTTATTAGCTATTTGTGCGGTTATTTTTCTCACTACGCCCTTGACTATAACACTCACCCATACATTTATTACAAAACAGGTACAAGAAGAGAGGGCGAGCTAAGCAGTCTAAAATACAGCGTTTACCATAGAAACTTTGAAACCAGCATTGACACCCTTATTCTGAAAGCTGCCAGTTCTGAAAGACCTTCTGACAAAAAACTTTGGCATCTCATTAAAGTGGGAAGAGGCGAAGTTTCATTGCTGTCTGATTTATTAAGCAAAGCATTAAATCAGACATACGAAATTTCCATCACATCAAGACAAGTTTATGGTGCCATTTCTTATATGTATAATGCTACACGATTTCTACAGTCTAAAAAAGGCAGACGTAAAAAGTTAATGGAGCTTGTTGAAAATATTACCCTTGGCGAGAATGTAGTCACCAGTGTCATTCATAAACAAGAAATCAAAGATGGCATCGATTATCTCAATGCCTCCAAAAAAGATTGGTATATGCCATGGGACAAAGAAAAAAAAATTAACAGTTCCTTTAGCGAAATGTTTGACAAAGCCATTGACGATTCTAAAAGAATGATTGCAGGTTTGTTTGCATTTTTAGCAGACGATTTGTCAAAAGATGAATTATTGACTATCATTGGGAACTATTCTTTTGCTACAGGGCTTGATTGCAACGAGAAAGTTGATTTTACACATTTTGATATTGTGTATGCTTAACTACCGTTGTAATCTTACAACATTATGCTTTTTTCAATTGTTTCAAAAACTTCTTTCCCAAAAATGGCATTGTGTCCTGAAATACAGGAAATATGATCCCAATGATAATGGGTGTTAATAACAATGACTGGGTTTTGATTATTTTCTAAATACGCCTTAATTGGTGCCATACTTTGAGAACCCAGTCCAGTATCAATGATGTAATTGAATTTTTACCATTTTCAACTGCTCCACAATAAAGTCAAGGTACACCGCAGCTATGTTAATATCTGTTTTTTCATACACCATTCTTGCTCCCACTACATCTTCTATTTCATTGAAAACAAGATTACCATCTTCATCAAATAAAAAATCAATACCTACAAGACCAATGTCAAATAGGTTTATTATTTTTTGAACGGTTTCTTTTTCTGCTTCAGAAAGGGTGTAAACACTGGCCTCTCCCCCTAAGCAATAATTAGCACGAAAATCACGTGCAGAACTTCTCAACATCGCTGTCACAATTTTCTTCCCAATTACATAAACCCGCAAGTCTTTTCCTAACGTTCCCGCTGGCTCTTGAATCACATATTCTGTGTATTGAAATTGCTGTAACTTTTCTTGCAACTCCCCTTCACTGTTTATGAAATAAACATCAAGCCCTCCTCGCCCATTGGACGACTTCATAACGAAAGGGAATTTAACCTGTTGGGGCAGATGCCCGTTGTTTTTTATAAAAAAAGTATTCAGTATTTTTACGCCTGCTTTTGAAACGTATTGATAAGTTTTTGCCTTATCATTGCAAATTTCTGCAATGTGAGCATTATTATAAACTGGAATGTTCATTTCTTCTATTTGTTTTGTCAGCAGGGGGTAAATCGTTCTGTTGATTACGGCATCTGGCAGGATATTATTCTTATTCTTGATCTTTGTACTTATCTGTAACTTATTATGGTGTATTCCAAATTGTAAATCTTCCACATAAACAAGTTCTAAATTTATATTTATTTTTTTGCTGTAATTCATATATTCTTGTATATAGCCACGATTTCTTTCTGCATCTTTTTTATTATAAATGAGCCAAATATTCATAGGTCCTCCTGCCATCCAGTTTTTAAATAAAATCTGAGCTACTTTTTAAATATATTTTAGGGGTGTCTTCAAAAAAAGATAGTGCCGCCCCCACTGCTGTAGCATACTCCGAATACGCAGGTATAATAAAATGAATATCATAAAATTCCCTCAAGCTATTAAAAATTTCAGCACACTGAGGAATATTGGTTAAATTTCCTGTTAACACAACTTCTTTTATATTTGTATTTCGAACAGAAAATACCGCTGTCATCCCGATAGATTGAAAAACCAAATTAAAAATCCCTATGGCTATGTCTCCATTGGTTGCTACATCGCTTATTTTTCCAAAATTAGAAGCTGTTGTATGAGGTGGCAACGTTGGAAGTCTATCTTTTGTAATATCCCCTACCATTAAATCTACTTTGCTTAAACTTCCTTCTTCCGCCGTTTTGATTAGTAGTTTTATATCTCGTATATTGAGCAGTCGATTGGAAAGCCCTAAAATAGTTCCTCCGCCAATTCCCGTCCCCCCTAAGTGGGTAATTTTATTTTTGCTGGCATGGACTAATGCAGTGCCTGTCCCCATGCTTACAATAACTGCTTCTGAAATCTCCGAAAGATACAACCCACCAAGTCCTATGGACACAAACTCTTCTACTTTTGCTGTTTTAATCCCATAAATTGGTTTGTCTACAAAAGAAGAACCTACTCCCGTTATTAAAATACTTTCTATTTCTTGTATTTTAAGAGAATTAAAATCAGCAAACTTTCCAAAAGCACCAAATAAAGATGCAATGGGATCTGTGGCTTTCACCAACATTGGCGTTATAATTTTTTTATCTCTTATTCCTACAATTTTCGTTGTACTTCCACCTATATCTATTCCTATTGTGATACCCAACTCTAACACAACCTTTTTTCTATAACAATTTTTTTATATTTAATTCCTCTGGGTTAATTTTCATTATTCCAATATCATAAGTAACACCATTCACTACTTTTGCAAATTCCCCATGGCCATCGCCTCCACAAGTAATCATCATATTATTTTTTCTACAAAAATCAATACAACTGTCGGTTACGGCTTTGGGATGCGAAGGATAATAACATTCTATTCCTTGGATGCCCTATTCTTTTAACGTAACCAAATCCTCCATCAAATTCTGCCCATTTAATCTATCAAAAGGATGTGCAAGTACAGCATATCCCCCAGCATTTTTGATGATGTTGCAAACCTCTTTTACATGATAAAACGGTTTTTCCATCTCACAATGATAGTCTTTATAAAACTTCATACATTCAGGATAAGTAATGTGAAACCCTTTGGATTTTAAATAGTCAATACCCTTCCAGCCCCCATTATCTAAAACCCTTTTATACTTCGTATATTCTGCTAAAGATAAAAAGTCATAGTCCTTTGACATTTTTTCTATTAAATTTACACTTAATTGTTCCATTATTTCAATATGCTCATGGAGAAGCGTCAACATTTCCTTATTTGTAAAATCACAGCTATACGCTAAAATATGTTGAGCACCATTTTCATAAGAGGCATCAATCTCTACACCTTTTATCAATGTAACTCCCAATTGATTGCACGCCGCTTCACATCGTTCATGGGCACCAATTGTGTTGTGGTCACAAACAGAAATATATTGAATGCCTTTTTCATATGCCTCTGCCACAACTTCCTCTGGGGAAAGTGTTCCGTCAGAAAAATAAGTATGAATGTGTAAATCTACCGACATAAAATCGCCTCCACTATTTTTTGATAACAAAAAGGTTCAACACCTTTTATGTCAAACCTCTTATTTTTCACATTATTTATTTATTACAAAAATAAAATACAACAGCCCCGCATGAGCCACAAGTGCTAAACTATAAATAACATAAAACTTCACTTTCCTTGATTTATGTCTAAATAAAAACATACCAAGAAATCCACCGATGGCACCGCCTAACAGTGCCATCTTAAATAGGGTCATTTCTTTAATTCGATATAAATGTTTTACAGCTTTTCGCTTGTCGGAAAACATGAAGAGCAAAAGCAATATATTCATGACACCATAGTAACCTAAAATTATTTGAGTATATTTCGCCAATCTAAATCCCCTCTGTCCAGCGCCAACAACAAAATTTCTGCTGTGGCAAGGTTACTTGCAAGGGGTATATTGTGAATATCACAAAGTTTTAGCACCCCATTAATATCTGGTTCAAAATGTTTTTTTTCAATTGGATCTCTTAAAAAAATAACAATATCAATACCATTACCTGCAATTTGAGCCCCCAATTGTTGCTCCCCACCTAAATGGCCTGCCAAATATTTATGCACTGTAAGACTTGCAGTTTCTTCTACAACCCTGCCTGTAGTGCCAGTTGCATAAAGACTATGTTTTGATAAAATATGCCTGTAGGCAATACATAAATTTTCCATTAATTTTTTTTTATTATCATGTGCAATTAATGCTATATTCATATTCAATTAAACCCCCTCTAAAAAAGACCTTGGCTTTCTCATACCAATATTTAAAACAAGCCCCACCGAAATCATATTCGTAAGCAATGAACTACCTCCATAGCTAACAAACGGCAACGGCATACCCGTATTGGGTAACAAACCACTGGCAACCCCCACGTTGACAAAAGTTTGAAAAGCAATCATAGCTGCTACGCTTGAAGCAATTAATTTTCCTAAAAAATCACTTGCATTTTTTGCAATAATCATACATCTTGCAACTAAAATCAATATCAAAGATAAAACAATAATACAACCTTTAAAACCAAATTCCTCGCCAATAACAGAAAAAATAAAATCATTGTGAGGTTCTGGCAAATAACTTAATTGATTCAGCGTTCCCCGATAAAGCCCCTTACCGTCTAATTGCCCTGACGCCATGGCTTTAATGGATTGCATCGTCTGATAATACGTATTCACAGAACGATCTGGATTTAACATATCCAATATTCTATTAATTTGATAATCCTGCAAAAAAAGACTAACAAAAATAGGATGCTCCCGCTGTATATCAACAAAGAAAAATATCCCCACAGGGATGGCAACAGCAAATATTCCTAGTATATATTTATAACTTATTTTCGATATAAAAAGCTGAGAAATAATAATAATAACGATAACCATACTTGCAGAAAGGGACGGTTGCTTTTGAATCAGTAAAACAGGCACGATTGCCAATAAAAAAACAACCGACAATACTCCTATATTATTAATCGTTTCAGATTTTTTGTCAATTAAATTTGCAAGACAAATAATCATAAAAACCTTTGCAATTTCTGAGGGCTGAATGCCAATAGGCCCAAAGCTAATCCACCTTGTAACGCCACGGCCTGAGCCAACGACCAACACAAGTATGAGCAAGACTATATTTACCACATAAATGGGAATATAAAATTTACAAATAAAATGGTAGTCAATAAATGCCGCCATCAACATTAAAACAAGCCCAATGCAAGCCCAAATAATTTGGCTGTTGAAATAATATCGGTCTTCTCCTAAATTAATATGAGTGGCACTGCCAATTTCTATCACTCCAAACACAAAAAGTGCTACAATGATTCCTAAAATAATAAAATCAAATGAACTTATTTTCAGTTTCGTTTGAATGGTGGAGCCCGTATCTTTTATTAATGAATCGTCCATAAAAAACCTCACTATCTTTTCTCTCGTAACCACTACAGTCAATCAACTTGAAAACAACCTTTAGGCAAGCTGGAAAATCACGATGTTTCAACGCGTTTTTCAGCGAAGATGAGAGGATTATTTTTTCGATTGACTATATCCTATCTATTATAAATTAAAATATTATTTTGAACAACCGTTTGACCACAAATAAATAAAATATTATTAACTACAAAAAAAGTGCCTCAGATGTGAGACACTTTGTCACTTATAATATTGAATTTTTTACGAAAGCAACTTTTTTAATTGCACTACGCCCTAACGTATTTAAAACTTCGCACACTGCACAATATTTGTCCACAAAAGAAACCACCATGGATTCTTTATAGCGAGGCATTTTATCTGAAAGAGGCCACATATGATTTACAATAGCATCTTCTTCTATTTCGTTTAGCTCACAGTTTTTTCTAGCGTTTTCAAGGGCAATTTTAGGGTGATTAAACGCATGATTGCCTTCTTCAAACTTCGTTGTACGCCAGTCATAATGAAACAAATCGTGCAAAAGGCCCCCACGAGCCGCTGCTTTATATTTAAAGTGAAGTAATTTACAAATTAAGTAACTATAATATGAAACATTTATACTATGTTGTAATCGACTGGTGTTACAATGTTGAAAATACTTATCAAGTTCCTGAACAGCTTCAAGTTCAAGTAAGTCGCCAATACACTCATTAAATTCAATGGAAAAAAAAGTATCATATTCACTTAAATTTATTTTTGAACCAATTGCCTTCTGCATAAAAATCTCCCTATCATAATAATTAAATCATACCTATACGAACAAATATGCAATCATATAGAGATTTATTTTACAAATCGTTAATACTATCTATTGTACTACAAAAAGGTAAAATATAATACTATTTTTTAAAATAATTTCGTATAATATTTTACCCCTCCTTTAAAATAATTTGTTACTTATTTTTAAGAACCTATTTCAAATTTTCAGGGTTAAGAGGGAAAAGCTCTGGCAAAACAAAAATACCATTTTTTCTAATTAAAACATCATCAAAATACATTTCACCGCCACCATATTCCTCCGTTTGAATACAAACCAAATCCCAATGAATAGCCGATTTATTTCCATTAGGGGCATCATCATAACACATTCCTGGTGTCAAATGAAAACTCCCCATTATTTTCTCATCAAAAAGCGTGTTTTTCATTGGTTTTAAAACATACGGATTCACGCCAATAGCAAACTCCCCAACATATCTTGCACCTTCGTCGGTATTAAACACCTTATTAATTCTTTCCGAATCATTGGCAACTGCGTCAACAATTTTTCCATCCTCAAAAGTAAGTCTGATATTATCATAAACAAAACCTTGGTAATCAGAAGGTGTATTATAAGTAATGACCCCATTAATAGAATCTTTTACAGGAGCCGTATAAACTTCCCCATCCGGAATATTCATTTCCCCAGCACATTTAACCGCCGGAATATCTTTTATGGAAAACGTAAGATCTGTACCTACGCCTTTAATTTGTACTTTATCTGTTTTGTTCATTAATGCAACTAAACCATCCATCGCTTTTGACATTTTTCCATAATCCAAATTACAAACATTAAAATAAAAATCCTCAAAACTCTCAAAGCTGGTATTGGCCGATTGTGCCATACTATAAGTAGGATAACGCAAAACAACCCATTTTGTTTTTGGCACTCTAATACCAAAATGAACAGGATGTTCGTAATATTTATTAGACAGGGTTAATTTTTCAGAAGGAACATCCGAAAACTCGCTTGGATTTTCCGTTGCTCCAATTCCAATGTAGCAATCCATTTTACTCATTTTAAGACAATCATATTCCGCCATTATTTTAAGTTGCTCTTCTGTTGTAGAAAGAAGCAACTCTCTCTCTATGGTATTATTTTTTATATCCACAAAAGGCAATCCGCCAACTGCATAAACTTCCTTTATGATTTGACGAACAAGGTCAATAGAGTCTAACCCCTTTGTTTGAATAAGTACCTTCTCACCTTTTTTTACTTTACAAGAAAAAGTTACAAGTGTTTTTGCTAATTGACAAATACGTGAGTCCATTCTACATCTCCTGACTATTATTCATTTTTTATATACTACGCTAATAGCTTATAGTATTTACAATACTTTAAATTATATTAAAATTTAACATATCCTATTTTGACTGTCAATTTATTTATTATTTTACAAATGAAAAGAACTGTGATCACACAGTCCTCTCACGCTTAAAACTTATTTCTTATACTGGTTTGTACCACGCCAGAAAGCGACATGTATTTTTCTTTCGTTGCCAACCCACCACGAATATGTCTTTCAGACTTATTTATCTCCAAAACCCTTCGTGCTTCCCCTGCCAATTTTGGATTAATCTTTACAAGTCTTTCCGTTACATCTTTATGGACTGTGGATTTTGAAATTCCAAATTTTTTGGCAGTCTCTCTTACTGTTGCATTCGAATTAATAATAAAGTTTGCTACCTCAACCGCTCTCTCTTCAATGTAGGCTTTCAAAGTTAGCCCCCCTGCTAAAACATCGTTCTGTTTATATATATGATGAGGGGGGGGGAGTTATGAATTAAAGCTTTGGTACAAAATAAAAATAAAATCAATCTTAAAATCTGTGTAACGTGAGTTCGACGAAAATAAACAAAAAAATAAAATCCGACCAAAATCTGCTAAAATAAGTTTGAGACCAAAAAAGCAGAGGATGGTGGATTTTATATGCAAGAAGAATTACTAATAAAGATATTTTGTGACGTAGACG
>JAVBJQ010000012.1:0-6223 GCA_031546905.1 Eubacteriales bacterium | reverse complement strand
TGATATACTAGATGCACTTGGAATGTTCCCAGCACTTGGTGGAGTTTTTGATGGTGCTAATGGACTGTATTACATAATACAGGGCGATGAGGCTAATGCAGTTATCTCAATGATGGCGATTATGCCAGGAGGGCAGGTTGCTACCGGAGCTAGATTGCTTACAAAAGGTGGCAAAGAAGCTGTTGAGCTAACAAGTAGTTTGAAAAAAGTTGATGGAATTGTTGAGGGCGCGGAAGAGAGAGTAAACCTTGCCAGTAAACTAAGAACTAACCATATTCTCTTTGGGGATAAAACGGGAGGTGGCCATTTATGGCCTGGCGGAGCAAGTAAAACCCCATTTCCTCAATCTTGGAATGGTGAAAAGATAATGCATGAGGTTTCTGACATTGTTACTGATCCAAAATTAAATTGGACCCCTAATAGAGTAGTGAATGGTGTGCAACGCTATGAAATTACTGGTGTTAGAGATGGTGTAACTGTAAAAATAATAACAGATGGCAAAGATATTATAACAGCATATCCTATTAAATAATTAAAGGCGGTGATTAAATGAGCTTTAAGGAAATATTATTAGTTGCTAAAAAGAATAATTTGTCATTTGATGATATTAAAAGTATAGTTGAATACTTAGATCACAATGAATATGGTGTTGCTTTAGAGCAGTTATGCAGTGCCATTGAACAGGAACGAATAAAAATAGCCTATAATGATTACCTTCTGATTAAACAAATGGGGGAGCAAATGGAAATGGATAAAAGTTTGTGGGAGAGGATAAAAAGTAATAATCTAGCATTATAATTGGCTAAGTGGCCAGCCTTAGCGTCAGTAAATGCATTGCAAGAATCCCCGTTTCATGGGATTCATCAGAATTTATTCATACTCAATTGACCACCCAACCGACGCTAACGGTTTTCAACCAGCGTTGGTTGGGCAAGCTTTTGGGAACGGCTGGCGCGATTCTTAAACTTACTAAGATTTACTAAATTTACATAAATAAATGAGGTGTTCTATGTTTAATATTAATTTCAGAATTGTCGATGATATGGGCGAATTAAAAAGGCTCAAATGCAGTGAGTTTAACAAAAATTATGCAGATATTGTCGGCTTCTTTTTCTCAGTTAACTCAAGATTAAGCCCCACGCTATGCGTGGGAGAACGGAATAAGCGGAAGCGATAGATAAGTAATAAAAGACCTCCTCTGGAAATACTGATAAGGGTTTCGCAAGCCATTATCAAAAAGAGGAGGTCGTCCAAATGGACAAGAATGGAATTGTATATACCATATCGTATTTATTCCCAAATACAGAAGAAAAGCGATGTATGGCGAAAAAAGAATAGCAAGTACGGGAAATCATCAAAAAACTATGTGAGTACAAGCTCGTTGAAATATTAGAGGGGTCTGTTTGTAGTGACCATGTTCATTTGTGTGTAAAAGTACCGCCAAAGTTGAGTGTGTCAGATTTCATGGGGTATCTAAAAGGCAAAAGCGCATTGATGATATTTGATCGATTTCCAGAATACAAACAAAAAGGAAGTCGACATTTCTGGGCGAGAGGTTATTATGTTGACACAGTTGGACGGAATGAGGAGCAAATACGAAAATATATTGCTGAGCAAGTTGAAAATGACAAACTTGAAAACAGCACACAAAGATAAAATACCCCTTTAGGGGTGGCAAGTAAAGTAAATATGCTTGGGAAACCACGCCTTTAGGCGTTTACTAGTACCATGCCCTTATAGGGCTTTCCATACCACCACTTGAAGTGGTGGTTCCGCTTTCCGGATAAAACAACGGTGTAAAGGTTGAGAAAGTTTTGCACCGTTGTATATCTGAAATTTTGATAAGTTAAAAAATTTCAAGTATTCGGAGAGCGGAAGAAAAAACACGAACCAAAATTTTGAGTCAAAACAGCAATTAGAAGAACAAATAGAAGAATTAAAAATAAAACTAGAGCTTGATTTTACGAGCATCAGACAGTATGTCTCTATTCTTGATCGTGATCTATTCGAGTCTTATCAGTTACTTCCGGATCATCTAAATTTTCTTCTTAATATTGTGAAAATTAGAGAGGAGCTTGGTAGAATTAGACGTTCTCTTGCTGTTATAAGCCCGATGCTTCTACGTGAAGATACTTTCAAAGAATTATTTTAGACAGATAAATTTAGATCATCAATTCTTACATAAAATCCTTCCTTCTGTTTTTTCAGTTTTAACAGATTGTGATAGGATTTTTTTGTATAAAAAATGTTGAGAAAAACAAATTCAGACGGAAGTGTTTATAGAACCGAACTAGACACTTATGACGTATTCAATCGTTTGGTAAAAACCGAAAATAAAAATGGTTTGATTACGTATAAATACACCCCAAGTGGTTTAAGATTGTCTAAAACAGCAAATGGCAACACAACAACCCACGTGTGGGATGGAGATCAAATGGTGTTGGGGTTGGATAACAACGGTGGGGTTGCCAACCGATATGTAAGAGGAATTAACTTAATTAAAAATCAATACAATCAGTACTACCTTTTCAACGCCCATGGCGATGTGGTACAATTAACAGACAGTAATGGTAATGTGATTAGAAACTACAACTACGACGCCTTTGGCAATGAAGTAAACGGGGAGTATTTATTGGAAGGCAGTGCGTATGTAAGCATATCTGAAAATAACTTACCGAATAAAATAAGCTATACGCCAACATGGATAGATCCACAACTATCTATTAAAATTGGACAGATAACAGATTCGAAAGTGGCAATTACATTGAAGATCACAGCAAATGAGGATTCTCAAGGTCAGATTTTCTGGTGTACGGAAAGTGGCAACTACAGCGAAGGAAATTCAAAAGTATTTGCGGTAAAATCCGGAACCCGTGAGTACACCATAGACTTAGGAAACATATCCTTGTACCGCGTGAGAATTGATGTAGGGGTACAAGGCAGTCCTGTCACCTTGAGCAACATTCAGTTGAATGTGAATGTAGACGAGGATTCGAATGTCTTCCGCTATTCAGGGGAGTACTTTGACAAGGAAACAGGAACCATTTATTTACGGGCTAGATATTATGATCCATTTACAGGGCGGTTTATGAATGAAGACCCAGTAAGAGATGGACTAAATTATTATACCTACTGTGGCAATAATCCAATTTTTTTCTTTGACCCATCTGGACTACAGGCATATGAGTATCGTGCAGACAGGGCTACAGTTGGAGGTTCATCGAATTATCCCCAATACGCTCTTCCAAGTATAGTTCCACCTGCAACGGCGCACGATATACTAGATGCACTTGGAATGTTCCCAGCACTTGGTGGAGTTTTTGATGGTGCTAATGGACTGTATTACATAATACAGGGCGATGAGGCTAATGCAGTTATCTCAATGATGGGAATTATGCCAGGAGGGCAGGTTGCTACCGGAGCTAGATTGCTTACAAAAGGTGGCAAAGAAGCTGTTGAGCTAACAAGTAGTTTGAAAAAAGTTGATGGAATTGTTGAGGGCGCGGGTAGCGCGAAAGGTTTAATAGGCAAGGACTTTGAAGATTTCTTAACTAAACAACTCGGAGGAAATGGTTCATTTAGCAAAATGGGCCGTGATTTTGACGGCGGCATAGGAGATAAGTGGTGGGAGGCTAAATCTGGACAATATTGGGATATGATTATGAAGGATCAAGCTAAGATTGTTAAATTTAAAAGTGATATGGGTGCTAGACTTAAGATTGCTAAAGATAAGGGTGCTACGTATGAATTGTATTCAAATACTCCTATTCCAGAAGCTATTAAAGACTGGCTAACTCAGAAAGGTATGCCTTATACGGAATTTTTAGACTAAATTTGGAGGTGGAACCATGTCAATATCAGCTTCATTAAATATTTCTCTTGCTAGTAGAGGAAATCAAGCCTTATCTTCTGTCAAAATCATTGAAAGCTTATCAAATAACGGATGGAACTTAATTAATAACGGAAAGATTTGTTATCTGCCGATTGGCGATCAAGATGATTTTGATTGGCAGGAAAGTCAAATCAGTAAAAGTGATTTTTTGGAAGTTGTCAAGCGAAAAGAACAGGCAGGAGAAATAGTGGGTGTAGTAATAAATTGGGGAAATACGAATGTTGGGGGAGACTTACTAATCCATCAAGACTATAAACTGACATTCAGCATTACAGTCAATCGGAAAAGTTTAGAAGATAGTGATTTAACTGATTTTAATTGGTATCTAGGAAAAATATTACCTTGCTTTGAGATGGATTCTATGACAGTTGCCAATTTTTCTTTTGACCAATACTAACCATAATAGCAGAAAGCCAGATGAAATCTGGCTTTCTGAATGTTGCTCAAATCAGAATTGTTGATGGGTAACAATTTTTAGTACAAAAATTATCTGGACATGGATTCTAAAGATAGGGTCAGTTCAATAATTGTATTCTGATACTTACGGAATATTGTAAATCATTGCGGGAAATGCAATGCCAAAAAATTTTGAATATTTTGAAACAGGTATTGAACAAATACTTATGGATCAAATGAGGTATTCAGGATATGCTGTAGATCCAGTTGTAGTTAAAACCTACGCAGCATTGTTAGCAGGCTATTTGGGTGGGGCTGTTATAGGTGATGCTGTTAAGGGATTTGGTATGCTTAATCAGGGCGTGGGTAGGAAAATTGTAGGTACTGATTACTCTGAGATTAAGCCTACACAAGAGATAATTAACAGGGATAAAGTAGATGAGTATATAGCTGAGTTAAAGGCTGGAAAAGATGTTGGATTTGTAGAAGTGTACAAAGTTCAGGGTAAAGGATATTATATAAGCGAAGGACATCATAGATTTGTCGCTAGCCAAGAATCTGGAATACCTGTTAAAATTAAATATTTAGATAGTGGTGGGCCTGCAGGTTTGCCAGATTGGTCTGGAGTTGAGTGGCGCGAGTTTATCAATGAAAGTCAATTTTGGGATTATTAAGGAGGCTAAAATGGAGCATGGAACAACATATAAAATAGCAGTTAAGTTTGAAGATAATCCAAAAGCAGATTACTTAGTTAATTTCATGGAGAGAAATGTCAAGAATGTAAAAAAAAGCATTGTTGATAATATTACTGAAATAGAACTTAATGTAAACAATTTTTGCATTGAGATTTTAATTGTAGATATTGAAAAAGCAATTAAAATGACAAGAGAGAGTCCTGATATTAAAATCAATACTAAAATGTATATTTATCTAGCAAAAAGCAATAATCCAGAAATTATCGATGAAGTATTAAAATTTCTATTTGAAATAAATACAAAATTAAAAATTTCAGGTATCTTAGACATAGAGGCCGGTGTGTTAATAAATCTAAAAAATTATGAAGATTTAAAAAACAGATTCAGAGTTAAAAGTGAAATATTTAATAACAGGTATCCTAATGCTTATAATTATTTAAAATATAAGGAGTTGGAACAATTTATAAGTAGTTTAGCAAAGGATTAATTTAAGGTGCGAATTCCAGTAAAATTGTTAAAACTGCTTTTGTATGATCTCAAGGGGAATTCTGGGTCCTATGGAAAAGTATAAATGTCTTTTAACCTACACCTTTAAAAAAGATGTGGGTTAAAAGATAATAATAAACAAAATCAAATATCACAGACCATGTGTTACATAAAAATTGAGATTATATCTATTTTCCTTGGCTATAGTAAATCATAGTTTAAAAGAAACAATTTTTACATTTAAGGAGAAATGACTTGATACTGTGTTGGACATGATGGAGTGCAAGAATTTTTAGTACATAAATTATTCAGAAATGATTTGTTAGAAAATTGGAAGTTCAATAAAATATGAATTTGAAAATTAATGGATGTTTGATAGCCATACCCTCATGATTATAAAGAAATTTCTTGCAGAATTTAAATGGAAATGATATACTAATTTTAGAAAAGTAAAAGTTGCAGTAGATTTCACGGGTTGGCCCCCATGGAATCTTACAATAGGTGATCAAACCCACCTAGTGCAAACGGATAACCGCCACCACAACATATTCATCATAACACATTTATTTCTTTTTTAAAAGTTATTTTTAAAATGTGCTTTTTTGTTTTTGTTGTGTTTAAAATTACGGTTCATGTTGAGTGCTAGGATAAAAACCTAGCACTTTTTTGCTTTTCCGGATAAAACAACGGTGTAAAGGTTGAGAAAGTTTTGCACCGTTGTATATCTGAAATTTTGATAAGTCAAAAAATTTCA
>JAVBJQ010000083.1:0-23683 GCA_031546905.1 Eubacteriales bacterium | reverse complement strand
GATCATCTAAATTTTCTTCTTAATATTGTGAAAATTAGAGAGGAGCTTGGTAGAATTAGGCGTTCCCTTGCTGTTATAAGCCCGATGCTTCTACGTGAAGATACTTTCAAAGAATTATTTTAGACAGATAAATCTAGATCATCAATTCTTACATAAAATCCTTCCTTCTGTTTTTTAGTTTTATAGCGGTTTAACAAACTGTTCTAAAAATTAAACCGCTAAAAACACATTGTGATAGGATTTTTTTCTTTACATAAAGCCTATTATTATACGGAACAACAGATTATTTTATTCCTCCTTACTCCGACTGCCACCCTAAATCCTCCAAGCTTTTAAAAACCTTATACCATCCATCTTTTTTAGAAAGTTCATCTGGGGTTCCAGATTGAGCGACTTTCCCATACTCTAAAATATCCACTCTATCTGCATCAATAATTCCACTTAACCGATGGCTAATGGTCAAAATACTTCTTCCATCACTAACTTTTTTAATGGCTTCAAAAATAAGCTCCTCTGTTTTTGCATCAAGCCCCGAGGTGGGTTCGTCTAATAACAAAATGGGGGGATTGGTAACAACAGCTCTTGCAATAGACATAAGTTGGGATTCTCCATGGGATAACTTTTGCTCGCCTTCTCCTAGAATCGTGTCGTACCCGTTGGATAACTTTTGGATAGTATCATGAAGTCCTACAATTTTTGTGGCTTTTACCACATCATCATGAGAAATCGTTTCATCGTGTAGTGTAATATTTTCCCTAACGGTTCCTTCAAATAAATGTACGTTTTGGGGAACGATCCCTAAAATTTTTCGACGCATATCTGGTGGCAAATAGTAAGGCTCATAGCCACCAATTTTGACGCTTCCGGAAAGAGGTGCAAACAGCCCAGAAACAAGTTGCATCAGGGTAGTTTTTCCTGCACCTGTTCTTCCTACCAAGGCAACTTTTTCTCCAGGGTTTAAAGTAAGGGTAATATTTTTTAATATCAGTTTGTCTTCGGTATATCCAAAGTGAACATTTTCAATTACGACAGGCATGAACGGCTTAATGGAAATATCAGAGTTTTCTAAGGAACCTCTATCTTCTGTTGGTTCATGAAAAAAATCTCTGATGCGTTTTAAACCAGATACAGCTTGCTGTATCGTTTGAAATTCAGTAGCAAGGGATTCGACTGGGGAAAATAATTTTCCCACCAAATCCATAATAGCGACTAAATCTCCAATAGGAAGTGCAAGGGCAAGAAACGTTCCATTTTTTGAACCAACCCAAAGGGTAATGGAAATAACCGTGGCTCTTAATGTTTGAAGAACGCAAGGAAACCAGCTGTCAAAAAAACTAGAGCCATTGGTTGCTTTTAGATGTTGGCTTAAAGGGATTTGAAATTTTTCTTTTCCATGCTCTTCTAAACCGTAAGCTTTGATAGTTCGAATTCCAAAAAGCCACTCTTGTATAAAAATGTACATTTCACCAGTCCATTTTCGAATAAGCAGTTCTTTTCCATATATTTTTTTTCTAAAAAAGTTGGAAACCAAAAATACAATGGGAATAAAAATGACAACCACCATACAAACCATGGGTGATAAAATAAATAGAGAAATAAGGAGTACTACAACTTTAAACATATCCGTAACCATTCCAACTAGCCCTGATGTAAAAAGTACATTAATGGTTTCAACATCACTAACCAGCCTGCTCATCACATCTCCAACAGGGGTTTTGTTAAAATAGGAGATTGGCAGTTTTGAAATATGGATGCTCATGGCATTTCGTAATTTCATGATGGTTCTTCTTCCAATAAAGGAAGTTGAAATTACTTTGACAAAGTCAGTGGCACTATTTAAGCCAGAGACAAGGAGGTACAGTATCGCTAATCTCCACACACCTTCAAATACATTGACAGAAAAATGATTGTTAATAATATTTCTTAAAATCATAGCAGGTAAAACTTGAAGAAATGAACTGGTGATAACAGTGAGACATAACACGACTAAATTTAATTTTGATTCTGCAATAATTTCTTTTGCTAGGGTTAATAATATTTTGTTTTTTGGATTATGAAACATGATGATCCTCCATGGTCATAAATTTTTGTGCAGAATAAATGCTTTTATAAATTCCTGCTTGTTGTAGTAAGTCTTCGTGTTTTCCTTGTTGGACAATTTTTCCTTTGTCCAGCACGAGAATATCGTCAGCCATGGAGAACGCCGCCAACCGATGAGAAAAAATAATAATCGTACCTTCATTGGCTTCTTTTAACCGCTCTATAATTCTCGATTCGGTAGCGATATCAACAGCTGAGAAAGGATCATCTAATATTAAAATATCGGCATTGGAATAAAAAGCACGGGATAAGGCTACCCGTTGGCGTTGCCCTCCTGAAACCCTTGTCCCGCGTTCACCTACAATTGTTTTTAGCCCTTCGGGAAAGCGAGGGACATCTTCTGCTAATCCGGACATATGTAAAGAATAAGAAAGTTTTTCTGTTTCTTCTTCTGTTAAATCATGATTAAAAGTAATGTTGTAACCAATTTCTCCTTTAAAAAGAAAATGATTTTCATCCATATAAGAAATAATTTTTGGGCGGGCATTTCCTAAGGTAGAAAGTTCTGTGTCACCAATTTTTATACTTCCTGCGTAAGGGTACATACCAGAAAGGGCGGATGCCAGTGCGCTTTTACCAGAACCAACAGAGCCAGTAATACATATTATTTTGCCAAAAGGGATTTCATAAGAAATATTCTGTATAACATCACTATTTCCGGTGGGAAATTGAAAAGACATATTTTGAATAGTGAGATTTTTATTGTTAGGTGCTACCATTGCCACTTCTTTTTCGTTATTGTTACCATTGTTGTTCATTTTTTCTAAAATACGATTCCAAGAGGCTTTTGCACCATGCCACCCGTTAAAGGTTTTTGCAATTGTGTTTGTTCGCTGGGTCATCCCAATAAACATATTGATGTAGGCGGTGAACATTCCAATTGTCCATTTGTGGTTTTTCACAAGGTCACCTCCAAATCCTATGATGACTAGTAACCCCGTTGTAGCGATAAAAAAATAAATAGGAACCAAGGCATTTTGTAAAACCGTAACTTTTACGCTTAATTTCATTTGTTGAAGGGTTAATTTTTTTAGTTTTTCACTTTCGTCATTTTCTCTACCGAATAGGCGTAGTATGGAAATGCCGTTTAAGGTTCTTTGTAGATGAACACTTATTTTGGAGTCTAACTGTCTTGAACTTTTGGTTAAATGATAAAGAGGGTGGCGCATGGACTCTGCAATCAAAATTACAATGGGGATGGGAATTGTGGCAAGAAGTGTTATTTTAACATCATAAAAACAGCAAGCCACAAAATAGGAAATCATGAGAAGCCAAGTATCCCACATTTCCACAATAATAACTCGCATAAACCGAATGACTTGCTCAACATCCCCAATGGTCCGTGAGATTAGGTCACCTATTTTTTCTTGTTCTAATTGGAACATGGTTTTGTCAAATGCAGATGATAGAAGTCCAGAACGCATATCACAAGCAATTTTGTTGGTTAAGTCCCGCATAAACCACCGCTTAAAATACCTGGCCACTTGGAAGAAAACCGTAACACCAAAATATAAAAATAGCTGTAAAAGAAAATAGTGGATAGTTCCCGTGCCGTCGTGTAAGTTTTTTGCTGCGTCGATTGTCCTTCCAATCATAATAGGAGAAAGTACAATAAATGTGTTAAAAGCGATTCCTGCTATGGCTTGAAAAGTAAACTGCTTTGGATATTTAAAAACATAAGAAGTTAATTTGTGAGGATTTTTGGGTGGAGCAAACTTTGAATAGCTCATGGCGTGGATGCACTCCTTGTTTTCAAGATAAATTTAATTTTAGCAGATTATTTACACAAATAAAATAACTTTAAAAAATTTGTATGGTATAATAAGGAAATAGCAAAAGCAAAATCTCACAATTAAAAACATAAAAATACGTTGGAAGAGGTGGCATATGGAAAAAGAAAAACTAAAATACTTAGAACTATTATCAGAGCAATACCCCAATATAAATGTAGCAAGTACCGAGATTATCAATTTACAAGCCATTTTGAATTTGCCAAAAGGAACGGAGCATTTTATTTCCGATATTCATGGAGAATTTGAGTCTCTAAACCATGTTTTAAAAAATGCTTCAGGTGTTATCAAAACATATATTAATGAAATTTTTGGAAATACCCTTCGTGAAAGTGAAAAAAGAAGTTTAGCTACCCTTATTTATTACCCGGAGCAAAAGTTGGAATTAATTGAAGCCAAGGAAACCGATTTAAGTGATTGGTATAAAATAACGTTATTTAGATTAGTGCTTGTATGTAAACGGGTTTCTTCAAAATATACCCGTTCGAAAGTTCGGAAAGCGTTGCCACAGGAGTTTTCTTATATTATTGAAGAGTTACTCCACGAGGGAGAGGACACCCGTTATAAGCAAGAATATTACAACGAAATTATTGATACGATTATAAAGCTAGACCGTGCAAAAGATTTTGTCACAGCCATTTCTAATGTTATTCACACCCTTGCAATCGATCGCTTGCACGTAATTGGTGATATATATGACAGAGGCCCAGGCGCAGATAAAATTTTAGATATGTTACATAGCTATCATTCGGTAGATATTCAATGGGGGAACCATGATATTTCTTGGATGGGGGCAGCCACAGGAAGTGAAGCTTGCATTTGTAATGTCATTCGAATTACCGCAAGGTATAATAATTTAGGCACCATTGAAGAAGGATACGGAATAAATTTAGTGCCTCTTGCTACTTTTGCCATGGAATATTATAAGGATGATCCTTGTCATCAATTTATGCCAGAAGGTTCTGCAAAAGGGGATTCAAGTGATAAAGAAATGGATTTGATTGCAAAGATGCACAAAGCAATTTGTGTGTTACAATTTAAAGTGGAAGCACAAGTTATCAAACGGCACCCAGAATACAAAATGGATGACAGACTTCTGCTTGATAAAATTGATTTTAAAAATAAAATAATTAAAATTGGTGAGAAATCCTATGAGTTAGTGGATGATTATTTTCCTACCATCAATGAAAACGACCCTTTTGAACTTACAAGAGAAGAAGCAGAATTAATTTCAAAATTAACCTATTCTTTTATCAATAGCCCAAAGCTTCAAGACCATGCGAGATTTTTGTTTAATAAGGGTGGTATGTATTTAATTTGCAATTCTAATCTTTTGTTTCACGGGTGTGTTCCTATTGATGAGGAAGGAAACTTTATTGAAGCAGTGCTGAATGATAAAAAATATTTTGGGAAAGCATACCTTGATGAAATAGAAATAATCGTTCGAGGAGCATTTTTTAGAAAAGGCCATTTAAAAGCAAGGCAAAACGGAATGGATTTAATGTGGTATTTATGGTGTGGTCCAGCGTCTCCTTTGTATGGGAAAGATAAAATGACAACCTTTGAACGATATTTTTTAAAAGACGAAAAACTTTTTGAAGAAAGCAAAGACCCCTATTATAATATTCGAAATAGAGAAGAAGTTTGCAATCGTATTTTAATTAATTTTGGACTTGACCCAGAAAAATCTCATATTATTAACGGACACGTTCCTGTTAAAGTTTCAAAGGGAGAAAGCCCAATCAAAGCAAACGGAAAGCTTCTTGTTATTGACGGTGGCTTTGCAAAAGCATATCAAAAAGTTACGGGTATTGCAGGCTACACCCTAATTTATAATTCGAGAGGGTTAGTGCTTGCTTCTCACGAACCATTTTTATCAGCTCAGTCGGCAATTCAAAACGAAACAGATATTTTATCAAATAGCGTCCCTCTTGAATATTCTCAGATCAGAAAAAAAGTAGGGGACACGGATGATGGTCAAATACTAAAAAGAAAAATTTTAGATTTGGAGCAACTGCTTTTTGCTTATAAAAAAGGTGCTATCAAGGAGAAAGAGTAAAAGAAGGAGAGAAAATTTTTAAAAAAGTTTTCTCTCCTTCTTTTTGTTAAATTGTAAGCAGAATGTAAAATTTAATTTTAGGTTGGTGTGATATAATAAGTTCCTTTCAAATGAAATAAAACACAAAAGGAGGTAGGATTTTATGATTGCGCTCAACGGAATTAACAAAACTTTTAAGGTAGCCAAACGGCAGGGTGGCTTACGACAGGCAGTGAAAGCCTTAGTAAGT
The DNA here is from genome assembly GCA_031546905.1 of Eubacteriales bacterium. GTDB lineage: Bacteria > Bacillota > Clostridia > Lachnospirales > JAVBJQ01 > JAVBJQ01. Next base: position 17,505 of record JAVBJQ010000083.1, on the reverse strand, counting down.
CGGGAATATGAAGAAGTGCACGCCCTAAAAAACATTAGCTTGCATATTAAGGCGGGAGAGATGGTTGGCTACATAGGACCAAATGGTGCAGGAAAAAGCACAACCATCAAAATTATGTGTGGAATATTAACACCAGATGCGGACAGCGGAAGTTGTGTCATTAACGGCAAAGTTCCTTGGAAAGAGCGAAAAGCATATGTAGGTGAAATTGGTGTCGTTTTTGGTCAGCGCTCACAACTTTGGTGGGACGTTCCTGTTATCGATAGCTTCGAACTTATCAGAGACATTTATAAAATACCAACCACCATTTACAAGCGAAATGTAGATGAACTAACCACTTTACTAGACTTATCAGAAGTATTAAAAACCCCAGCAAGGAACTTAAGCCTTGGACAAAGAATGCGCTGTGAAATTGCGGCTTCCCTTTTACATAATCCCAAAATTTTATTTTTAGACGAACCAACCATTGGACTTGATGCAGTTTCTAAAATTGCCGTCAGAGAATTTATCAAAAAGCAAAATGCAACTCATCAAACAACAGTCATATTAACAACTCATGATATGCAAGACATAGAAGCCCTGACCGATAGGGTTATTTTAATTGGAAAAGGACAAATTTTATTAGATGATACGTTAAGTCAATTAAAAAAACGTTTTTCAAATGAAAAAGTACTTACGGTTGACTATTCAAAAGGTGAAATTACATCCGCAGAAGGGCTAACAGTGATTCAAAACAAAGATGGCAAAGCTTCTGTTGCAGTAGATACGAATATTTTGACAGTTTCACAAGCACTTTCTATTTTGTCTGTGGAAGCGGACATACATGATATAACGGTGGAAGGGCAATCTGTTGACAAAATCATCGTGAATCTTTATAAGGAGCATCGTATATGAGCAAATATTTTTCTCTTTTTAAAATTCGAATGATATATGGACTACAATATCGGGCAGCAGCACTTGCTGGAATTTCTACCCAATTTGCTTGGGGGTTCATGGAAATTTTGGCATTTTCGGCATTTTATAAGGAGAACGCCCAAGCATTTCCCATGGAGTTTTCACAAGTAACAACATATCTTTGGCTGCAACAGGCATTTCTTGCCTTATTTATGACATGGTTTTTGGATAACAAAATTTTTTCTGATATTACAAGTGGAAATATCGCATATGAACTGGTACGTCCAATGGATTTGTATAATCGCTGGTTTACTCAAAATATTGCAAATCGTATTTCAAAAACAGCTTTGCGGTGTGCCCCCATTTTAATAGTGGCATTTGTGCTACCAAGTCCAATTGGGCTTGGACTTCCTAAAAGTATTTGGCATTTTTTATTTTTCATGCTAGCCTTGGTTTTAGGTTCCTTTGTGGTGATAGCATTTTCTATGATTGTATATATTTTGGTTTTTTACACCATGTCATCAACGGGAGTACGAATTATTTTTACAATTTTAGCGGACTTTCTAGCAGGAGGAGTTGTACCAATTCCGTTTTTTCCAGAAAATATACGAAAAGTAGTAGAGTGGTTACCTTTTGCCGCAATGCAAAATACTCCTTTTCGAATTTATAGCGGGAACATAACGGGCATCAATATTTTTTATAGCATGGTGCTTCAAATTTTTTGGATAATAATGCTTGTCTTCGTGGGGAAACAGATGATAAAAAATGCTCTTTCAAAAGTGATTGTACAGGGAGGTTGAGGTGTATATGAAGTTATATTTTAAATATTTTTCCATCCATCTAAAAAGTCAAATGCAATATAAAGCCTCCTTTTTTCTCACTACCCTTGGGCAGTTTTTGGTTTCGTTCACTGTCTTTTTAGGAATTTATTTTATGTTTTCAAGGTTTAATTCTGTAAATGGATTTCGTTATCAACAGGTGTTACTTTGTTTTTCTATTACGCTGATGGCCTTTTCTATTGCGGAGTTAGTTGCCCGTGGTTTTGATACTTTTCCTCAAATGATTTCTAATGGAGAATTTGACAGAATATTAGTGAGACCACGAAATGAAGTATTTCAAATATTGGCTTCAAAAGTGGAATTTACTCGATTAGGTCGGTTTTTACAAGGGGTAGCTATGTTGATTTATGCGATACCTTTAAGCGGAGTAACGTGGAGTGGGGATAAAATCATAACGTTAGTGTTGATGCTTTTAGGTGGAAGCATCATTTTTTCAGGGCTTTTTCTTGTTTATGCTGGTTTTTCTTTTTTCACTATCGAAGGGCTTGAGTTTATGAATATTGTAACAGATGGTGGAAGGGAATTTGGACGATATCCATTTTCTATTTACGGAGAAGGGGTTTTAAAATTTTTGACGTTTGTCATTCCCCTTGCTTTATTTCAATATTATCCGTTGCTCTATTTGTTGGGGAAAGAAACAAAACTTTTATATATGCTGTCCCCCATGATTGGAAGTTTATTTATTATCCCATGCCTTTGGTTTTGGCGGTTTGGGTTGAGCAAATATAAATCCACAGGATCTTGATTTTTGACATAAAGTTTTTTATAAAGTAGAATTAAAACAAAAGTCAAAGAAGAAATAGATTTTTATATTTATTTTTGTTATAATATTAACCAGAGCTGTTAAGTATAGCGTAAATTTTAGTTTGTACATAAGTGCGTGCTGATAGTAGTATGGGAGGTGTTCCTATTTCGTAGACATGGTGATTTTTGTTTCGCCTATACGAGCAGAGTACATGAGGGAAGTTAAGGATAATGATCAGTATTGTTTTCAAAATTTTAAAAATGAAATGGAAGTGTATCGATGGGCTGGTTTAGAAATTTTAAAATTAGAACAAAATTGCTTTTTGGCTTTGGATCAGGTGTTATCCTCACCATTGTTTTAGCCATTATAGGCACAACTGCTATTAATTCGGTTCATAGCAGTTATGAACATATTCTCACCTATACAGAAAAAAGAGTGGAATCGTTACTGAAAGCGAATAATAGTGTCACAGATTTAAGACGAAATGTTGTGGCTGTTGGTTTATACACCGGAAATGTTGAAAAAATAGAAATGTATCAGTCTGCTATTGACAATGCGTACACAGAAATTACTAACAATGTGGATACTTATTGGCAGTTAGTAGAAACAGATACCTCTTTATCCGACAGTATTGTACAAGATAGAAAACAATCAGTAGCTAAATTGAGAGATAGTTTAGCTTCCTACAAGTCTAATATAAGCGACAAAGTGATAATAGCAGCAGAGCAAGATGATGTAGAGAGCGTTCGTACCATCATAGCCACCGGTGCCCAAACAATTACGGAACTTACAACAAACATTAGTAAACTGGTAGATGCGACACAACAAGTTATGACCAATGCTTCTCAACAAACAACGAATAAATCAAAGAATGCTATCGTGATATTAATTATTATGTCTATACTAATTGTTGTCATGTCTATGGTTGTTGCATTATTAATTGCGAATGCCATGACAAGACCCATTCGTGAACTGCTTTTGTCAGCAAAAAGTATTGCGAAAGGTGACTTAAATGTTAATTTGAGCACAAATTCTACAGATGAATTAGGACAATTATCTAGCTCCTTCTTAGAAATGTCTCAGACAATGGGCAATTTGGTAGAAGATATAAAAGGATTGTCCAACAACTTGGATCGTGGGATCTTAGGTTCAACCATAGATATAAGTAAGTATAAGGGTGCCTATTCCGATGTGGCAGAAGGAATCAACAAAACCACCAGCGATTTAGTAAATGATACATTGTACATATTAAATGTAATGCAAAGTTTTGCAAAAGGTGATTTTAATGCACCTATGAAAGTGTACGAAAATGACAAGGTACTTGCCACCAATATCGTAGAAAGTATACGTACACTACTAAAAAGTATTAATACAGATATCACCAAACTGGTTCAAAGTGCAATTGCGGGAGTTTTAAGTACACGAGTGAACCCCCACGAATTTGAGGGAGATTGGAAACAATTAGCCAACAATTTAAATGAGTTAATGGTTGCAGTTTCAACACCAATTGCAGAAACACAACAAGTGCTTGAAGAAGTGGCAAAAGGTAATTTCTACGTTCGTATTCAAGGGGAATACAAAGGTGATTTTTTAGCAATGAAAACATCCTTGAACAGTACCATTGAAGCAATATCTTCCTATATAAACGAAGTTTCTGGCGTACTGAAAGAAATGTCAGCACAAAACTTTGATGTTGAAATAACAAGAGCGTATTTAGGAGATTTTACAGAAATCAAAGACAGCATAAATCATATTATTTATGTATTCAATGAAATATTATGGGACATAAACTCAGGGGCAGCACAACTTACATCAGGCTCAAAGTACATATCAGATACAAGTTTGCACCTTGCAAATGGTGCTATAGAACAAGCAGAATCGGTTGATAAGCTATCAAGAACCATCGATGAAATTTATACACATACAGGGGAAAACGAAGCCAATGCCGAAGCTGCCAATACCCTAAGCTCCAATGCAAAAGATTATGCAGCCAAGAGCGATGAGTACATGAAGGAAATGTTGCTAGCGATGAAAGAGATTAATGCTTCATCAGATAATATTTCCAGTGTAATAAAGATAATCAATGATATAGCATTTCAGACAAATCTGCTGGCATTAAATGCTGCTGTTGAAGCCGCTAGAGCTGGTGACTACGGAAAAGGGTTTGCCGTTGTGGCGGAGGAAGTAAGAAATCTTGCCATTAGAAGCCAAGATGCAGCAAAGCAAACAACCAATTTAATTGAAGGTTCAAAACAAAGGGTAGACAAGGGGACAAGAATTGCCAATGTAACAGCAGACGCCCTTAATAATATTGTGGATCGAATCAATAAAGTTTCTGGAATCGTATCAGAGATATTTTCAGCTTCCACCTCACAACGGGAAAGTACAGATTTTCTCAATCAAGAAACGGTAATTATCAATAAAGTTACACAAAAGAATTCAGCAATGAGTGAAGAGGCAGCGGCATCTTCGCAAGAGCTTCTAAGCCAAGCGGAAATGTTCCGTAATATGGTCAGCAAATTCAAATTGAAATCTAAAAAAATGAGATAGGAGGGTTTAAAATATGTTAGAGTGGTCAGATGATTTAGCTACGGGGATTCAAAAAGTGGATGAACAGCATAAAGAAATTATAAAAAAAGTGAACGAACTTTATTACCATGGGAGTAATGGCTTAGAGCAAGAAGTAATTTTAGAGATGATCCGTTTTTTAGAAAAATATATTGTAACCCATTTTAGAGAGGAAGAGGAGTATCAAGAGAAGTGTAAATATCCTAACATAAGTGAGCATAAAAGATATCACCGGGAGCTTGAAAAAGAAGTTTTAGAACTTAAACAAAGAGCTGAAACAGAAGGCGCTACAGCCACTCTTATTACAAAAGCAAACAGAATATTAGGTTCATGGCTTGTGGAGCATATTAGAAGAGAAGATAAAGACTTCGCAACTTATTACCGCCAGCATATGTAAAGAACCCAATACAATTATTAAAAAAGCAGACGTTCATTTTAGAATGACTGCTTTTTTAATAATATAGTCAATCAATTTAAAGTCTATTGATTCCAAATGAATGAAAGTATAAAAAAGGGGGCATTGATGATGCAATATCGGGTTGATCAAAAAACAGGCAACAAACTATCAATATTAGGTTTTGGATGTATGAGGTTTCCTAAAAACCTTGGCGCAACGGATATGCAAAAAACGGAGATGCTGATTAAAAAAGCAATTAATGAAGGGATAAATTATTTTGACACAGCCTATATATATGGCGGAAGTGAAGAAGCATTGGGGCAAGTTTTATTGAAAAACAACCTCCGAGAAAAAGTCTATATCGCTACCAAACTACCCCTGATGATTTGCCGTAGCGTAGCTGATTTTGACAAATATTTTAACATAGAACTAGAAAGACTTAAAACAGATTATATCGACTATTATTTAATGCACATGATTACAGATGTGAAACTATGGGAGAAATTATGTAGCTGGGGAATAGAAGATTGGATTAAAGAGAAAAAGAAAAGTGGTAAAATCAAGCAAATTGGATTTTCTTTTCATGGGAAGAGAGATGATTTTTTAGAACTACTAGATGCTTATGACTGGGAGTTTTGCCAAATTCAATATAACTACTCAGACGAAAATTATCAAGCAGGGGTAACAGGGCTTAAAAAGGCTGCTGAGAAAGGAATTCCAGTCATTATTATGGAGCCTTTGCTAGGTGGAAAGCTGGCGACTGGTTTGCCACCTAGTGCGGTTGCGTTATTCAAACAAGCCAATTCGGAATTATCTCCTGCGGCTTGGGCGCTTCGATGGTTGTGGAATCAGCCAGAAGTTACACTTTTATTATCCGGCATGAATGATAGTAAGCAACTAGAAGAAAATATCAGAATTGCCAATGATGCGACCCCTAATATGCTAACAGAACAAGAAAATGAGACTTACCGTAAGGTAATCTCTGCTTTTAGTGCTTCTTATAAAGTACATTGTACAGGTTGCAATTATTGTATGTCATGTCCCCATGGTGTAAATATTCCAGCTTGCTTTGCGGCATATAACACCTATTACTCCATAAGCAAAGGGGCAGGTATTCAACAATATGTAATGAGTACAGGTGGGATGAGCGATTTTCAAAGTTATGCAAGTCACTGTAAAAAATGTGGTAAGTGTGAAAAGCATTGTCCACAGAATATTGAGATTATTAAATCACTTGAAGCTGTCAGTAAAAAAATGGAACCCATCTGGTATAAACCAGCAATGTCTATTGCCCGCAAAGTCATGCGTAACAATAAAAAACTACCAAAGAAATAGAATAGGCATTTTGAGAACAGATTGGGTATTACGGATTACACAAGTTCAAAAAAATAAAGAGTTTTGCCCTGTCTGCTAGTACTAATAAGCACTAAGAAACTCAAACCGTAAAACCTCACTGTCACATAGTAATCAATTTATATTTTGTCAGATATGTTCAGTCAAAAACTATCTGGCATTTTTTATTTTTTGTTTTTTGTTTATCAGATACGGTTTCAATTTTGAATTTTTAACCTTAATACCTAAAACACTATAAAAAATTATTTATTAATAGAACCAAAGCAGACCCTTGACAGTCTAATATATGACTGGTCAAAAAGAAAGGGGAGTGTGTCAATGACAAGCGATAAATTTTCAAAACGAATTGTTACAATGATGCAAGTGCTATATCGTGTTAGTTATGCACAGCTTTCGCAAAGCTGTGACCGCGACGAAGCTGTGCAGGAATGTTTATACAAGGCATGGGAAAAGCGAAATCAACTCAAAGATGAACGTCATATGCAAACATGGGTGATTCGCATTCTTATAAATGAGTGCCACAATATTCAAAAAAAGCGCAAACGAGAATTACCGATGGATGAATTGCCGGTGCATACCGCTCCTCCAGACGCTAATGCTGTGTTGCATGACGCTCTGTTAACATTAGATGAAAAACTACGCTTGCCTATTCTCCTTCATTACATGGAAGGCTTTAAAATAAGTGAAGTTGCAAAAATACTAGATTTACCCCAAGGTACAGTTAAAACAAGAATGCTACGTGGACGACAAGAACTAAAAGCACTTCTTAACCAGGAGGTTTTGTAAATGAAGAGTAATAATAAGCTGCGAAATGCATTTGGCCAAGCCGATGATAAATTTATTCACAATGTTCACACTACGCTTAAAAAAATTCAGAAAAGCGAAGAGGAGAGACATATTAGAAAAAATAAAATTGCTGTTGTGTTTGCAGTGGCCGCTTGCCTGACTTTTACTACTGTTGTTGTTGCCATGACAAATCCATGGGGTATCTTAGATTTTTTGTCTCATAGCAGGACAAATGTAGAGTTGCTGCCCGAAGTGAAAGATATTGTTCAAACTAATGTACCACAGACTACCGCACAAACAGAACTCGTAAGTTTTATGGTAAGAGATGCAGTGTTAGACGGAAAACACGCCTATCTAACAGTATCCGCTAAGCCTGCGAATGGTAATATCATTGTCATCCCGACTCTAGAGGACCCAAATGAATATGTTGAAAAATTAGTAAAAAGTGACTCGTATCGGCGTGATTATGAATTTTCTGCAACTAAATATGCAGTTGAAAATAATAAAACACTTGTTAAAGCAATGGTTACTGATATTACGGATACCAATGGAAAGCACATTTTTGATACTTTTGACTTCATAACAGAAGAGGACGGAACTTTGGTATGTATGATGAGCGGCGACATTGAAAGCGAAACTTCAAATCTTGAATTGGATTTGGAGTGTGTTATTAAACCATTAGATGAAAACGGCAAGATAAGAAAGGCGACAAGGAGTATTTTAACTTGTACTTTGAAAGAATCAGAAGTTAGGGATATTAAAACGAGCACAGTTGTACAAAAATATTCTGACTGCGGTGTTCAGGTAGACAAAGTTACTCTGAGTTCCACAGCTATGGCAGTCTATGTCGAAATTGAGTATACAGTAATTGATAAGGATAGATTTGCCGCAACTAATGGTGGCCTTTGGTTTGAGTTCCTTGATAACAAAGGCGTTAGAATACCAGTTGGTGCTAAGGGCGGTGGAAGTACCCTTGCAGTTGATGGTAGTGATACACAATTTGTTCAGCATTCATCCATTCAGGCAACAGAAACTTTGCCAAATACAATAACCTTGTGTGGATATAATAGCTGGGATAAAAGTCGTTATGAAGTACATACCTTGGAAATGGAATAAGATAAGTTACGTCCCAAATAAGCAGATAGCCGTGCAAGACGCAAAATAGTGGACAGCAGTGAGACAAGATGACAGCAACTCACTCTTATCATTAATGACCAAATGCAATTTAAATCCATAGAACCAACCTGTTGAAGTTTTCCCCGTTCAGCTATTCCTTCAAAGACTTTATGAGAATAGATTCTTCTTTGATGACAAACTTTTAATGGAGTGGAATCAATAAAACTTATTCCTGTTCACTTGCTATAATCTTTTTGTATTTTTATGTTATTTGTCATCTCATAATTATACGAAAAAACGAGCCCTTTGTGGACTCGTTTTTTCGTTCGTTTCATGACTGTTTTGCTACAGCCCCTTTCTACTCCAAATCCTTTACTAAAATAGTTGTAATTTCAGCAATATATAAAGTATGGTGGTCAACTGTAGGATACCATTTTTCATTAATCGTTTGGTCAATAAAACAATCTGGTTTAATTTCTTGGGCAAATAACTTTTTACAAAATATAGATATGTTAGCTTCTTCAAAATAGGGGGTGTCCTCTTGGGTTAGAAGTGTAAGATTAGATTTTTCAATTTTATTTTCATCTCTGCCTGAGGTTTTGCCCATATAACTTAGCATACTTCTAAAACTGTTATCAAAAAAGGTGAGGGAAAATGTGCTAGCGTTATCTACAAATTGTTTTGTATAACGTTGTGGGCGGATTACGACATAAGCCACATTTTTGTTCCACATGACACCTAAACCCCCCCAAGAGGCAGTCATTGTGTTTACTTTTTCATCTGTTTTGGCAGTAACGAGCATCCAATCACCGCCGATTAATTGAAACGGATTTTGTTGAAGTTGTTCAGGCTTGATTTCTTTAAATTTAGACATATGGTAAGCTCCTTTAATTAAATTTTTTAAACTCATATCAGTATATGATTATAAAATATAAATAGAAAGTATTACTTCAAGGGGGAGTGATGTTTTCTCCCAAGACTACCAATTTCGTCTATACCATAGTATAATAAATATGCGTCAAACACAAGTGTGCAGGTTTATTGCACAAGTAAAATTTTTTTGTTATAATCATTTTGCAGGGGGAAGGCACCCATCACAAAAAACGAAATGCAACTCAAATTAGGGAGTGATACCTATAAAAAAAATAACAGTAGTAGATACATATGATATTATTTTAGAGTCTACTTATGAAAGACGAGCAAAACAATTGGTGAAAAAAGGTCGGGCATACTGGCTTACAGAAAGTAAAATTTGCCTGGTGGAATTAATCCAGAGCCCAAAGGAGTCAGTGAATGTGGAAACTATTTTACAACCAAAACAATTAAACGATGGATATGCAGTAGTAGATCAAGGGGAGTCCAATAAGTTATATGATAAAAATAATTTGATTTACTTGGCAAAACGTAAAGTGGCGAGGAGAAGAAATTTCCAGAGACATATGGTTGTGTACGTGATAGGAGTTTTTCTTATATTTTTATATGGAAGCAATGCAGGTGTGCCTATTGATATATCCTTTGCTTTTTTATTGGGATGGACAGGGATTTTTGCAATACATATTTTTGCTTTTTTAAAACCACAACTAACATCATCTGTGATATCCTTTTTCACACGCACAGTACAGGAAAAAGTTGATATGGAATATCAAAAACTTGAAAAGTTAACGCCAGATAAACTGGAAATAGAATATGCAAAGCTAAATAAAAAATAAAAGTGATAAAGAGATACTTCTGAAACATAAGGGAGTATCTTTTTTCGTTTTTATTTTTGCAAAATGTTGACAAAAATTCACACTAATGATATTATTCAAATATAATACCTACTAAATAGGTGGGAATTAAGAGGTGTTAATGATGAAAATATCTACAAAGGGCAGATATGGACTTAAAGCTATGATAGATATTGCAGTATTTGCAAATGACAAATGTATTTGTCTAAAAAATATTGCTGAACGACAGGGCATTTCAGAAAATTACCTTGAGCAAATAATTGCAGTTTTAAAAAAAACGGGTTATGTCAAAAGTATAAGAGGCACTCAAGGGGGATATGCTTTAAATGTTGATCCAGCTAAAATAACAGTAGGCGATATTTTAAGAACCATGGAAGGCACCCTTGCACCTGTTGATTGTGTTTTAGAAAAAGATGCTACAGTGTGTGGAAATTGCGGGAGCTGTGTTACGAGAAGTGTTTGGGAACGGGTCTTTAACAGTATCAATGACGTGGTTGACTCCATTACATTGAGTGAATTAGCTGATGATTATAAATTAAAAAATAAAGTAACTATAGATGTTTAGGAGATGATTCATGTGAGCAATAAAATATATTTTGATAATTCGGCAACAACACCAGTAAGAAAAGAAGTTTTTGAAAGCATGAAAAGTTATTTTTCAGATTTTTATGGAAACCCGTCAAGCATTTATGAAGTGGCAAGGGAAACCAAAAAAGCAATAGAAGATGCAAGAGCAAAAGTTGCAAAAGCACTTCATACAGCTCCCAATGAAATTTATTTTACAGGTAGCGGAACAGAGGCAGACAATTGGGCAATCAAAGGCATTGCGGAAAGTTATGCTGAAAAGGGAAATCATATTATCACTTGTGTAACAGAACATCATGCAGTTTTACATACTTGCCAATATCTCGAAAAAAAGGGATATGAAGTGACGTATCTGTCTGTTGATGAATTTGGATTGATTTCTTTAGAAGAACTTGAGAACGCAATTCGCCCAACCACTATTTTAATTACGATTATGTTTGCAAATAACGAAATAGGAACGATTCAACCTGTAAAAGAAATAGGGGAAATTGCAAAAAAACACAATGTATTTTTTCATACCGATGCTGTACAAGCGGTAGGAAATGTTCCCATTGATGTGAAAGAGCTAAATATTGATATGTTGTCACTTTCTGGTCACAAACTTTATGGCCCAAAAGGAATAGGCGTTCTTTATATTAGAAAAGGAATTAAAATCAAACCTTTTATTCATGGAGGAGCACAAGAACGAAACAGACGTGCAGGGACTGAAAATGTTCCAGCCATTGTGGGACTTGGAACAGCCATTGAACTTGCTGTTCATGAAATGGAAACCGTAAATGAAAGAATCATTGCCTTGCGTGAAAAAGCCATTGAAGGAATTTTAGGAAGCATTTCTCATACAAGATTAAACGGACATCATGAAAAAAGATTACCTGGAAATGTGAATATTAGTTTTGAATTTATTGAAGGGGAATCGCTTCTATTACTGTTAGATATGCACGGAATTTTTGCTTCTAGTGGGTCAGCCTGTACATCAGGTTCGCTTGATCCTTCTCATGTTTTACTGGCCATTGGGTTGCCACACGAAAAGGCACATGGCTCTTTAAGAGTTTCGATTGGAAAATATAATACAAGTGAAGAGATAGACAAATTGCTGGAAGTACTTCCGCCAATTGTAAAAAGACTAAGAGATATGTCACCTTTATATGAAGACTATCTGAAAAGTCAAAAATAAATTACATGAAAAAGTCTTACCTTTCTAGACCAACAAGGGGACAGAAAGAACTAAATTTTAAATTACTCAGGAGGTTTTATATATGTATAGCGAAAAAGTGATGGATCATTTTATGAATCCAAGAAATGTTGGAGAATTGGAAGATGCTAGTGGTGTTGGAACCGTTGGAAATGCTAAATGTGGCGACATTATGAAAGTGTATTTAAAAATTGAAAATGAAATTGTAATTGATGCCAAGTTTAAAACTTTCGGGTGTGGTGCAGCGGTTGCTACAAGTAGTATGGCAACAGAACTTGTAATTGGGAAGTCCATTCAAGATGCTATCAAAATTACCAACAAAGCAGTAATGGAAGCATTAGATGGTTTGCCAGCAGTAAAAGTGCATTGTTCATGTCTTGCAGAAGAAGCACTACAAGCGGCGTTGTGGGATTATGCAGTTAAAAATAATATTCATATAGAAGGACTTCAACCTCCAAAAGAAGATCACGAAGAAGAACACAATTTTGAGGAAGAATAAAAACGGGGTACTTTTATGAGCAAAGGAAAAGTTGTAGTAGGTATGTCGGGAGGCGTAGACAGTTCTGTCTGCGCTTATCTTTTGAAAGAACAAGGATATGAAGTAATTGGTGTGACAATGCGAATTTGGCAAGATGAAGACGTTGAGCAAGTGGAAGACAACGGGGGTTGTTGTGGGCTCTCGGCAGTGGACGATGCTAGACGTGTTTGTGATTTTCTTGAAATACCATTTTATGTTTTAAATTTTAAGGAAGAATTTAAGAAAAGCGTTATTGATTATTTTGTGGAAGAATATTTAGACGGAAAAACCCCAAACCCATGTATCGCTTGTAACCGATATGTAAAATGGGAGTCACTCCTTGAAAAAGCAATTAAGCTTGGTGCTGATTATATTGCAACAGGACATTATGCACGAATTGTCCAACTTGATAATGGCAGATTTGCCCTTAAAACTTCTGCCACCGCTCAAAAGGATCAGACATATGCCCTCTATAATTTAAGCCAATATCAACTTTCGAAGACAATTATGCCTGTGGGAGAATACACAAAAGATGAAGTTCGAAAAATTGCAGAACAAATTGGACTTTTGGTTGCCAATAAACCAGACAGCCAAGAAATTTGTTTTATTCCCGACAACAACCATGGGAAGTTTATTGAAGAATTTACAGGTAAAAAATTGAAGGCTGGTAATTTTGTTGATTTAAATGGAAATATATTAGGAAAACACAAAGGAATTGCAAATTACACCATAGGACAAAGAAAAGGGCTAGGAATTGCTTTTTCAAAGCCAATGTATGTATGTGAAATTAATATTTCAAAAAATGAAGTCGTGCTGTGCGATGATGAACAACTGTTTAAAACAGAACTTTTTGCAACGGATTTAAATTTCATCGCCATTGAAAGCCTGACAGAAAAAATGCGCGTGACAGCAAAAATTAGGTATAGTCATAAAGTTGCTCCTTGTGAAATTGAAATAGTAGATAAAGATTTATTAAAATGTACATTTGAAACACCTCAAAGAGCCATTACACCAGGACAAGCTGTGGTTTTTTATGACCAAGATTTAGTCATTGGCGGCGGAAAGATTATAAAATAGAAAAAATTCCCCACCATCTGTTAAAATATAATAAAAAGAACCAAACAAACCCATTGATACGTGTGGTTTGTTTGGTTCTTTTTTTGAAGAGATTTATAACAAGTCTTCATAAGTACCAGTTGCAATTTTTCCTTTAAGTCTTTGAATTCCGTCCCATGCGTAGTTATTGTTGGAGTTGCGTACAAGGGATTTATTAAAAAATTTTGAAGCCTTTTCATATTCTCTTAAATTATAAAATCGAGCACCTTTGTTATAGGAATAAGTAGAACGAGTTTCTTTATTGACAATTTGAAGCACAATATGACCGATACCAATTACTAAAACAATTACACTTATTAAGGCCAAGATTGGTGACTTTAAAACAGCCATGACGATAAGGAGCGCTATTCCAAGGATGCTTATTAAAAAATTAATTTTAATATCAACTAATGGAAGCTTTTCACTAGCCAGCTTCTCTTCTTCAAATCGCTTAAAGTAGTCTTTTGGTCGACTACGAGGCTTTGGTGTTTTAACAGTGCTTTTTAAAATTTGAAACTCAGAAATTTCACTGTTAATCAATTTAAACAATATATGAATTTCATTTTTTAAACTTTGTCCCTTTTTGGATTGAACTTTTTTTGAAATGTTTAGTAAGTAATATTCATTTTGAACATAAGGCTCCAGGGGATGAATGATGATTAAATTTTTTTCTTCATCGTATCTTATCCATGTTTTCATTATATAGCCATTAGTATCTGTTACGTTCATGGTTTTGCTGGATACCGAAAAAGAGTCCAAGGGTATATTAAATCGAATATACCAATAAACGGTATCCGAGGGTTCTCCAATATCCAAATGGATTTTATTTTTTAAATTTGGATTCGATACAACAATATCGATAAAATTCTGTTCCATGAGATCACCATTTTATTTATTTTTCTTGCCTTGGATATTCCATATTTTCAGGCTTAATATTGAGAAGCACTTCCTCTAAAAACTTTTTGCATTCCCATTTTGTCATACCCAAATTATGGTCTAAACAATTTCCACATTCTACTGCTTGAGTAGCTGGTATGGTTCCTTCAAAGTCTACTATATATTTATATGTTTCAATCATAATATCAAGAATATCTTTTGATTCAAGGTCGCCTTTGAATATAACGTACATTCCTGTGCGACAGCCCATTGGCCCAACATAAATTGTTTGTTCTGCCCATTCCTTATGAAGTCTTAAATAAACTGCCATAAGATGTTCCATGGTGTGCATAACGGCTGTATCCATAATTGGTTCTCTGTTTGGCTCTTTCATTCTTATATCAAAAGTTGTAACAGTGCTATTACCAACAGCATCTTTTCGGGAAACATAAATACCTCTAAGTAAAGTATCATGGTCAATGCCAAAACTTGTAACGTCCATTATAAAACTCCTTTTACATTATAGTGTAATCAATAGATACATTTTATAATAATTTCTTAATTTACACAATAGCGTAATGTTATAAACGTATAAAAATAAAAGAAGCAGCATATATGAAGAACTTAAGGCGAGCTTTTTTAACATCTTAGCGAGACCAACCTAATATAAATAATCACACCTATTCCTAAAAATTTAAACCTGTGCATTGTAAAATCTTCAACTGCAATTCAATATTATTTAATAACGATAACTTCATTATTAATAACAATACGGTGTACTTTTTCAATTTCAATTATATTCCCACTAAAATTGAGTGTTGACATATTTTCGTAACCATCAATTTTAACTTTTTTTAATTCAATTATAGTTCCATCATCATACTTTACACTTGCTGAATCTTTATGTTTGTAATTTTGAGAGATATTTTCAGGTAAGTTAAGTGTGATACCAAGGGGTGACAGTAAAACCGCATCAACTTTTATCATTTCATCATTTATGTTCATATCATGACCAATGTTAAATTCAGTTGTGACTTTTTTGGGGATTTCAAAAGAGAACTCCCAATTACCTTTCATCGCTTTTCCTACTTCCACAATATCAATGGCCATACGTAAATCCTTCAATTGTTTTAAGTCGGTGATTTCTTCATAAACCATTTCCGTATACAGATTATGTGGTGGAGCATCCGGTTTGTGGTGGCTGTTTTCAAAGTCTACATAGCTTAGGTAAAAATGTCCGCTATGAATGACTTTATTGTTTGAATCAACAAAATCAATACTAGCCAATTGGTTTTCATTGTCAGATAATGCTCTGGTTTGAATATGAAGATGTCCATCTACAAACCCTATGTTGGAAATAAGACTCCAATCAATATTGTCAAATGTGATTTCTTTTTCATCAAATTTTAAAAGCCGAAACAAAAGCGGGGATTCTGCAACCATGGTTCCGTTCTTATAAACTAGGTGGGCTCCTCCCAGTTTATATACTTCTTCTTGCATCATTGTGTTTGGAATATAATCTTGCAGAAGTTCGTACACATTAATTTTATTTTCTTTTAAACCTGACTTGTTTTCACGGTTGGTTTTAAGACCGTTTATACTTAAAGTGGCAAACCCTTCGTGGCCTCCGCCCAAGGATGTAATCAGTATGGTTGTCGTTTTTGTTTCGCTGTTATAATCAACAACTGTTGCATTGCCACCATGACCCTGACTTAAACCCCAGCTGCTAAAATCAATCTTATCACTTAATTTGTTGCCTGTTGTATCTTGCATGGTTGCAAAAATTCGAAGGACATCTCCATCGTTAATAACAGAAATGAGTTTAAAAACAATTCCATCATATTCACTTTCTATAACTGTTTGAGTTTCCTTCTCGTTAGGGGTTACTGTATGCTCACTTACAAATGGCTGAATGTATTGTTCAACATATTTGGAATTATCTCCAAAAACAATTTTATATATTTTGCTAAAATCAAGAACTTGGGCGTAGGCAAGCGTTGAAACTAAAAGTGTTGATGCAAGAGCACCCCATACAAAGATCTTCTTTAAAGGCAATTTTTTGTGTCTCATATTTGCCTTTTGAAGGAATTTGTTTTTTATGTTTATCCCATTGTCCGCTGGAAACGGAACAGCGTACTTCATTAATTCATCTATTTCTTTATCTTCCAAGTCGTCAAATAAATTGTCATTTTTCATAAGTAGGCCTCCTCGTATTCCAAAATATTTTTTAGCTTTATTTTGCTTTGATACAGTTTGTTGTCAATATCCTTTTTGCTTAACAACATTTTTTCTGATATAACTTTCGGCTTTTCATCAAAAAAATATCTGCGTATCATAATTTCCTTATCAGGCTCTTTTAAACAATTGAGAGCTTCAAAAATCTTGCCTTTGTTTTCTTTAGCTATAATGGATTGTAATGTATCTTCTTCCTGAGAAGTTATTGGCTCCCATAACTCTAAAGTATTGTTCTTCGCAAGTTTTCTGTATCTATCAATTGCTTGGTTTCTCTCAACCCTTACGTTTATACTTGCAAAAACACTTAAATAAATCAACAATATTTTATAGAAGTCATAGTCTTGATAACGTAAAAAACACCTTGATATTTTTATCTAAGGTGCATGAAATATAAACTTACTACACAAAAAGCTTTTTATTGTGGATTTTGAAAATGTTCTTAACGTGAGTTCGACGAAAATAAACAAAAAAATAAAATCCGACCAAAATCTGCTAAAATAAGTTTGAGACCAAAAAAGCAGAGGATGGTGGATTTTATATGCAAGAAGAATTACTAATAAAGATATTTTGTGATGTAGAC
>JAVBJQ010000038.1:0-31075 GCA_031546905.1 Eubacteriales bacterium | reverse complement strand
AAAAGTACTTTAGGATTTTTCTTTTGAGCTAATTCAACAATCTGTTTATCAATTTGAAAAGTTTCATTTAGTCGCAAGTTCCCACCACCTATCGCTACAATTGTTCCCATCAATAGATCCTCCTTATTTACTTAAGATTTCATAAAATAATTTTAAAATTAGTATATCATCATTAGCATTTTCTGGAAACTTTTATCGTTGCAAAACGCAAAAGAACACTATTGAAATTTAAATCCATACTGTGATAGAATTCTTTCAATTATCTGGAGGTGTTTTTATGTTTGATTATAAAAGTTTAAAAGAATTTTGTCTTTCCAAAAATGGAGCTTACGAAGATTACCCGTTTGATGAAAAAACACTGGTGATAAAAGTAAATAAAAAAATGTTTGCTCTTTTTTCAAGTGATGAAAATTTAAAAATATCTTTAAAATGCGAGCCCATGTTGGCACTTGCGTTACGTGATAAATATAACGGCATTACAGCAGGATATCACCTAAACAAAAAACATTGGAACACGGTTGCAGTTGATGAGCAAATTCCTGAGGATGAAATTATTTTTATGATTAATCATTCTTATGAACTTGTTGCACCAAAACCCAAAGCAAAAATCAATTCTTAGACACTACCTATTATTTTTATTTTTTATATAGTGTACATACACATTCCACACTATTTTTAATAAATTATTGTATAGGGTAATAAACCACTTTTCATTTGACAACACAAAACAATAATGATATTCTTATACTAATTCGACTACCTTTTAGCCGAGTTAATCATTATATTACAAGTTCATATTTCTATGTGTGTTTTCTTTTTACACACAAGATAGAGGCGCGGTTTTTAAAAGTATATATGTAGATGTGGCAAGGCACAAGCGAAGCATATAAAAAGGACTAACCGCCGAAGATAAAATCACCCTGTATTTTTTTATCTGGTTTCAAAGTTAAGAGCTTTGCGACTGTCACTAACATATGTTAGTGGAGGGCTATCTGAATATACATAATACATTATTGTTTTGTTATTCAGCTGGCTATAGCCAGTTTTTTTATTATTTTTTTTAGGAGAGATATGATGAAAAAAATTAATTTAGCTGTTGTAGGGGCAACCGGTATGGTTGGCAGAACTTTTTTAAAAGTTTTAGAAGAAAAAAACCTTCCAATTGAAAATTTTTATGTTTTTGCTTCCGCTCGTTCTGCTGGTAAAAAAATATCACTTTTAGGCAAAGAATACACCATTGAAGAATTAACCGAAACTTCTTTTGACAGACCAATTGATATTGCTTTGTTTTCCGCTGGCGGTGACACAAGCAAAAAATTTGCTCCTATTGCTGCTGAAAAAGGCTGTATTGTAATTGACAACAGCTCTGCATGGCGTATGGATGAAACGGTTCCTCTTGTTGTTCCAGAAGTAAACCCAGAAGATGTTAAATGGAACAAAGGAATCATCGCAAACCCAAATTGTTCGACTATCCAAGCTGTAGCTGCGCTTAAGCCACTTCATGATAAATATAAAATCAAACGTATTGTTTACTCTACTTATCAAGCGGTTTCTGGTGCTGGTATGGGCGGACATACCGATTTAGAAGAAGGCTTAAAAGGAAACCCTCCTACTAAATTCCCTCATCCAATTGCATCAAACTGCATTCCTCATATAGATGTTTTCACTGAAAATGGATATACAAAAGAGGAACTAAAAATGATTGCAGAAACAAGAAAAATTTTACATGATCCTGATTTAAAGATCACAGCTACTGCCGTTCGTGTTCCTGTTTTTAACGGACATAGCGAATCTATTAATGTTGAATTTTACAATGCCTTTGATCTTGATGAACTTGTTGAAACACTCAGAAATACAAAAGGAATTATTGTTCAAAATGACAGTTTTAAAAACCAATATCCCCTTGCAACCAATGCAAACGGACATGATGAAGTGTATGTTGGTAGAATACGTAGAGATGAAAGTGTTGAAAATGGCGTGAACCTTTGGGTTGTTGCCGACAACATTCGAAAAGGTGCAGCTTCAAACGCTGTGCAAATTGCTGAATTGTTAATTTAATTTTTAAGGAGTGATTCGTATGGCTATTTTTACTGGCTCGGGTAC
The DNA here is from genome assembly GCA_031546905.1 of Eubacteriales bacterium. Classification (GTDB taxonomy): domain Bacteria; phylum Bacillota; class Clostridia; order Lachnospirales; family JAVBJQ01; genus JAVBJQ01. The sequence continues at coordinate 28,972 of JAVBJQ010000038.1, read as the reverse complement.
TGCTTTGATTACGCCGTTTACTATTGATGGTTCTGTTAACTACAATAAACTAGAAGAACTTATTGAGTTTCAAATCGAAAATAAAACCGACAGCCTTATTATTTGTGGTACAACAGGGGAAGCTTCTACCCTAACCGATGAAGAGCAAATTAGTTGTGTTAAATTTGCCGTTGAAGTTGTTAAAAAAAGAATTCCTGTTCTTGCTGGTTCTGGAAGCAACCACACCGAACATGGAATATATCTTTCTCAAAAAGCAGAAGCAGTTGGCGTTGATGGCTGCCTTGTTGTAACTCCTTATTACAATAAAACAACACAAAAAGGACTCATTGAACATTATACGTTAATTGCTGAGAGTGTTAAAGTTCCTATTGTTTTATACAATGTTCCTTCTCGTACTGGCTTAAATATTGCACCAAAAACAGTTTATGAACTTTCCAAAGTTCCTAATATTGTGGGGTTAAAAGAAGCTAGTGGCAATATTTCTCAAATTGTTGAGGTTGCTGCTATGTGTGGTGATAAAATAGATCTTTATTCTGGCAACGACGACCAAATTGTTCCATTACTTGCACTGGGAGCTAAAGGAGTTATTTCCGTTGTTTCTAATATTTTGCCTCGTGAAACCCACGACTTAGTTGACTATTTCTTAAATGGAGATATAGAAAAAAGCCGTAAACTTCAATTAAAAATGTTACGTCTTATAAATGCTTTATTTTGTGAAGTGAATCCTATTCCTGTTAAAAATGCACTTAACCTAATGGGTTATGATGTTGGACCTTGTAGACGTCCTCTCACTTCAATGGAAGACGCAAACTTAAATACCTTAATCAAAGAACTGAATAATTATGGAATTCCTACAAAAGCAAACTAAGAGGTGACTTTCAAATGATAAATATAATACTTCACGGATGTAACGGTAAGATGGGCTTAGCCATTCGAAAACTCATCGAAGCATCAGACGATTGTAGCCTTGTAGCTGGAATTGACAGAGAAGCGGGCATTTCTTCCTTCCCTGTTTTTCAAAAAATAAGTGACTGTACGATTTCTGCTGATGTTATCATCGACTTTTCAAATGCTGGCTCTATTCCCGATTTGCTTGACTTCATTACAACAACAAAAATTCCAGCAGTTATATGCACAACAGGTCTTACACAAGCAATGGAAGAACTTATTTCTAAGACTTCTCTTGAAGTTGCTATTTTAAGATCTGCCAATATGTCCTTGGGAATTAATTTGTTGGCTAGTTTATTAAAACGTGCCTCTGCTTTGCTTTATGATTCTAATTTTGATATTGAGATAATTGAAAAACATCATAATCAAAAAGTTGACTCCCCTAGTGGAACTGCGCTTTTTCTTGCAAATGCCATTAATGAAACACTTGATCATCAATGTGAATTTGTAAATGGGAGAGAAAACACGCAAAAAAAACGTGAGCACAAAGAAATTGGCATTCACGCTATTAGAGGTGGTACTATTGTTGGGGAGCATTCTGTTATTTTTGCTGGAAAAGATGAAGTGATTGAACTAACCCACATTGCAAATTCAAGAGAAGTTTTTGCCGTTGGCGCTTTAAGAGCCGCTAAATTTCTTTCTAAAAAAAATATTGGGCTATATAATATGCAAGATTTATTTGATGAACTGTAATAAATAATAAAAGGCAGAAAATGAGAAGTTATATCTCTTTTTCTGCCTTTTGTCGCTTTTTCTTTTATTTTTTCTTTTCAACCGAAAACCGATAAATGTAATCAGCTTTTTCTTTTATTTTATCATAAATTTTGCTTCCAGTGAGCAAAACATCCATGTTGCTTTGGCGTTTTTCCAAAAGCTCACAAAGTTGGTCCTCTGTAATAAAACCATATTCAATAGCGGAAAAAATTCCATCTAATATAATTACATCACACTCACCTGTTTCAAATACTTTTCGACTAAAGTTAAAAGCATTTACAAGCTCGCTTTTTATTTCTTTTAATTCGGTCTCGTTTAAGCTATTTACGTTTTCTCTCACTTTTTCAAATCGAATCACTTTAAAATCTGGCTCAAGTTTTTTTAGAACAACATTTTCTTTTGTGTTGTTATAATCCAAAAATTGAATCAGGATTACACTTAACCCTTCTCCAACTGCTTTTATGCCTTGTCCTATTGCAGCGGTGGTTTTTCCACGACCTTCACCATAATATATAACTATATTGCCATCTTTCAAAATTATGACCTCCAAAAAAGCTTGCAGTGTAAACACAATCCCGACTATCTCACGGATTTTGTATAAAATGAAAATCGCACTGTGCTACAAGTGATGAGCCAGGTTTTATAAAACCTGGCTCTCCTATTACACAGCACGATTTTATTGATTCTACTATACGTCAAAGTTTCCTTTTAAGTTTTCATTCATCACATAGTAACATGATTTTTCTTCTGGTTTATAATATAACTCCAAAGTAGCTAAATCTTTTACTTTGTTGCCTTGATTTACCCATATGTCTTTTGCTGCCTGAACAAGTTGTTTTTCGGATATTTGTTTTCCTTGAAATTCTAAAAATAAATTTGATTTCATTGTAATCCTCCTAGTTTTATAACGCAACTTAGCAATTATTTTTTAAGTTTTTTATATTCTGATGTATAAAAAATCTTGACAATGCTAATAATACTATTTTATGCAAATTTTGTCAATAATGCTAAAAATCCCGTTTATAAAATAATTCAGCGATCCATCATCTTTATTCTTGTACTTCTGGTTTCACCAGTTCTATTTTTGAAATAGAAACCTCATATGCGATTTTATCCAAAACACTCCCATCCTCTTGCTTCTTTTGATAGTTTCTGGACTGCATTCTTCCCCAAATTTTTACGTTATCCCCGATGTTAAATGTACCACAAAATTTTGCATTTCGTCCCCACGCAATACAAGGAATATAATCTGATTTATTGTAGCTTCTATTCACCGCTACCAGCAAATCTGAAATCTCCCTTCCGAAAGGAGTTGTTCTATACACTGGTGCTTTGCAAACGTATCCGTTCAAAACAATAACGTTGGGGTTTTTATTTTCATTGTCTTCTAAAAATTTCACATCTCTTGCGAAAATCGTAAGCACCAGTTTGTTTTTATTGTCTAAATAATTGTTGTATGAACGCAATTGCCCTTCAATCTCAACATTAGACCCTATGGTTAAACTTGCCTTGTCTATCAATCGCTCCGAAACAGTAATGGGCAATACATCGGATGCTTCACTTAATCTTGAAACATCTATATCAAATTTATAAAAACCCTCCCCATAAACCTCATGACTGAATACACAGTCAGAAATTATTTTTCCCGTTACTGTTACATGGTTATTTTGAATCAGATTTTCTTGTAGCATTTTAATAGCACTCCCTTCTTTTAAGTATACCCTTATTGCATTTTAAAATATAGTAATCTCTAATATTTTTATTCATTTAATGGGAGTTTTATTCTAATTCTTTTGTATTGTTTAAACATAAATTTTATTAAAGTGTTTGATATCATAATCATTAATAATCGCTGCAGTAACCCCAGCCAAAATACTATAAATATCTTTTTCATCGGTTATGGTTAAGTAAACAGGGAACTCTTGCCTTTCAACTATTTTGCCAGAGAACGTAGGGATATCTCTTTGGATACAATATTGAACAATTTTTGAATCAACTTCCGAAATACTAGATGCTGTTATACTTGCCTTCATATTAAAACCACAAGTCACTAACTTAGCATCACTTTTTTCTGAAATAATGGATTTAAAAATTGCTTTGTCATCTGAATTAATAATAATAATATCTTCATGGTTCATAAAAAACATATTAGACAATTTAAAATTTGCTATGTCTTTTATAAAAATTAAAATTCTAAATTTTAATTTCATCTGATCTAGTTTTATTTTTATATCCTCACTGATGGTTGCAATTAAAAGATCAGCACAATGGTCATCTGTCAGAAGCTCCATATTTTTTATTAAATCTTCCTCGTTATTGATACAAACACTTTTCACGGCTATATTTACTGACTTATATAAATTTAAAATAATAGTTAATGTGTGATAAACTTCATTGCCGCCAATTATTCCAATTCTAATCACAAAATTCACCTCGCTCCTTATACGCACTAGACTTAGTATGCTTCAAAACAAATGACATTATTTATCTTTCTGATACGTAAAAAAAAGGGAATACGTTTCTATATGTTGACTTCATTCCTATTTGTGGTACAATATGCTGTATGGAAGGGGGACTTATTTTGTCTTTTGAACTTGATAAAAAAATTGTTCGATATTACACAAAAGCGTTAGAAAAGTCTAATAAAACAGTGTATGATTTATTTAAATGGAAGCTAGTGAATGTAAAACTTACAAACTATAAAACAGGTGCTACCATTGTTAACATGGAAAACTTAGAATTTCCAGAAAGTTACTCTCAAAGTGCCTGCGATATTATAGCCAGTAAATATTTTCGAAGAAAAGGTGTGAACAACGAGCGAGGTCAAGAATATTCCATGAAGCAATTAGCCAACAGGCTTATTTCTTTTTGGACAGACGCGTTGTTAAACGAAGGGCTAATTGATGAAGCCCAAAAACAAATTGTTTATGATGAACTTGTTTTCATGCTTCTTTCCCAAATGTTTGCACCAAACAGCCCACAATGGTTTAATACAGGTCTTAAATCTGCCTATGGAATAGAAGGAACACCACAAGGACATTATTATTTTGATGAAGAATTAAAAGAAGTCGTTTCTTCAAAAGATTCTTATACAAGAACCCAAGGTTCAGCTTGTTTTATTATCAGCGTAAAGGATTCTTTGATTGGGGACAAGTCCTTAACAGACCAACTAATTACAGAAACGTTGCTTTTTAAATATGGTTCCGGTGTAGGGACAAACTGGTCACCTATTCGAGCAAAAGAAGAACTTTTATCTGGTGGTGGAAAGTCCTCAGGGCTTTTAAGTTTCTTAAAAGTATCAGACAGAAATGCTGGTGCAATAAAGTCTGGCGGGACTACACGACGTGCTGCAAAAATGAACATTCTGAATTTAGACCACCCTGAAATTTTAGATTTTATCCGTTGGAAATCAACAGAAGAAGATAAAGTGGTTGCGCTTTCTAAAATGGGTTATTCAACAAGCATAGACGGTGAAGCTTATGAAACTGTTTCTGGACAAAATGCCAACAATTCCATTCGAATTCCAAATTCTTTTATGGGTAAGCTGAACGATGCTAATGCCTTATGGGATTTGTCAGGGAGAGTTGATTCTAACATTAATAAAAACATTAAAGTTTCTGAGCTTTGGAACGAGATTTCAAAAGCAGCTTGGCGTTGTGGCGACCCTGGCGTTCAGTTTGATGATATTATAAATGCTTGGCACACTTGCCCGGCTGGTGAAGACGGCGCTACCTTTGCTGATTATAATAGAATAAACGGTTCGAATCCTTGTTCTGAATATATGTTTTTGGATGATACCGCTTGTAATCTTGCCAGCATTAATATTGTTAAATATTATGACGTTGAGAAAAATACATTTAATATAGAAGGCTATTTACACACCATTAAAATGGTTCAGCTTGTTTTGGAAGCAACCATCCATTGGGGTCAATTTCCTACCCGTGATATTGCAAGAAAGTCTTACAATTTTAGAACAACTGGTTTAGGACTTACTAATTTAGGTATGTTATTTATGTTAATGGCAAAACCTTATGACTCAGAAATTTCAAGAGAGCTTGCTGCTACTCTCACTAGTATTATGACAGGGTATTCTTATTATACATCTTCCTTAATGGCTGAAAAAATTGGAACTTTCCCAGGTTATGATTTAAATAAAAAATATATGAATAAAGTAATTCGTAACCATGCAAGGGCAGCTTCTTACAACAGCAATGATAGTGAGTTTGAAGAAATTCCATATGCTCCCATTACCATTAATCACAAAATTTTAGCAGAAGAAGGATTTAAATCCCTTACAGATTCTTTGGCTACTATTTGGACAAACACCATTGAGCGTGGGGAAATACACGGTTTTAGAAATGCTCAAGTTACGGTTCTTGCACCTACTGGGACCATTGCTTTTGCTATGGATTGTGCCACGACTTCTTCTGAGCCATTTTTTAGCCATGTAGCATTTAAAAAGCTTGTTGGTGGCGGTTTTATGGAAATTGTGAATCCTGCCCTTCCTGTTGCCCTCAAAAAATTAGGCTATAATGATACCCAAATAGACGACATTGTTTCTTACGTAATGCGTAAAGAAGAAAAAAATGGTTATAGCAGTATTGTGGATGGAAAAATAGAAAAAGCACCTCATCTTTTAAAGAAACATTATGAAATTTTTGACACTGCTAATCGTTGCGGAACTGGTGTACGATTTATTAGTCCCGAAGGTCATGTTAAAATGATGGGTGCCTTAACCCCACACATTACTGGTGCTATTAGCAAAACCGTGAATATGCCTTCTGATGCTACGGCTGATGATGTTAAAAATATCTATGAGCTTTCCTTCCATTTAGGAGTAAAAGCCATTGCCATTTATCGTGATGGTTGCAAAGTTTGTCAGCCATTAAACACGACAAAAGAAGACACATCAGAAAAACCACTTACAGATTACACTTTCAACGAATTACTGGACTATATTAAATCAAAAAAAGTAGTGTACAAACCAATGCGAATTAAACCATCTGGTATTCGCACAGCTCATGTACATGAGGCTGCTATTGGTGGTTTAAAACTTTATATTACAACCTCCTTCTATGAAGATGGAAGACTTGGGGAAATTTATGTTTCTTCTGGTCGTCAAGGTTCGTTAACAAAAGGGCTTTTAGACAGCGTTTCGACCACACTTTCTGAAATGCTTCAATATGGCGTTCCTCCAACTGACATAGCAAAAATGTATCGTGGTCAAAAATACGAACCTAGTGGAATTGTTACTGGTCACCCATATATTAAATTTGTAGATTCTATTTCTGATTTGATTAGTAAAATTATAGACATTGAACTTGGAAACTACACTTATTGTCAAGTGAAGCCCGAAGGATTTGTAACTGAAAATTTAAGTTATGAGCCATTAGAGATTGTAAGCAAACAATACTCTAACAATGATTATCTTTATGGGGATGTTTGCCCAACTTGTAAAAGTACAAAAATGGTTAAAAACGGAACCTGCAAAGTTTGTACAGAATGTGGAAGCACAACTGGCTGTAGCTAAAATATATTTTCAAAAGGGGATGTTTTTTTGAGTAAAGTTGCTGTAATAAGTGCTATTTTAAAAGAGCCTGCAAAAAATCAAAAAGCTTTTAATGACATCGTTTCTGCTTTTCAAGAAATTGTGAGAGGTAGAATGGGGATTCCTTTTGACAAAGAAAATATTGCTGTTATTTCCTTGACTGTTTATGCTGAGCTAGATTCTATTAATGAGTTAACAACTCAACTAGCTAATGTTGACGGCGTTACGGCCAACTGTGTAGTTTCATAATAAAAAAGTGGTTGATTCCTCCAAATTGGATACATCAACCACTTTTTTTATTCACAAATAATATGCCAAATTACACCAAACTTGTCTTGGACACAGCCAAACATTTTACTATAAAATTGTGGTGCAAGCTCCATAAAAACTTCTCCACCCTCTTTTAATTTGTTAAATGTTTCCTCTACTTCTTCTACTGTTGCAAAACCAACTCCAAGGGTCACCATATCCCCCGGTGTAATTCCATTCGGTGTGTCTCCAAGCCAAACTTCTGTTCCACAGATGTCCATTGCGGCATGGACAACAAAATTCTCCGTCACGTTTGCAATGGTTTCAGATAAGTCCGACGGTGTATCTTTTAAATACATCACTCGTTTGTTTTTCACTTCAAATACACTTTCATAAAAACAGATTGCTTCATTACAACGCCCATCGAAATTAATAAATGCTCTAATCATTTGTAAAAACTCCTTTATCTTTCAAATATCTTTTATAACGCGCTTTTACGAAATTCCTTCAACTTCCCAAAAACCTTGCCATGCACAGAGGCTTCCGAAAACTTCCCTTTTCCATTTCGCTTCCCGGCAGCAACATCTGTCAAAATTTCAATTCCTTCATCGATATGCTTCACTGGATAAATGTGAAATTTACCATTTTTTACAGCTTCAATTACCTCGTCTTTTAAAGATAAATCCGTAATGTTTTGATAAGGAATGATAACACCTTGGTTACCTGTTAATCCTCGATTAAAACATAAATCAAAAAATCCTTCAATCTTATACGTAACACCACCAATTGGTTGTATATCTCCCATTTGATTGATGGAACCTGTAACTGCAATTTCTTGGCGAATAGGAAGCCCTGAAAGACTGGAAAGAATGGCGTAAAGTTCTGTGCTTGAAGCACTATCCCCATCAATACCGTTATAATTTTGCTCAAAGCAAATTCGACAAGATAAAGAAAGGGGAAATTCTTGGGCATACGTGTGACCTAAAAACCCACCAATCACCAATACGCCCTTATCATGTATTTTTCCACTCATGGCGGATTCTTTTTCAATATCAATGATTCCTGATTTTCCTACGTAAGTCGTCGCTGTTATTTTGCTTGGCTTCCCAAAAACATGAACACCTGTGTCTAAAACAGCAAGCCCATTTATTTGCCCCACTTTATTTCCGGTGGTGTCAATCATCAAAAAATTTTCTTCTATCATATCAGAAAGTTTTTGTTCATACATATTGTTACGTTGCTCCATTTCAAAAATGGCTTTCTTTATATGAATACTTGTAATGGTTTCACTATTGGCTTCTTTTGCATAAACAGATGCTTCATTCATTAAATCTAAAATTTTAGAAAACTTGGTGGTAAGTTTATTTTGACGCTCTGCTATACGAGAAGAATACTCTACCATTTTTGCTACTGCCCCTAGCTCAAATTCTCCTAGATTTTCTCTTTGAGCGGTATTTTTAATCAATAAAGCAATGTTTTTTAGGTTGTCACCACTACTATTCATTTCATAGTCAAAGGTAGCACAAACCTTAAAAAATTCGCAAAACTCATCATCATAGTCATTTAATATATCATAATAAAAATCTGTTCCCACTAAAATTATTTTTACATTACATAAAATAGGTTCTGGTGTAAGGGTTGATAAAGACACAATACTATTATAAAACTCTCTTGTGTTTTCCACTTTCAACTCTTCTGTTTTTATAAAACTTCTTAACGCATCCCAACTATGTGGGTTTGTTAAAATATCATATGCTTGAAGTATTAAATAACCCCCGTTTGCTTTATGCAACAAGCCTGCTTTCATTTTCGTAAAATCAGTTGCTAAATTCCCATACTCATTGTAATATTCTAGCTCCCCAATTAAATTGTAATAAGTCGGATTAAAATCAACGATGACAGGGGCGTGTTTTAATTCTGAATTGTCAATAAACAAATTAACTTTATATTTTAAGAAAACATCTTCTTCATTTTTTTTAGAAATCCACGGAATCATGGATTGCAATGATTCTTCCTCACTGTCACCCTCTGTTATAAATTCTTCTACATTATTTAAAATATATTCTTTTACCGCTAATAAATAATGGAGAATTTTATCGTAATCACAGTATTTTTCTAATAGTATATTTATATGGTAAGAGACTGTAAACAGAGCCATTTTATATTCTACATCTTCTATTTCTACACGGGTTTCTTTTTCTGTATCTTTGATTTTACGCATGGTATCTGCTGCTTGGTCTTGAATTAACTCTGAATATTCCGAAATTTTATCTTTTTGATCATCTGAAAGTTTATCGTATTCATCCTCTGACACTGGTTCCCCATCCACAATGGGCATAAAATACATTCCGGAATTGGTTACTTTTGTTCCAAAATCATTCTCTTTTGCAATATCCGAAATATGCTTCATTAATTCATCTCGTCTATATTGATATTTCTTAATGATTTCCTCTTTTTCCTTTTCATAATCGTCATCACTAAAGGTTTTTGCTATTTCAATTGTCAAAATCTCTATTAAATCGTCCATGTCGCTTTTAAATTCTTTTCCCATTCCAGCCGGCAAGCTAATGGCAATAGGAGCATTTTCATCTTGAAAGTTATAAACATAACAATAATCATTGGGAATGGGCTCGTTTTCTGCAAACTTCTCCGCAGCAATTTTTGCATAAGATGTTTTTCCAAGACCTGACTCTCCTGATAAATAAACATTATAACCCTTTTTTTTTATTTTAAGACCGAAGTCTAACGCTTTAGCCGCCTTTTCTTGACCAATAATTTGGGGCAATGCTTCTTCATTCATATTAACTATAAAATCTTCTTTGGTGTATGTTTTTTTCAATTGAGTGTAATGGAGTTCTTTAAACTTCGCCATACAGTCACCTCGCTATAAATATTTCCACATAATGATTGCATCTTCTCCCGTATCTGCATAATATTTCTTGCGTATCCCCTCTGGCTTAAATCCCAATTTGGTATATAGGGTTTGTGCTTTGGCGTTGCTTATTCTTACTTCAAGTGTTAATCCCATCATTTCTTTTTCTGAAGCTATTTTTATTAATTCTTCTACTAACATTGTTCCTATTCGTTTTTTTCTATATTCTTCTAAAACGGCAACGTTTGTTATATGTCCTTCATTTATTACGTGCCACATACCAGCGAAGCCTACTATTTCTGAATCTTCCATTGCTATAACATAAATTGCAAGTTTATTTTCAAATATTTCTCTTTCAAAATCTGACCTAGTCCATGGGATACTGAAACTATCTGTTTCAACTGCAAGCACTCCGTCAATATGTTCTGCTTTCATGGGTAAAATAGAAACCATTTATTTGCTCCTTTTTTCTTCTTTTTCTCGTTCTGCCTGTGATTTTCTTAAATATGTCAACTCAAAAAGTTGGGAGCTAACTGCTTCATTTGTTCTAATACTTGCCAATGCACCAACAGAGGCTCCACGTTGCAGGTTACAATTTTGGGGAGCAATTACAAAGTCAACACTTTTTTCTTTGATCATCTCTTCATAAGGAAAAATTCCATCCCCTACAAAAATAACTTTCTTGTCATTTTTTTTCAACGTCATGGCTTGATCTAACACATCAGAAATATTGATTGCCATGTAGTCTGATATTCGTTCAAAGTTTCCATTGTTCCAATAAAAAAAAGAAGTATATACTTCGTTTCTTTTTGCATCCATTATAGGACATATGATATTTTCAGTATTAAAAATATTATATGCGAGAGCATCTAAGGTAGAAACTGGTACTATTAATTTATCTAGTGCCATGGCAAGCCCTTTTGCACAAGATGCACCAATTCGAAGTCCAGTAAAAGACCCCGGCCCTTTTCCACAAGCAATATAATCTATTGTTTTCATGTCAAAATCGGTTAACTTACATATATAATCTATCATTGGCATAATGGTTTGAGAATGTGTTTTTTTTAAATTGGTAGAACATTCTGCAATGGTCACAAAATCATCTACAATTGCCACAGATGCTACATTTCCAGTTGTATCAATCGCTAATATTTTCATTGACTCACCTCTACTTTTATTTGTCTAAAATCATCACCTTTAGCCAAATCTTTTGAAATAAAAATCCAAGTTGCCTCTTTTGGAATAACGTCAGCAATTAATTCTGCCCATTCAATTAAACAAATGCCTTCATTATATAGGTATTCATCTATTCCGATTTCATCCATTTCCGAAGTATCCCCTATTCTATAAACATCAAAATGATAAAAAGGAACACTTCCTTCATATTCATTTACAATCGTAAACGTAGGACTTGTAATATGTTCAAAAATAGAAAGGCCTTCAGCAAATCCTTTTGCAAAAACAGTTTTTCCTGTTCCCAAATCTCCACAAAGACAAAAAACTTGTCCCGTTTTTGCATTTTTGGATATACTGAATGCTATATTTTTTGTATCCTCAGCGCTGTAACTTTCAAAAATCATAAAAAATCCTCTCACTCTATTTTTTTAAAATTAATTATATCATAAAAATTTTAGGGTTACAGCAGTTTAATTTATTTTTTAGACATTATTTTCTTACTAAAAAATTTCTGCTAAGAAAAAATAAACTTGTATGAATTTAAAATTTAAATCAATACTAACTTGTATATATAAATAAAATTTTATATATACTGTTTTTTTATTTCAAAAAAAATGAGGAGGTGTTTTTTTGAAAATAAAATCATTACTCACCATGTTTTTACTGTCTATTATTATTAGCGGTTGTAGTAAAAATATAGCCCTAGACGACGATGACCAAACCCACACCACCATTGATAATAAGCCGTCTACTACCAATATGATTACTGCTGTTACAAATGATGCCCCCGAAGATAATTTAACCATCAATGAAGAACCGATTGTCACTCCCGATGTAAACATTAATACAAGTGATTATATTATAATGGATAAAAATTCAAACTTTGTACCCATGCCACCACCAGTTGAAGCGCCTGTTGTAAAACCTAAACCAACGATAAAACGTAATACTTTACTTTCTAGTTTCACTACCAAATTTTATGATGGTAGAAAATCCCGTGTAAGCAATATTAAACTTGCTTCCAAAAAAATAAATGGGAAAGTCGTTAACCCCGGTGAAACTTTTTCTTTTAACACCACAGTAGGTCCAACAAGTGCAGCAAGGGGATTTAAAGAAGCGCCAACCATCACAAAAGGGCAAAAAACAAAAGGTTATGGTGGCGGTGTTTGCCAAGTAAGCTCTACTATTTTTAATGCTGCTGAAAAAGCTGGATTAAAAATTGTAGAACGCCACAGTCACTCAAAAGATGTTCCTTATACGAAAAAAAATAAAGATGCCGCAACATCTTATGGTGGCGTCGATTTTAAATTTAAAAATACAAAGAGTTACCCTGTAAAAATTGTAGTAAAAGTTCAAAAAGGTTCTATAACAGCCAAAATAGTATCTGCCTAAAAACTAAAAGGTAATAGCATTCACACTGCTATTGCCTTTTTTGTTTCTCACATAAAGGGATCCCAACTAATATACTGTTAATATGAGCGGTTTAACTTTTCCGCTACTTCTCTTTAAGGAGGGATTCTATGCAAAAAATAGTGGAACTAAAAAACATAGTAATGAATTATCACACCCCTTCTGGCGAAACATCTGCAATAAACAACTTAAATTTAGAAGTAAATGAAGGTGAATTTATAAGCATCGTCGGACCCAGTGGCTGTGGAAAGTCAACATTACTTTCTATTATATCAGGACTAATCGAACCCTCATCGGGCGAGATTCTCATAAAAGGTATTCCCCTCTCAGAATCTACGACATCCTTAGGATATATGTTACAGAAAGACCATTTATTTGAATGGCGAACCATTTTAAGCAATGTCCTTTTAGGACTAGAAATACAAGACAAACTAACACCTGAAAACATACAATATGCAGAACATTTACTGGATGCCTATGGATTGGGCAATTTCAAAAAACATTTTCCGGCTGAATTATCTGGTGGAATGAGGCAACGAGCCGCTTTAATCAGAACCCTTTGTGTAAAACCAGAATTATTACTGCTGGACGAACCATTCTCTGCATTAGATTACCAAACGAGACTTTATGTGGCAGACGAAATTGGAACTATTATCAAAAAAGAAAAAAAGACAGCAATTCTTGTTACTCATGACATTTCAGAAGCGGTTTCCCTTGCAGACCGAGTTGTTGTATTAAAACAACGCCCAACCACTGTTTTGCAAATACATGACATTAAGCTTTCTCTTACCGATAGAACCCCCATGAAATCCCGTGAAGCACAAGAGTTTAAAGATTATTTTAACATGATTTGGAAGGAGTTAGATGTTCGTGTATAATTCACAAACCATTCAAAATACAACTACAGCCATATCTGCTGAACATTTATTTTATTTAAAAAAATCAAAATTAAATAAAATTTCTATTGTGATAACACAAGTATTAATTTTAGTGACATTTTTTTGCCTTTGGGAAATTGCAGCAGTATTAAAATGGATAGATCCATTTATATTCAGCCAGCCAACTAGAATATTAAAGGCTCTTTTTACAATGGGAGCAAACGGAACGTTGTGGATTCATATTGGAACTACCCTTTTTGAAACCATCATCGGGTTTGTTTTAGGAACCGTTTTAGGAACTGCTATTGCTATGCTTCTATGGTGGAATAGCTTTATTTCAAAAGTTTCTGAGCCATTTCTTGTTGTATTAAACAGCCTCCCAAAGACAGCATTAGCACCAATTATTATTGTTTGGTTAGGAAATAATATGAAATCTATTATTGCAACTGCCCTGATGACGTCTATTGTTGTAACAATACTGACTGTTCTCGGTGGCTTTTTGGAAGTAGACAAAGAAAAAATTAAGCTAATCGAAACATTCGGTGGAACAAAAAAGCAAATTCTAAAAAAAGTCATTCTTCCAGCAAGTGTTCCTACTATTATTAATGCCCTAAAAATAAATGTAGGGCTTTCTTTTATAGGGGTTATTGTTGGTGAGTTTTTAGTTGCAAAAAATGGCCTCGGTTATTTAATTGTTTATGGTAGCCAGATATTCAAAATGGATTGGGTGATGATGTCAGTTTTAATACTGGCTGTTCTGGCAGCTATTCTTTATCAATTAATCGTCTTGCTTGAACGAAAATTTTTAACTTGGCGTGAATAAGTGAACATGAAAACAGCCTTTGAAAAATAAAACTTTTCAAAGGCTGTTTTAAATTTGAATAAAATTTTGTAATTTGTATACCTTTACGTGTTACATTTAGGCTTATAAGTCGATATAGGATATCCAATCCCATCATTCATGATGTGCTAATATATCATCTGCAATAAATAACGCTTGATAAAATTCTTAATTTTGATAAAATTAAGATAGGATTTGCAAGAAATATAACAAGTCATAATGATGACCAAATATCCGAACAAAGCACAGATGAATACTGGGAATGTCAATCAAAGTTAAAAGTGTCAAACCACTTAATAATTTATGGCTACAAGTTGAATTTGAAAATGGTATGCAGAAAGCAATTAATTCCACAATTCCCACTATATGAAGATTTATACAAGGCTGTTGTTGCTGGATAATAGCCAACCTGCATGGGTTTGGCTATTGTTTCTGTATGCAAAAGTGGTATAATAATGGCAATTAAAGGTGGTGCAGACGAAATGAAACAAAGCAATGAAACAGATAAAATCTGTATTGAAAAAATTATAAAATATATTGGAGATATTCAAACTTGCTTTAACCATTTTAACATTACGACCTATAGCGAATTTGAAAACCAACGCCTTGCACAGTTAGCAATTACTCAATCCATAACTAATATCTATGAAACAAAAAAGTATTTGCAACAAGCAACTCTTTATAATATTCCTGACTTTGATAAAATTAAAATAGGAGTTGCAAGGAATATCGCAAGCCATGACTATGAAAGTATAAATTTTGAAACAATATATCGAATATGTACTAAGTTATTATCCAGTCATATAAAAGAGGTGTTGGAAGATGGGTACGATAAACTTGGATAAACAAATAGTAGACGCTATTAATTTAGCCTCTAAATATCCCACAATAAAAAAAGTTGGCATCTTCGGCTCTTATGCTCGAGGAGAAAATGATAATTCAAGCGATATAGATTTATTGTATGATTATGATGGAGATTTTGAACAACGAACAGACGACCTGCTTGATTATGTAGATGAAATAGATGAAAAAATTAAAGCAGCCACCCATGTTCCTAAAGTTGATTATGTGTGGTATGAGGGTGTATTAAAATCTGAAAATATTAAATTCAAGCAAGCTGTATTAAATGATGTTGTTTGGGTTTATGAAAGAGATTGATAATATAGGAATAACTACTCTAGATATAGATATGGATTATTTTCAAAGTGAGGTACTTCTTAACGGAGACCCCACTCTTTAAATAAGATGAAAAAAATAAAGGGATATTTTTACTTTGCTTAAATTCATTGAAAATATGGAGATAGGCGGTAAAAGAATTGATGAAAAAACAGAGGAATTACATATAAAACAATTAGAAATGGAAGCCAAAAAACCACACAGTATGATGGGCAGTCTTATTGTAACCATTTAAAATGGATTGGGTGATGATGCAGTTTTAATACTGGCTGTTTTGGCAGCTATTCTTTATCAGTTAATCGTCTTGCTTGAACGAAAATTTTTAACTTGGCGTGAATAATATATGAGTATATAAAACAGCCTTTGAAAAATTAATTTTTCAAAGGCTGTTTTATGAATATGACTTCCCAATTTGTGTATCTTCTTCATGAACTGTAAAGCTTACGAAATCGATATAATGTTGTACATAGTAGGGATCAAACATTGTACCGCTATATTTTCTTAGCTCCTCTAATGCCCTTGCAACATTTTTACCATTTAGCATATATCCGTCAAAAAAATCTACAATGGCAAAAATTCTAGCCAACAAAGGAATCGCAGAACCTTTTAGCAGATTAGGATATCCAGCACCATCCCAGCGTTCGTGATGAGCCAATATATCATCTGCAATAAATGACATTTCAGTTGTTGATGTTGCAATGGAATATCCTCGTGTTGTATGTGATTTAAAAATATCCCACTCGTCATTGGTTAAGTGACCAATATTTAATAAAATAGATTTTGATAAGGAAATAATACCAATATCATGTATTTGGGCAAGAAGTTTTAAATTCGTTATTTCTTTGTCCGTAAGTTTTAAAAATGAACCGAACTCACCACATATATTGACTAATCTATTTAAATGTTCCTCTGTTTCATAACCAGATTCTACAATGGATTTTTTCAATACATTTACTTCCATTTTTGTTCTGTTTATGTTGGCATTTTTTAATTTATGCTGATACATATTTTCTAAAGCAGTTTTTAAAATAATATTAATATTTTCAAATCGAATCGTTTTCACACCAATTCCATAAGACAAACTTACATAATAATCTAAATTACCATCTATTAAATGCTGAACATATTCCAGTGCTTTTTTCTCATTTTTTCCAGAAAGTATTAAAGCAAATTCATCGCCATTCACCCTTGCACAAAATTCGTTTTCCGTACACAAATTCATCATCTGAACGGCAATATTTTTTAAGAGTTCATCACCATAACTATTTCCAAATACACTATTTAAAAATTTAAGTTTATTTACGCTTATGTATACAATAGAAATGGGAAATACACCCAAGGCATCTACTTTTTTTATTTCTTCAAAAAAAGCTTCTCGATTAAAAAGACCTGTTAAATTATCGTGAGAAACCGTGTATTCTAATATGTTCAAATAGGTTTTCATTTTAGTTATATTGTTGAAAACCAAACCACGACAAATTGTTTTTACTTGATCTTCATATAAATCACATTCGCTAATTGCATAGTGCTCTTCTTTATAAAATATTTCTAAATCATTATAATTTGATTGAGGTTCAAGCTTTAAATACTGACTGACAAAATCATCAATGGTCAAATTCGTAAAATCAGCAGCAGTAAACTGAAATTTTTTAACTGCATTGGCATTGGCATCTAATAAACAATTTTCATAATCAAACAACAAAATTAAATTATCAATATTATCAATCACAAGGTCACGAGCTGTGCGAATGAGTCTAACAGGTTTAAAAATAAAAATAGCATAAAAACAAAAAATACTAGAAATAGCAAAACCCACCATTGTGATATCTCCGAAGTCATCAATCCATCCCAAAAAAACAGGTATATTTATTCCTACAACGGTAATGGCCGCCATAATAAGAGATCCTATTTGACCACGATAAAATTTGGGTTTTCTAAAATATTCTTTTGAAAGCATAACAATTGTTAGCATAGCAATAAAATATCCGTAAATAGTTTGAATATAGAAAAACAAGGCAGACTCAACGCCTACATAAGTAGCAGCATTTCGTTCAATAATATACAGGTTAGTTCTAAAAAGATGATGTATCGGATTTGTCCATGCCATTATCACCGTGATGACTGGCACAATCACCAAGATTTTAATCATCTTTGATGTGCAAAAATATTCCTTATTTAAATACCTTGCCATACAAATAAAATAAACAGGTGCCAAAAATTCCAACCCTAAAAATTTAAGTTCATTACTTATTATTTTAGCAGTTGGATTTGTTAACAGCATAGAAGTTCCACTACACACCAATGTATAAACGATGCAGAAAAATAAAATAACAAAAGTGATTCCACATCTATGGTTACGGTTTTTCCATGAAAACAACAGTGTGCCAACGGAAACTGTAGCCAAAAAATACATAAGTAGTACATAAGGTGTCAACTGCATAAAATCACTCCTTGCTAAACCGCTATATCAGTCATGGAAAGAGATGAGACCCATATTATGCTCTTATACTTTAATTAACTCGATAAATTTCTCAGCGAATATAGGGTCAAATAAGGAACCTTTCCCTTCTTGTATGCTACGAATAACTTCTTCTTGTGATATTTTTTGTTTGCTGTGTATGTTATTTTTTACTAAATCGTAATGATTTGTAATTCGTAACACCCTTGACATGGGTGGAATCTCATCACCAGTCAATCCAAAAATCCCTGAACCATCATAATTTTCCATTTGATATTTGACTGCTAAACTTACCTTATCAAAATCTTTAATCTTCGAAAGCATTTTGTCAGACTTTTCAAGTAAGCGTTCTGTTTCCGTTGCATTTATTTCTAGTTGTGATTTGTTCATACTAAAAAGTTCTTCATCCTCTAAAGAAACTTTTCCTATATCATGTAAAAAAGCAGCATATTGTAATGCTCTCAAATCTTCTTTAGAAAAATCCAGTGCCTTCCCCATTAAAACAGAGTTTTGTTTCACTCTGCGGGAATGTCCCATAATAGTTGCATCTCTCGTTTCAACCGCATAGGCAAATGCTTCTACTGCTGTATCAAGGGTTGCCTCCAAATCATTGGAAGACTTAAGAAATGTATGATACAATT
Source organism: Eubacteriales bacterium (assembly GCA_031546905.1). GTDB lineage: Bacteria > Bacillota > Clostridia > Lachnospirales > JAVBJQ01 > JAVBJQ01. The sequence continues at coordinate 10,061 of JAVBJQ010000038.1, read as the reverse complement.
GCTCAAATTTCTTTGAAAGTGAAAGTGCTGTTTTTTCTTGTTCGTAACTTTTTATTGCTTCTATAATGGTTAGCATAAGGTCTCTGTTATCCCAAGGTTTGGTTATATAACGGTACAGCCCTGCACGGTTGATTGCACTGATAATCCCCTCGATTGCAGAATAACCCGTAAGCATAATTTTACGAATACTCGGGTCACGATCTTTCACCTTTTCAAGTAATTCATCGCCCTTCATCTTTGGCATGATATAATCTGAAATTACAACACATACATCAATTCCTTGTGCAATACAATCATCCAAAATTTCAAGTGCATCTTCCCCACCAAGTGCTTTTTCTATGGTGTAATTATTCCCAAACCATGTTTCCAATTGTTCCGCCAAAACATTTAAAAGTATTTTTTCATCATCCACACATATAATCGTTGAACGCATCATTTCCTCCTACAAGTTATTTAATAAGACTCCTGCACATATGGTAAAGTTACTTTAAAAGTTGATCCAACTCCTATAATACTTTCCACCAAGATGTCCCCCTTATGGTTTTTAACAATTTTATTACAAATATCAAGACCTAACCCACTACCTTCGCCAATAGGCTTTGTTGTATAAAATGGGTTAAATATATTTTTTAGTACCTCTGGTTCCATTCCTGTTCCTGTATCTATAAAAGAGATTTCCACTTGTTGATTGTGAACATAACTAATTTTAATTGTTAATGTTCCAACTCCCGACATGGCATAAATAGCATTTTGAATTATGTTCGTCCATACTTGACTTAATTCGTCCGAATTACCAAAAAGGGGTGGTACTTTTTCATCAAATAATTTGACAACTTCAATCCCCACTTTAATTTGATTTTGATACAGCACTAAGACGTTTTCAATATTACGAACCAAATCAAATGTTTCAAATTCATTGGAAATGTTGGTATGTGCGTAAGATTTAAGTGCAAAAACGATTTTAGAAACCTTTTCACTGGCAATGGCTATTGTTTGTGTACTCATAATATTAGGAGACACTGCGCAAACCACTTTCAGCACTTCTGCAATATTAGGCTTTTTAAATATTTCTATATTAAACTGAATTTTTTCAAGGTCGCAAATCTCTAACCTTACAAGCATGGTAATAATATCTGTACGACTATTTTCAGGACATAAAGAAACATCATTAAAATATTGAATCATCTGCGCTTTTGCTCGTCGTATTTGACTGGTAGAACGCATTTCACGTACAGAGTCAGCAGACAGTTCCGACAATTTAAAAAAAGCCTTATAATCATCCTCTGTAAAATTTTTTGTTTGATCCATTACGGTTCTAAAGATAGTATGATAAGAAGCATTGAGTGTTTCCGCAGAGGCTTTTATGGCACCAATAGGGGTGTTAATTTCATGAGCTACTCCCGCTATTAAACGTCCTAATGTAACCATTTTTTCTTTTTGAACCAATTGAGATTGTGCTTCTTTCAGCTGAGATATTGTTTCTTCTAGCTTTGAATAATTAGCCGCCGAACGAGTCATAAAAAGTTCAATAGAAATAAAAAGTGAAAAGCTTAAACAGAGAATACTTGTTATAAATTTAAAAATTTTAATGTACTCCATTGAGTATATGATGTTTAGTTCAATTAAAACATCACAAAATAAAAGTAAAACATAAAGTTTAAATATACGTCGACCAACTTCACTGCCAAATAAAAATTGTGCTAAAATTACTGCAAGTGAAGCCCAAATAATGACTGCACCACTACTACTTTCACCTGAAAAACCACCATTCATCAAATGAAAAACAAATGGCAGAAAAAGCATTGCACCCACAAAAATATTGGCATAAATAGCATTAAAACTATTTTTTGAAAATAAATATGTAGCGACTAGACATATACAAATCAACCCAAAATCAATACTGATTTTTAAAATAGACGTACCATAAAAAATTTCAAAAATAGTAAAAAACAAAATGGCGAAAAAAATACCTGTCTGTAGTGAAAATGCTGCCTTTCTATTATTTACCTCCGAAGGGTCTATGGTAGAAATATAATTTTTCATCAATAAATTTGTAAAATCATCTAGTAACGTATTTTTTGTTTTTAAATTTCGCTGAACAAACAAGACACAAATAATAGAAATTATTCCTATTAATATAACAAGAAAATGCGTCATGTTATATTTACCTGCTTTATTATGTATTTCTAAAATAATTTGCCCTGTTGAAAGTTTGGTGTAAGTCAGTAGCTTATATTTATCATCCACTTTCACCATACAAAAGCCACTTTTTTCTTTTGAATTAATTTTTTTTATTAAAGTTTGAAATCCTTTATCTGTAACATAATGGAGATTGGTTGCTTTGATTGGAGAAGAATTAAAAAGAATTTCCAAATTCTCATCTGCCACAATGGTATTTGCTAAATAGGAGGTTTGGGTGGATTTAATATTCTTAGCGATAGAGGGTGTATCAATCTTTATACCGACAAACCCTATAAACTGACGATTTTTATATAAGTTACTAATATAATACATATTTAATACTTCATTGTCTGTTTGGTACTTCCAATAAGAAATAGTTTTACTTTTGTCAATTAACCCGCTTATTTCTTTTGGGATGGGCATTTTGGTATTCGGACTTACGTATAAGGAATGTGCTAAGGAATTTTCTGTTTGTAAGGAATAAAAATATCCAGACAAGTAAGCACGACTTGTGACAAACTGATTTAAAATTGTATTCAGATCAAAGTCTAAATCTTGCATCCCATTGTTGTCTACATCAGAATATTTTTTATCCACTAGCTGATTCATCACACCGTCATTAAATTCAAAAGCATCTTGAATATCAGAAAACTCATCGGAAAGCAATGACCATTCTTTGGTGGTTTCTTCCATCATATGACGAGACGGTATATCAGATAGCAAATTTATACCAATAATAATAGCCATAAAAACAATAACAATGATGATGAATGACCAAAAATCAAGAGAATATCTATCTAAATTTTTTCTAAATATTCTACCCATGGCAGTTCTCCTACTCATTATCAATGCCTTCTAACAAACTTCCTATTTTATCCATTAAAATGTTTTTATCCCAAGGTTTTGCTATATATGCTTTTAAATCTGCATTTTCTCTTGCGTTATCAATTGCTTTCGTATCTGCTTGACCTGTCAACATTACTTTTACTGTATTTGGATATTTTTGGTGAATCCTGATTAATAATTCATCACCTTTCATTCCCGTCATAAGCCAGTCTGAAATGATTAAAATAACGCTTACGCCAAATTCAACCATCTCATCAATAATTTCAAGTGCTTCCTCCCCTGACATGGCCATTTCATACAAATATTGATTACCAAACCGTTCTCTTAATTGTTCTATTAAACTTACAATAATAATTTTTTCGTCATCAACACATAAAATTGCCTTAGACATATAATTCACTCCTACTTTGGGATGTTACATTCAAGATAACACGCCACTACAATTTAAAAATTATAGCATAATTCTATGTTCAATTCAAGTTTTGTATTTTTCCCAGTACAAAGCGTCACTCATGAATTGCTACATAACCTACCGAGCAATTGAGTGAAAAGCAAAAAAACAATGACTGCAAAAAATACAAAAAATTAGCACCTAAATGACACATTGTAATATAATAAAATAGTTGTCTCCTAATGGGGACAACTATTTTATTATATCGTAGGTGTTATGGTTCTTGTTAAATTACTAAGATCATCATTTGTCATGTCTATTGGTTTTCCTTGTTCCTTATCCCCAGCTAAATTTGTAATTCTTGACATTAATTCTGGCGCTGTCGTAACCGAAACATTTGTTATCGTAGCATCAATTGTTCTCACAAGTTGCTCCACTTCTTTTTTTACTGATGAAACTTCGTTATCTTTTACAATATCAGATAGCTGTATTCCGATAATGACAGAACGTCCCACTACTACTACAGAAGCTTTTTCAATTGAATGGAGCGTTTGAACCGTAGATTTAATTTTTCTTGCTCTTTCATTATTATTGTCGACTTTATTTTGAAAAGCATGTCCTTTGTCAATAATTTCAGGCTGTGAGTACAATGTATTTCTTTCATACACTTTTGGGACTGTTTGAGTAACGCTTGCATTATTTTGCAGGGATTGGGAAATATTATTAGAAGCACTGGCTTTGCAACCAGTAGCAACAAATGGGATAGCAATTACCACATACGTTAAAAATATTATATTTTTTAGTTTCATTTTTTCACTCCTTATTTTGCTTTATTTTAGATTATAAAAGGTAAGCGTATAAAATTTAATTAAAATAAAATAATATAGTTACTATCTTTATTTATCTTTTATTGTTATCAGATTTATGTTATTATATTTATATTAAAAGCTTCTAAATTTTATAAAAGGAGGGTTTTTATGGCACACTCACGAGTTAGAAGACACTATAGAGTTGCTGAAAAGGAAGTTTCACAATCTCCTTCTAAGGGCACTTTTGTAACTCACAGCAATAAAAACAAAATGATTTTTGCTATTGCTGGACTTTTTGTTATGCTCTTTCTAAAGGGATTTTTATTTGGCTATATTTTCGGACAAAAGAATAACGACTAATCATCATGTACTGCGAAAGATCAGCACGAACAATCTTTCACAGTACATGATTTAAAGTATTGTCTGTAAATAAAACCTTACACAATCTAACTTTTTGAACACAAATAATATTTAAATTTGCTTTTTTGAGAGGAAAATTTTATGAAACTTGGTATTGTTGGTTTGCCTAATGTTGGCAAAAGCACTTTATTTAATTCACTTACACAAGCTGGAGCTGAATCTGCAAACTATCCTTTTTGTACGATAGACCCTAACATTGGCGTTGTTCCTGTTCCCGATGTACGTCTTGATAACCTTGCAAAATTATATAATTCCGAAAAAATTTTAAGAGCAGTTATCGAATTTGTTGATATTGCAGGCCTTGTAAGAGGTGCAAGCAAAGGGGAAGGACTTGGAAATCAATTTTTATCTCATATCAGAGAAGTTGATGCCATTGTCCATGTTGTAAGATGTTTTGACGACCCGAATATTATTCACGTTGATGGCGAAGTAAATCCTTTGCGTGATATTGAAACTATAAATTTTGAACTTATTTTTTCTGATTTAGAAATCATTGACAGACGATTTCAAAAAGTCCAAAAAAATATAAAAATGGACAAGTCTCTTCAAAGAGAACTTGATATTTTAAATCTTCTTAAAACTGAATTAGAAAAAGGCGTCAATGCCCGCGCGCTTCAATTTGATACACAAGAAGACATAGAAATTGTTAAAAGTTTTAACCTCCTTACTTATAAACCCGTTTTATATGCTGTGAATGTCCTTGAAGATGACTTAGCAGATGACGGCTTAAACAATAATCATGTTCAAGTTGTTAAAGGGTTTGCAAAAACAGAGGGCTCTGAAGTTTTTGTTGTTTGCGCCCAAATTGAAGCAGAGATCTCCGAACTTTCTGATGACGAGAAAAAAATGTTTCTAAATGACTTAGGAATTTCAGAAAGTGGACTTGACAAGCTTATTGCCGCAAGTTATAAAATTCTTGGACTTATTAGCTACTTAACTGCTGGCCCAAAAGAAACTCGTGCTTGGACAATCACCAATGGAACAAAAGCCCCTGGTGCTGCTGGAAAAATACATACCGACTTTGAGCGTGGCTTTATTCGTGCAGAAATTGTGAATTATGCTGACTTAATTTCTCTCAACTCTTATACTGCTGCAAAAGAGCAAGGATTAGTTCGCCTTGAAGGTAAGGAATATGTAGTGAAAGATGGAGATGTAATCCTGTTTCGTTTTAATGTGTAAAAATGATTTAATAGCTTAAAATCGCATCAAAAAAGGCTTTTATCAGAATTGATAAGAGCCTTTTTTGTTACACCATTTCCCGCTAACAATCATATATTTATCATGACCTTTAGCTTCATAGGTAACTGCATTTTTTATCTCGGTGTCGAATTACAAAATAATTTGTCGAAAATACAAGTATTAATAAATGGCTAAAATAGATGTAGGTAATTGATAAAGCTGAATTATTTGTCAAATTATGTCGAATGCATAGTTATATTAGTGTGTCAAGTTATCCATAAAGATATTTAGGAAAAGTTAAATTTCTACGTGTTAAAGTATTTAAAGAACAATCCCGTTTTGCCTATCTGAATTTGCCCATGTAATACGCTCATCTAACCTCCGAAATAGACTATAAGTAAATGGGGTAAAATGTTTTCCCCAAAATCGACTTCCAAAACGATTAAAAGATTCATAATCAACACCGCAACGCTCAAATCCATTGCTGGACATCCAATCTATTATTATATTAAGCATTGTGGATGCAAGACCTGTGCCACGAACTTCTTTTAGAAGGTATACGCTACGTAAATTCAGTGTTTTTTCATCTTCTGCAATGAATGTTTCGCCACCTTTACTTGTTGTCATTATTGCAACTGCTCTATTATTATCAAATGCAACCCAAACAGACGAATCGCTGGATAATAACAATTTTTTCACGTCTTCTAATGTTGTAATTTCTAAAACAGGCATAAACAAAGGGGAACTGCAATAATACATATCATGTTCCACAAACAAAGGAAGTAGGTACACGGCATCACCTTCCGTTGCTTGTCTAATTAAATATTGGTCTGTTTTTTTGCCATTTATATTTGACAATGGCCGAATTGCATCTACACATCGCTTTCCAAATCCAAGGTTGAACCATGTATTAACGGTCACCCCTTCATGTGCGAAAATAGTTAACGCATGTGTAAGACAGCCGTTTTTACACCATATACCTGCAACATTCTCATACATACGTTCATATATATCTTGTTTATCCCCAATTGCACCGTGGGCATAAAGGGGACAATAAATTCCTCGATTTAAACCTTTAAAAGAATTAATAGCCATTCCAGAAAGAAAACCAACAACTTTATCCTCTTGTAATGCAACAACTCCATGGTGATTTTCTGCTATCCAACAAATGGAATTACAGAATTGCTTAAAGTAATCCTTGTTGGGTAGAAACGGTACGCTTTTCATTTCATTCTTATAATTATTAACTACCAATTGGGCTGCAGCTTCAATGTGTTGCTTACTTAATTTTTCAAAATTCATATTATTCTCCTTAAGCATTTATTTTGTTCAGCCACTGCTTAAGAAAATAGAATACAAAAATAAGACTTCCTGTGGTAAATGGAAATCTATCTGTAATGGTAAAACTGTGAAACATAAGAAATTGCTACATCGTAAATTAGGATTTGAGTACCTCATAAAAATTGTAATTTGTCACCGCAATCACTCCTTTCACAGCATTAGCTGAACAATATTATTGTAGCATTGTTTATTCCCGCTTACAAGTATAGCGTAAACATTTCTTACAAAACAAAATGCGTAGAAGATAAGGCTTCTACGCATTTTCAATAGCAAATATTGTTACAATGAACACTAATCTATCTTAAATTTGCAATATACTTTATTGTTCGAACCATCTGACTTACATAGGAACTGCCGTTGTCATACCACGCAGCTAACTTTACCAACGTATTTCCGCCTAACTCTGATACTTTGGTTTGTGTGGAATCAAATAATGAACCATATGTCATTCCGATAATGTCCGAAGAAACGATTTCCTCATCATTGTATCCAAAGGATGGAGATGACGCCATTTTCATAGCATGATGGATTTGCTCTTTTGTGACTTTTCCCTCGACAACTGCAACGAGTTCCACGAGTGAGCCTGTTACAACAGGAACTCTTTGAGAAGAACCGTCAAGTTTTCCGGACAATTCAGGCAGAACCAAACCAATTGCTTTAGCCGCATTTGTGGAAGTGGGTACAATGTTATTTGGTGCAGAGCGTGCTCTTCTTAGATTTCCTCTTGCATGGGGGCTATCTAAAAGGTTTTGATCACTGGTATAAGCATGTAATGTTGTCATAAAGCCCTTTTGAATGGGAGCTAGATCATTTAAAGCTTTTGCCAGAGGTGCTAAACAGTTCGTCGTACAGGAGGCAGTTGAAATGATATGATGGGACATATTGAGCACACTTTGGTTCACGCCAAAGACAATCATTGGTATATCCCTATCTGATGGTGAAGAGATGACAACTTTTTTTGCCCCTGCCTCGATATGGGAAACAGAGGCAGTTTTAGAGGTAAAACGTCCGGTACATTCCAAAACCACATCCACTTGCAAATCTGCCCATGGTAGTTGTCTTGGATGCTCTTCGGAATAAACAGGAATCTCCTTGCCATCAACCACAATAGCTTCATCTTTATGTAAGATATTGTGGTCATATTTGCCATGTGCCGTATCGTATTTTAGCAAATGTGCTATGGTTTTTGAATCGGTTAAGTCATTAATCGCAACTATTTCAAAATCATTGGTGGTAAACATTTGTCTAAAAGCTAGACGACCTATATATCCAAACCCATTTATTGCAACTTTTGTTGACATATCAATTCCTCCTCGTTTGTGTAAGCAACGATTTCAATTAAATAGGCTTATTAGCCGTATTTTATATAGCGCTTCCCATTTGTTCTGCTTGAATCAGTGCGTCAGTCTTCCCAATATCTCCTTTTTCATATATTTGTGGAATTGCCAAAACTCCGGCATTCTCCCATTTCATATAATCAGCCATATGTTTGTAGGTAGCAATAACACCAGTGAAAATTTCCATCCCTTCACATGCTCCACAAATCAATAGTACACTCTCTTTTATTTTTAATGGTCGACTACAATTTTCTGAATCATATGCATTCAGTTTATCAATTGGTGCTTTTATCTGCGACGACATACCGAATAAATATAAGGGAGAAGCAAAGACAATCGTGTCTGCACTTTCGAGTAGTGATTCCAATTCTGTAAAGCCGTCTTGGAATGAACAAGCTGTTCCTTTACTCCAACAAGTACCGCAGGCTCTGCACCCACCAATTGTTTTTCTTGCAGCTTCAAATTTTGTAACATTATGACCTTTAGACTGTGCTCCTTTTATGAACGCATTGGCCATCATTTCGCTATTCCCATCTCTTCTTGGGCTTCCGGTAATGACTAAAATCTCCTTGCTCATAATAAATCCTCCTGTCGTATCTCTCTTAGTTGATTATATAAGAAGTTTAATACTTTCATTTTATCACAGATAATAATTCTTCACAACGTAAAGCAAAATGACATAAACTATCATATTTTGTCTAGCACATATCTATATGAATGTGTCAAACTATCCATAAAAATATTTTCAATAAAAAAACAATTTGTCATCCACTACAAACAACAAATTGCTTTTTTGCATATTTTTATAGTTATGCAGAAAATATCAATACTCATAAATAACAAATTTTTGATAGGCAATTTTGATTTAGTCAAGAAGATATAAACTTGCTACATTACTTGAATTCTGGTACTTTGGTCATCATGCTTATTAGTTTCAAAAAGCCTTACAAGATATTTTTTATCTTTTCTAGGTCTGAACTACAAAGTGTTTCAAGGTTGTCGAAAATTTTTTCTGCTGTCCAATCCCACCATTTTATTTCAAGCAAGTATTGTATGAGGTCATCTGCAAAGCGTTTTCTTATTACTTTTGCAGGATTACCACCAACAATATGGTATGCCGGAACATTCTTTGACACAATAGAATTTGCGGCAATAATAGCACCATCACCAATATGAACACCGGGCATTACCGTTACATTTTGCCCAATCCATACATCATTACCAACGACAGTATCACCCTTTAAAGGTAGTTCGGATAGACTAGGGGCAACCTTTTCCCAACCATTGCTCATAATATTAAATGGGTATGTGGTTATGGAGTTCATTCGATGATTTGCACCGTTCATTACAAACTCAATGCCTTTTGCAATGGCACAGAATTTTCCAATAATTAGCCTATCCCCCAAGAAATCATAATGATGTGTAACGTGGCTTTCAAAATCCTCTGCACCATCTGCGTTATCATAATAGGTATAATCACCTACTTGTATATTAGGGTTCTTGATTATATTTTTGATAAAACAAATTTGCTTTATATTTTCATTTGGATATATGCTA
>JAVBJQ010000028.1:0-42700 GCA_031546905.1 Eubacteriales bacterium | reverse complement strand
AAGCATCCGAAATATCATCAATAGCCCCCACAACATCGACATTTGCTTGCCCTGTTGTTATAGCATAATCCAAATATTTTTGCTGATATTTTCCTATGTCTTCAACAGTCATGCCCATATTTTTCCTTAAGGCTTCTGATGTTGCAATGATATCTTCATAACTATCAGGATTAACTTTAAAAAGCTCTTGCGCTATTTTTTTTACTGCTTGTGCTTCCTCGGCTGTAGCTCCTGTACTAGCTTTAAATTTGCTAACTTGTTCGTCCAGCTCTCCCGTTGCTTTAACTCCTGCAACAACAGCACTACCAACTGCAACTCCAATAGCAAGCATCCCAGCCCCTACTGCTACTCCAAGCCTTCCAGCTCCTTCGCCGACCTTGCCGAATATTTCGTTTAATCCTCCACTTTTCTTTCCTGTATCGTCAATCTTGCTATTTGCTTCCGTATTGTCAACAAATATGGAACCAAATAGCTTGAAAATTTCTATAAAACCACCCCCAAAAAAGCATAGTATTTGTGTACTATGCCCATTTATCCTATTATTTGAAATTTAGTTACCCATTATTTAACTCATTTAAAATACCGCTGACATCTGCTAAAATATCAGTTTCTGTTCTTGTGTCAAATACTTGACTTGTGTCTATATCTGTGTTGAAGTTGCCTTTAAACTCTGAAAAGCTTATGAATCTCTCATAGCCACCTGTCACCCAACGAAACATTATTTTTTCCTCATTGTCTTGTTGTAGCGCAGTATGTATTAGTTCAATACCTTCGTCGACCTCTAAGCCTAATACATATTCTAGTGACTTATAACGTTTAAGTAGCGTATCAATTACAATATTTATTTCTTCGCTGATTGATACGCTACTTTGAAAAAAGTCACAACATTATTCTCTTTTGCAACTTGAATAAATAATTCTATCATTGCTTCAATAGATAATGTTTTAATATCATCTGATGTTTTTTCAGCAATTCCAGCAAGTAAAGAATAAAATTCATTTTCTACTCCTTCATCTGCTGTCTTTTCAATGATGACTAATGCGGTTTCAAAACCCAATTCCTTTTGCCTTACATCCTTATCACCTTCCATTCTCTGACTTTTTTCAAAAAGATTTTTAATATCATCTTTCAAGTTAGCCTTTTTTATAAGACGTGCTAACTTAAAAACGTCTTGTGTATTTAATTTCCTCACAATTTTTTCTCCTTCACTGATTAGTATCTGGTAAAATTCCTATTTTCTTTGGGTAATAAATTTTAAATGGAGGTGTGTCCAAATCGGACGCATCATAATGCCCCACAAAATTCATAGCCGTTACGACTTCGTCTTTGTCCTTTGTTGCTAAAGAAAGCCCCTCTGTGTTTATTGCATTATAAATCTGTATAATTACGGGTTCTTCACTCCCACTAAGACGACCAACCCATGTAATATTCTCAATATAATCCCCCATTTCCACGTAGTTTTTAGCTGTGATTATATCGTACTTTTGGTCTGTTTCTGTATCAATAACACCAGTTCCTAATGCAATTTTTAGCGTTTCCTTTGTAATTTCTAACACGTTAGCCTTTATACTAACTGCCCACTCATCGATTGTTTGAAGTCCTTTTGCAGCACCTTTGACACCATCAACTTCTATTTTTCTGTACGTCGCCTTTGCTTCAAACCCTCCCCCCCCTCTAGTAGCTCCAATTAACTTTCCTTCTGATACAGCAGAATTAAATGTGTCTTTTCCAACTTCAAAGTTCTTAAAAAAAGCTCCTGCGTCCATAATAAGACTTTCTACCGTCTTCTCTGTATACCCGCTGTAACTCTTTGCTTTTCCCATCTGCGTTACTCCTTCCCAACATAATATTGCATTTCAAATGTTACTCTGCGTCGCTTCATTTCCTTGTTTTCATCCTCTATAGCTAGACGTGTATTTGTATAAAATTTTAAAATCATGTGTTCATCCGTATAAATAAGTTCATGTAGAACACTTTCCAAATTGTCAGCAATTTCCTCAACATTTTCTGAACTTTGATTCAGATCCCATATATTAACTTCTAATATACCAATACCCTTTCGTTCTGAATATCGCATTGCGTATTCATACGTTAAGTAAGGAAATTCGGCTATATCTGTTGCTTGGTTATAGAAAGCATTATCTAAAATAGGCTTAATTATTTCTTTAAGACAAATTCTAAGTCGCTTACTTTTAGTCATCTGCATTTCCAATTTCCTCGTCTTCATTAATTAGTCCTAATGCCTTATTTTCATCTTCTATGGCCTTTAGATATTGTCCTTCAATTTTTCTTATTTCGTCTATATTTTCTAATACAGTTTGGGATAATGCACCAATCTTTGGCTGTTTAGAAGTTCCAAGCTCTTGAAACCCACCATAAAACCCCACAGGCTTAAAACCAACTTGTAGGTCACCGGATTTTTTTCTAACCCAATATTGAATGTTTCGGGCAACACGTCCTGTCTTCCGCTTAATTTTTACTCTCGTTCTTTTGCAGATAAATTTACCCACATCTTTTAATGCTACTCTTGTAAGTTCGTCAAGGGTGTACTTTATTCTGTCTACATTATTGAGATACTCAACACCATCTTTTTTAATAACAATCGATGAAGGTATTGACATTTCAACTACCTCCCCCTATTTGGTTAACTTCTTTACTGCAAGTTAATTCCACATCCCCACTATCCTCGTAAGTTCTTTTAATTCCATATACTTCATTTTTGTAAGCAAGCTTCTTTTCGCCTTTATATTCAAAAGCGTGTACAGAAAATTTGATTTCTGGCTTAAAACCCACTGCCTGTGCTTGATAAAACTCCGTCTGACTTATGCTTTTTTCTCTACCAATAACCTTACGTTTCGTATAGGTTTTTATAGGTTCGTCAAATTCATTTTTACTGCTTACTTCTGACATCAAATAAAGAAGGGCAACTTTCATAAAAAAAGTCACCCCCTCGTAATTTGATTCGCTATAGTATTAAAAGCAGGAGAAAAAGTAACGTCCCCTGCTTTACGTTCCATTAAATCATTGACACCAATTGCAATACACGCTATTCCAAGTGGACTTTCAATACTGCTTACACTTGCACCACCATTTGTTAAATAGTTCGTAACAGCAAGGATTTTCAAGTAAATACTAGTGTTTATTTCTTCATCATCAGCTAATATTTCCAACATTTTTTTTATTTCTTCAAGTATCACTTCTGTCTGCAATGTTTTCACCCTCTTTTATGATTTTAAAACGATAAATTACGCTTTCTTGATAAATATCATTCCGTTAGTGTCAGCCATTTTACCATCAACAATCATAATTGATTTATGAACCCATTTATTAAAGTCTTCATCATAATATTTTTTGTAGCTCATATTTAAATTGCTGTTTAGAATGTATTCATCTAATTTTACCAAAGTAGCAAAAATATCCCCAGTAGTTGCCTTATCAAACCCTTTTATATAATCTGTTAAAATGACATCACGCCCATTTAGTTTTCGTTGTTGATTTTCAGAAATGGTAACAAATCCTAACTTTTGACCATTACTGTCCGTTGCTCCATTTAAATATTTTTCCCATGTACTTTTAGCCATCATGTATACAGCCCCACTTTCATAAGACAAAGGAACAGCTGCTTCAACTTTTGCCCAGCCGGATACAGTTCCGATTTCAGCTTCATCAAATGAAATAATACGGTCTGATTTAATTGTTTCTTTTAAGATACCTTTAGGTTTCCCGCTTCCACTTCCGTTAATGATACTTGTTTCAATCGCAATAATCATAGCTTCCTTAATATTTTTTATAATAGTGCTTTCAAAGATTGGAAGAGAAACTGTTGCACTTAAAAGTCCCAGTGATACACGACACTCCAACATATGATATGCAAACATTATTTTATTTTTTACGGTTTTCTTTTGTTCTTCGCTAGGTGATTCCTCTGTTATCCAAGTTGCGGTTGGTTTAATATCGCTAACAGGGATTTCAACCCCACCTTGAAAAGCTGTCTGAGTAACTTTTGGAAGAATCATTCCAGAAGCTAATGCTTCTTCAACAACTTTTTGCATTACGGTAGTAGGGATAACCGCTCCTATATCTCCAACAACGGTAAATTCAGCATCACGTTTTTCCCTATACTTGTCAGGTATTTGAGTTCCTTTTAAAACATAATCTTTGAACGCTTGACGGTATTCGGTCGTTGCAAATACATCGTCTACCTGCTCATTTCCAGTCCCTTGATTATTCAAATTGTAAGTTCCTAATATATTTATCCCCCCTGTTGGTGTTGTGGCTTGCCTAGTTTCTAATTTATTCCGTGCTTCTTCATCACCATTTGCTGGTGGTTGTGCGTTTCCATTTCCTTCTGCTTCAGATAGTAAGGTTTTTAGATTTGCAATGTCTTCGTTCAAAGTAGCTATATATTCTTTTATCGCTTTAAGCTCTATAACATCTTTTGTTTTCTCTGCTTGTGCTGCAAGCTCTGTTTTTTTTGCTTCCTTTTCTTGAATTAATTTTAATAGTTTCTCTTTCATTTCGTTACCTCCATCATAATTTGAATTTTTAGTTTTTCAGCTTCTAAATTTGTTGAGTTATCCAACTCATATTTGCTTCTGACACTCTCCAATGTCAGACGGTCACTATCCAGCGAACCACGTGCATATATATCAGTTTCAGAGTAAGCAGGGTCATTTACTGCACTTACTTCGAAAACTTTTTCAAATTTTTCTATTACCCTTGTGGGTATTTTTGTGTCTAAACCTGCCCATCTTTGCTTTTTTACTCTAAACTCAAAGCTCATACCATCTACATCCCCACGTTTTACGGCACTATGTAGACTACGAGCTTCCAAATTATTTTCAATGTCCAAATTCGCTGAAATAAGAAGCCCTACATTATCAACCGAAATTATCATCGTTGAATTACCATTGTTTCGACGACTTCGAGCAATTGGTATTTTTCTTTTGTCATGATTAATCAAGAAAGGAACGTCGGTAAAATCACATCCATCAAATGCACCCCTTTCAATTGTTTCATAAAATAAGCCACCAATATCTGCTCGTTGATTAAATACTGCGGCATGACCTTCAATTTTTCCTTTTTCATCAGTTGTAGCAAAATCATTAACAACAAATTTACGTTTAATGATTGCTTCTGTTTGAGGGTTTGGGTTGTTATCCATCTATGAACTCTCCCTTCTTTTGATTTTGTTTATTTAGTTGATATTGTGGTGCTATGTTACTATCAATAAAATTTAGGCTTTGTTTTCTAACATTACCCCCTTCATATGGTGGATAACCGAACAATTCAAGTAATTGATTATCCATTAAAGCGCCACGGTTTCCTAATATTTCTGCAACAGCAATTTTATTTTTAGTATTTGTAAAGAGTAGTTTTTGGGGGTAAAAAATAACTTCATTTCCGAACTGTAATTCACGTTCGGTAAACAAGGTTTTACTAAATGCTTGACCTAAAGTTATAATAATTGGTTCTAATGTTTTTTCATAAAATGCTTGATATTGCTCCTCGTTAAAATCACCAGATAAAATGGGAACTGATACCCCATAATGACACAACACTTTAGACTGTAAAAATTCCATAGTATCTTTATCTATCACTTTTGGGTCAACTGGAAGTGGAATATACTCGTTCTTCAAATCTGTTGCAAGTATCCCACTTTCATTTTTAGCAATTGACGTTATAAATTTTTGACGTTCCTGTTCTAGCTTTTCTTCTGATAACAACGAATTAGCTTTCAATATACCACGTACGGATAAACTCACTTTTATAGCATTACTTATTCCCTGTATTACAGTATTTTCTGTTTCTAATACCTTTAAAAGCGATTTATTGTTGGGTTGACCACTTTCGTCTCCACCTAGAATATCACTCAACGAGTAATCTTTTCTAATGTTGATAATATCAGCGTATGGGAGTGTATATTCTTGACCATTTCCAAACGTCATTTTTACAAACAATGCTTCATTGTCGTCTTGCATAAATTCTACAACACGTGGGTTTAATGGGTATATACCCGTGTAAATCCTTGTGTCTCCTGTATTGATGTAAACAGGATATATAAAAGCATTATAGGTTAACTCTCTCAACCAAACTACTTTTTCAAGAAAATCTTTTGTTGTCATTAATTGGTTAGGTGAAAACTTAAATAGCCGATTTAAGGTTCCGTTTACTAAAGTTTGTGTTTCAGTTTCGCTATCAATGCGAATATGTTTTGGGGTTAGTTTCGAAATTTCTGTAGCAATACATCTAATACAGTTTTGAACAACATCACTTGCGTACACGTCTTCGCCATAATTTGAAAAAACAGGTGCATACCCATTCAGCATCATTGCAAATTTTTGTAGTTTCTTTTGTTTTGCCATTTTAAAAATATTGGGAAATGCCATCTTTTTTATCACCTCGCTTAACCATTTGCAGCATTAACATATTCTAAGTATTCTGTGCGGTATCTGCTGTAAATAGCATATATAATAATCAATGCTACCGCTCCATCTATACGCCTATTACGCTTGTCGTTTACTTTGACTGGCATAATCATACCCAAGTTATTAATTTTCATTGCAGTATTTTCTAAGCACCATTTATCAATAGAATTGTTATTATAATTTATAAGTTTACTTCGCAAGTCAGCTTCTACTAATTTCATGGGGTTTGATAAATTTTCATAATCCTGCCGTACTCTTTCTGTATCAAATCCATAATCGTCCATTTCTTTTATCCAGTATTTAGCATTCCAATTGTCATAACCTGTCATAAATATTTTAATGCCATATTCTTTAACCAATTTGACAAACCAAGTTGTAATGAGACTATAGTCATTTTCATTGCCTGAACAGATTGTTAATAAGTTGTCTTTTGCCCATTCTAAATAATCTTTTTTATCTTGTTCTGCTCCTTCCTCGACTTTTGTTTCAGGAATAAAGTAGTGGCTAAAAATATATTTTTTATTACTATCTTTTTTCATTAACAAGATTTTTGCGGCGGCTAAATCTATAGTTTCTGAAAGGTCAACCGCACCGATGGCGATGCAATCTCTAAAATCTTCAATGTTAAAAGTATCTAAATTAATGATTTCCTCTTCGCTTAACCAGGCTTCGGCATTATTTTGTTTTATATTAAAGTCTTTTGCAAGTGTAAACACTCTGTTGCTTTTACTGATCTGGGCTTTTCGTAATTGACCTTCAATGTACTTTACTTTTTTTATAGCTCCAAGGGAAGGATTTGACTTTTTCCAAGAATTTTTATCTTGGTATATTTCTAACTCGCTGTCTTGGGTATACAACCAAGCTAATACCGTCGTATCTTCTCGCTCTTGCTTTAAAATTTCTCGCGCATATTTTAATTCTTCGTCTAGATACCCATCATTAACAAAACCTTCTGTCGTTATATTGATGAACATGGGTTCATCTTTCGTTGACTGAGATTGTTCTATTGATTTTGCTATTACATTATCTTTCATTTCGTGTGATTCATCTAATATTGCAAAATCAATATTTCGTCCTTCTTTATTCTGTGTTTTTTCAGACAACTTCTTGATACTTGACTTATTTTTTTTATTAAAGATACCTTTCAGATTCTTATGCGTCCTCTTCCCTTTACAGTCAAATTGTTCCCGCATATTATTAGTTTCATCAAATATAATACTAGCCTGTGCGTCGTCGTTACTGCTACATATTATATCTGTCCCACCGTTTCCAACCATTAATTCAGTTAAAGCAAGAGCGGCACAAAGTGTACTTTTACCATTCTTACGTGCAATTAGAAGAATTAACTTTTGGAATCTACGTAGCCCTGTATCCTTCCACTGGAAGGAGAAAAAAGACTCAATCAAAGCCTTTTCCCATAACTCCAATAAAAAAGGCATACCATGAAATGGGCTTTTGGTATGCTTACAGAATGTTTCTATAAATTCAATTCTTAAATCTGCTTCGGAAGTATCATAGTAGAATAGCTCGTCGTTTAGGTCTTGAATCAAATTGGAAAGACAAGTCTTTAATTCTTCCCCGATAGTAACTTCGCCGTTTTGCGCTGCATTGTGATATTCAAGCAAAAAAGAATGTCTTCCGCTAATTGTACAGCTTTGTAAATTAACAATGCTCGTACGGACACTTCTTTTCATTCTTCACTCACCGATCTTTTAGATGCTAGCCAATTATCAAATGCGTCATCCTCCTCTGGAGCATTTTTACCTAGAACACTACTAAGCGTTTTAATCACAACTGCATAACTATTAACATTTTTAAGATACTGCTTAGCTACTTCTGTTGGTTTCTGCAAGCCCTCAATTTTCGGGTGTATCCGCACCATACCAGTATTTTCAATAACCATTCTAAGATGTATATTTTCAGCATAAAGGAAAGCAGCATCTTGAACCAATCCTTCAATCAACTTCTTTCTGCCATCGTCCACATCTTTAAATATTTCGGTTAATTTGTTTAATTCTGATTCATATTCATCCCCTTTTGCCAATTTTAAAAACACCTCCAAAGATTTTCAAATTTTTCGGTTTGTGCAAATTTGCACTCCACTCCAACGGTCTCCGTTGGTCTATAGAACGTTAAACGAGGGGGGATAAGAAAAATATTTTTTAAAATATTTATGGTGAATATTCCTCATACCATTTATCAATATATTTTTTCCACTCACTTTTATTTCCATGACGAAAGTCATAACAGTTTTCTAAACGTATATAACATTCTTCTCGTGTAATATTTATGAATATTAACTCAGCCCCTATGTCCTTTGATAATTTCTCTCTATCAAATCGTTTAGGATAACCGCCTATAACCCATGCACTATTAAACATTCCGTATCTTGTCTTGATGTTATCAAGTAAACAATTTCTTATTGCAAATATATTTAACTTTAAATTGTCGGGCTTATCGTAGAGAGGATGGAAGCTGATTGCTTGATACAATGAATCCATATCTACCACAATATCCCCACGTCGCATATTCTCTCTAACATAAGTTTTTTTTCCTGAAAGTGGAGAACCATACACAATATAAATTCCGTTGTGCCTCCGGGTTAGATGTTTGTTATCATGCCCAAAACGCCCATGTATTTTATTATGACAGTCAAAACAAATTATTTTTATTTTTTCAGGATTAAGTGAAACATTATAATCGTTCACATTAAACAATGTTAGTTCTTCGCTATGATGTAAGATAATATCTGCTGATTCTGTAATATGTTTTTTACATTCTTCACAAATAACACCATCGTTTTTGCCCCGCTCTAATATTAAAACTTTACGAAAGCTTTCCCATGTGTCAGAATCATAAAATTGCTTTAGTGTTGACCACACGCTACCACCCCTTTAATTCAAGTTCTTGCTTCTTTATCTTTAAAGTCTCCTTATCTGTAAACATACCCAAATGCTTCATTAAGTCTTCAAGTGCTTTTGATTTATCGTGTAACTTCAAGACTATCCCATCTCGTGTTTCTTTTATTTGTGCAATAGCTCTAATTTTATCTTGTGGCATTTCATCTGTCGTCAGTATAGTTACCTTCCGAAGTTGTCGTGTTTTCGGCTTATTTTTGTCTGGCTTTCCCTCGTCGTTTTGTTCATAACCAACAACTACATCTATATCTTCAATTTTTAAATAGTCTGTAATTTTTGAAAATGCAATAACTTTAAGTTCTTCTAAAATTTTGTCTTGTGTAATCTGTAGACGATTAGCTCTATCTTCTGTTAGTTCCGCTATTCTTACTTGTACTTCGGGAACAGATAAAAGCCTTGCCCCTTGTTCATTACTTGTATTTTTGCTATAACCTGCCCTAATAGCGGCTTGCGTTGCATTTAAATCGATAAGCCATTCTTGACAGAACATTTCCCGTTTTCTATTCGTTAACTTTGCCAATCCCACCACCTCGTAACGTCCCCTATAAGTTTTCATAACAATGAAAAAGCACCTTATAATTGAACTGTTAATCAAATTAACAGTATTTATAAAGTGCTTTTTTTATATAAACTTTAAAGGGGGCTTTTTAAATTTTCTTAATATCATACTAACATATTTCAACTACCTTGTGAACGACATCGAAACGACACAAAAACGACAAATCAAATTATGTCCTCACAAATATCCTCTAGCGCACCAGCTCCAAACAGCGTTATAGTAATCTTTTCTACTAACCTTTTTTTATTTCTTTGTATTGTTCTGTCACTACTTCCTAATTTCCTTTTGTTTACAAGTGAAAAATCTGCACATTCTGCGAGGTCTTCAATTGTCATATTGTTAAAATATTTTCCCTCAATAATAAAATAGTATTTATCTTTTTTTATCTTCTCCAAGGCATTGTCAATCTTCTTAATTAGCCACTCCGTAATGCCTTTTGCCCGCTGATATCCTTCTTTTATATCTATGTACGTATCACCTTCTGCATTTCGGCTTGAAGTTGAATACATGACTATTGATTTCGACTTTTGTGGGAGTCCGTTTTCTTCTAAATATTTAATTTCGTCCTCTTTGTGCTGTATAGAATCCTTTATTGCTCGATAGTTATATAACAGTTTCTCTGTTTTTTGAAAGTAACTAATACTATGATTAATTTTATTACTCTGTAGAAGAATTTTTAATGTCTCTTGTACAGTTTCGTTTATAAGTTTCTTGTCGTCTTTCTCCAAACCTATCGCTCCTTTGACTATTATTTTTGAAAAAATATTAAATTGTGTTAGTTTTTTTCACTTAACACTTTAATTATAACTAAGGTCGCACATATAATAAATGTTATAAGCACACCTGGTGTTATCACTATCTTTCACTCCTTCAAATTCTCTCTTGACATTAAAGCTTTAATACTATAAATTTTAACTATGCTAGTCTGGCTCAGAGGTAGAGTAGCTCACTCGTAATGAGCAGGTCGTGGGTTCGACTCCCATCATTAGCTTTTTTGTTTGTTTCGCTTTCTCGTACTTGGAAGCCAATATCCCCATATCAAACCTACTCTCTGTAACCTTAAATCTATCTTCTGTTTTCAATCGCCCCAATCATTTTTTTAGGGCTATGCTTCTCCATAGCTTCCATCATAAATTCCATCTTCATAGCTTCATCTAATGAAATTTTAGTGTTTGAAATAAATTGCTTTCTACAATCTTCTACTGGAAATAATTCATTTTTATTACAAAAAGCTCTATAAAAAGTATTTATTTCTTCCTCCATTGCTTTTTTAAAAAACTCATAATTTACTTCAATCTCTATTCGCTGATAAGATGTACAATCTGCTCCGATAACTTTATTTTTTTTATTTTTCATCGTATACATTCCAGCATCGCCTGTAACCATCCAGATAATTTGTTTCAGTAGACGGCATTGTAAATCATTTTTATATCTGAACCATTCGCATTTAACAATTTCTTCATTCAAATCCTGTTCAGACAAACCATATTTCTTTAGAAGCTTTGAAAGAAATTTCTGTGCAGATTCTCTTTCTCCACCTTCACCACGCTCGGCAAGTATCTTAATTTTTCGGAGTAATGCTTTTTTACCCTCTACTTCCATCCCTCGTGACCCCTTCTAATTTTCTCCGTAAATCCCAAGATTCTCGATAATAGTGTTCTCGTTCTGTTCTTAGTCGTGAAATTTCCCGATTTTTAGCTTCAATGACAAGTGGATTGTCACTTTGTATTTGCTTGCTAACCTCTCTATATAAAGAGCGAATCATTGAATTTTTTAACGTTTCTCTGTCCACGATTTTTCTTCTTTTAGCTTTTTTTATACACTTAACAAACTCTAAAGCTGTTAATTGATGACTTATATATTCTTTTGAAACGTAAACCCCTATATCATTTGGAATTTCTAACTTAACTTGTTCGTAGAGTTCTATCGGCATGACATAATAGTTAAAATCTCCAACAAAAGAATTATGACACTTTGAATGAAAATCAGCTTTTGTAATCTTAATTTCATAACAGCGAAATTCATCTTTCGTATTGTATGTCATATAGTCAACACGTTCTTTCCCAGACCATCCAATCGTTACTTCAAAACAGCAAAAAACGCCTTGTTTTTTTGTTGCTTTCCAAATTGCTTTTTCAAGTTTTTTTATCTGCTCTGTTTTCAATTTTTATCACCTCGACATTTAATCTATCAAATATATAAAGTCTGCAGTTGCAGGTCCCTTCTATAACTCAAAAGTATTTTTTAAGCATATTTCTACATTTATTTATTTTATTCCACTATATCAAACCCTTGTAAAACCCAGTAATACTAACATTTACTAACATTTTTACTATATTTTTTCTAATGAGAAACAAGTAAATTCTATAGCTATTTGAACCCCCATATTTTTACTACAACACGGACATTGAACTGTCTTTTTCTCCAACTTCCAATTAACAGCGGTTAACCCATCAAACTTATGTCCGCAATGCACACAGATACAATCACCAGTACACTTTGTTTGAGTGTATATCCTTCCCACTTCATCCTTTTCCAATTGTTGATATACTTCCCCAAATAGATTTGTTTGACCGTCCATAATTTCCGCTTCTGCTTTTTGTTCCTCAATTTCCTTTTTCTTATTATCCTTTATTTTTTTAGCGTCTTTTATTTCTAATTTTCCTTTTTCTTTATATTCTTCATAAGCTTCCCTTTGTACTTCGTTTGCTAAAGAGGATAATTCATAAGCAGTTGAAACATTGATATTTTCGCTTTTAAACTCCTCTTTAAATTCCTCTGACAAATTGTTACTAATGCTATCCATACGTGCAATCTGCGTAGGAGAAACATTCAGATTATCCGCTACAATATCACGCAGACGACCAGATATCTCAATTCCGGATGCTTTAAGTTCTTTCAAAAGCTCTTTCATTTTTGTAGCCTGTTGCATTTTCTCATAATCTGAAATAACCCTAGTAGTTGAATTTGCAAAAATAAGCTGTAACTCCGCACGTATATCATTAATATTGTATTCAACTTTACAAGGAAGACGACGAAGGTCTTCACGGCCTTCTTGACTAACCAAAATTTTTAATGCGGTATATCTCCTCTCACCGCTGATTAATTCATAAAAATCATTTCCAGCCTTTTGCCGTAATACTAAATTTTGTTGTAAGCCGTATAATTCAATACTTTCTTTTAATTCTTCTACATCTTTAACAGAATAAAAGTTGTTTTTAGAAGGAATGATTTTATCTATATCAATAAATTCAATATTAAAATTATCGTAGCTAACTTCCGCTTTCGAAGTATCATTAAGCATATCAAATAAATTAAATTTCTTTTTTTCAGCCATTACAAACTCCCTTCATGTGTCCGAATAGAACACATTTACCTTGATAAATATTCTTCCACTAAAGCAATATAGTCCTTTGAAGCTATACAATTTTTAGAGTAAACAAAGAGAGGTTTCTTACTATATGTACTTTCAGCTACTTTTATTGAATTACGAATAAACGTATCAAATACAGGATATTTGGTATAATTTTTAAGACGTTCTATTGCTTGATTATTAATGATATTTTTTTGATACATTGTTAAAAAACATCCACTAAAACAAATATTTTTATTCAATTTTTTAATGCTCTCAATCTGTTCCACTATAGTTTCCAATCCATCAAAAGAAAATTGGTCAGCCTTTAATGGAACTAAAACATCCTTAGATGCAACAAGGGCATTTATAACAGACAAATTAACGTCGGGTGGATTATCTATAATACAAAAATCATAAAGTCCCTCTACCCGCTCTAAAGCCCAAAGCAATCGTGTTTGTTGGGGTCGCTCTGTGTCTTTCGCAACCTCATGAATTGCAGTTAATAGCATCATGTTCGCTGGTATAATATCGAGATTTTTATATTCTGTCTTATAAATAGCTTCTTCTGTGTTAAAATTAGGCATTGTCATTATTTCACTAATACTTTTAATATCATAATCAAATAAGTTGAAAAATTTTGAAGCATTTCCCTGCTTATCATTATCCACAAGCAGAACCCTTTTACCATAGACAAATGCAAGAATAAAAGCTATGTTAATAGCGGAAATAGTTTTTGCTACACCGCCTTTTAAATTAATAATTGATATTATTTTCATTTTAAAAATCCCCCTCACTCTATTTTTTTAAAATATATGTATTGGTAAATAGCTCCCGAATAATCGTTAACAGATATCTCGCTTTTTACAAGAAAATACCCCTTAGGAGGTTTCGGGTCTTTTTTGGCATTTACTCTTTTAATTGACTTAACTGTTACTTTTGGTTTCAGCAAATTATTTGATTGCGTCCATTTTCGTTTATTAGGCTCAATATCTTTTTGATTCTTTAAGAAGTATTTTGCCAATTCTTCTAGACCGTTTTCACCATCTACTAAGTATGAAGTTTTTGTCCGACCTTTTCTCCAAACACCTTCTATTTCGTCTCTAGTCATTCCACTTCCCGACACAACTAAATGATGGTGATAGCCGTCCTTCTTGTCTGTTTCACTTACTGCTATGTATTTTAATTCTGCTAATCCCTTTTTTTCTCTATATGTCTTTAACCTACGAATATAATTTGTCAATTCCTTTTTAGCTTCTTGCTCTGTGATTACGTCTTTATTTTTATAAGTTAATGTTAGAAAAATGTCTCCCTCAGTAAAATTAGTGTTCATCAATCTTGTTAATTTTTTTCTTGCATTTTTCTCATTTAACTTTTTTTGTGCTTCATTTGTTGGCTTGCCCTTTTCCCCTCGTGATAACCGCTTCCCAGTGTTTGAAACTGGATATCGCTCAACTTCTAAATATTTACCAGACAGTATTTTTTTCTCCATGTACGGCATTAATAATTATCCCCTTTGCGTATCTTCATTTTGTCATTAGTTTTAAATTGGGGTCCCTGGGCGGGTGTTCCCCCGCCCAAACCCACCCCCTTAAAACAAAATTATAAAAAATAAAATCTTAGAGTCAAAACCCCGAAAAGCTGAAAAGATAATACCTTTTACAAGGACGAAAACGCCAATATTCAAGCGTTTCCTTGACTTAATGCGTATCCAATGTTATAATTAGGAAACGGCATTTGTCGTCAATTGTGTATACACTTAACATTGTTTTTGCGGACTGGTTAAGTGTATTTTTTTATCTAAAATTCTGTCTATGTAACAGTCAAATTCAATCCTTTCCATATAAGTCATTATGTAATTACTTTTTCCTTCACCTTTCAATATTTTGAACTCTTGATAAAGTTCTTTAACATAAAAGTTATTAGTATTAAAACGACTTCCATAACAATTTGAAAGGAGGTAAGGTCTTAATACTTCCTTGTTTCTTATGTAATAACCTTCTAAGCATTTTTGATAATCTTGAGAACATATATAAGTAATGCCCCCATAAAACAACCATGGTAATCCATCAGCCACTTTGCTAAGAATGGTGTGGTTGTCCACTTCAAGTCCATCAGCTAAAATATTTATCCAAATAAATTCTTTTTCAACCAATTCCAAATATGGCTTGGTCTTATTTGGAATAACATACGTTTCTCTTATACTGTATTCATCTTTAATTTTCATATATTTCCCTACCGTAATCCAAATGAGCTTGTCCAATACTATTTTATAGAAGCAGTCTACATTGCAACTGCTTCTATTTTTTTGTCTTCTGCCTGTGTTTCAAGTTCATCTAAAACAAGTTTATAAACCCTTTTAGGCGAATTTGAATTTAATATTTGAGTCATAATTACATCCGCTTGTGCCTCCGCTAATAAATCTGGGTTAGGCTCATTTCTTATTGTAAGAGTATATCTACCCAAAATCCCACCACCATTTTCTTTAATTAAGATAATTTATGTATCAATAAAATTGTCCTATACCAAAACAATTTCATTGACTACATTTGAATTTTGTCAAATTATGTTGTATCATATTGTTAATTTATTTGATTTTGCTTTGACAGTACAAAATACATTTTTTTGCGGAGTGTGTTAAATGTATGAAATACTTATGATTTTTTTGGCTCTTGTTTCTGTTGTTATTACTCTTTTAGATTTAACAGAACGAATTGTGCCAACTCCCACATTGATAGCCATTGATTATTCTATATGGTTTATTTTTATTGCTGATTACGTAATTAGATTTTACAAGGCCAAAAACAAGAAAGATTTTTTTAGAAAAAATATTTTTGACTTTATTTCAATTTTACCGTTTAATGCTTTTTTAAGGGCATTCCGTGTGTTACGATTATTCCGATTTGCAAAATTAGCTCGTTTGGCAAGGCTAGTAAAGCTTACAAAATTATTTGCTCTCCTTACACGCTTTACATCAAAAGCTAATAAAATTTTAAATACAAACAGCTTTATCTATGTGTTATATATAAATTTTACAATTATTTTTCTTGGTGCAATTAGCATATACATACTTGAAAATGGTACAACTGTTCACTCCTTTGCTGATTCAATCTGGTGGGCATTTGTCACAGCAACAACGGTTGGTTATGGTGATATATCCCCAACTACAGGTATTGGGAGAATTATAGCTGTTGTTCTAATGCTTTCAGGTATCGGAACAATTGGTATGCTGACTAGCACTCTTTCAACATTTTTTATTCATAAAAAAGAGTCTAGCCAAAAAGTTAATAATAATCTTGTTAATGAAATTATGAATCTCCCAAGTGAACAACAAAAAATTATTTATGATATCATTAAAAATTTTAAAAGAGACTAGCATAGCTAAAATCAAATTTACTTTATTTGCTCCAAGTATTTGGGGCTTTTTTATTGTTCATTTCAATATCTTCTAGCCTGTTGGTTGTAAATTTCGTTGCGTATTCTCTTCTGTTGCATACACGGTAACCATACCCCTAAGAAAAGAAATTTTTTTATCATCTAGCTTTGATTCCCTTATAGCGAATACAAGTTGTTCTAAATCCTCTATCCTTTGCAAATCTTTTTTTTCATCCATTATCGTTCTCACCTCGTTTTCATTTTTTCTTGCTTTGTAATATTATATTATATCTTAGCAAGATTTTTGTCAATGCTTTTTCAAAGTTTTTCTTGCAGAGTAAGAATTTAAGTAGTATAATGAAAAACAAGAGGTGATAGTTTGGATCAAAGTATAGGTAGCAGAATAAAAATATTAAGAAGTAAAGAGTTTTTAAATTTAACTCAAGCAAATTTTGCGGAGAAGATAGGGTTAAAGGCAACAGCTGTAGGGTTATATGAAAGTGGAGACAGAAATGTACGAGAGAAAATTTTGACTGATATCTGCCGTGAATTTAATGTCAATGAGATGTGGTTACGTACTGGCGAAGGTGAAATGTTTACGGAAAATATAGATGATGCTATAGAGCAACTAGTAGTCAAGTATGCTTTAAGCCATTTAGAAAAGACTTTTATAAGTGAGTATGTAAAATTAAATTGTGAACACAGGGAAGCTATACAAAATTACATCAAAAACGTTTTTTCCAAAGTAGTATCAAATGATGAAATTGTGACAACAAAAGAAAGCCTATCCCAAAATGAGATAAGCGATTCTGATAAAATCATCTATGGAGTAAAAAATACTATTTAAAACTATTGCTTTCAAGAAAACTTTTAATTTGTTTTTGATGAATGAATAAAAATTGAAAATATTCTTTTTTATTTTTAACTACACGGATTTTTAATAAAAAACCATACAAAGCCGGATAAAACTCATTTTTAGTTTTCGCCTCTGCACTTTTAAGGACAGTATTATTTCTTATCAATCTAAGATTATGTTTTTTCATGTTGAAATACCTCGCTATATAATTTAGTACAAAGTCGGCTTTGTCGAATGTCGTATACATTAACATAATAACACAAATTGTATTTTAATAAAGGGCTTAAATCGAGTTCTTTAGAAGCTCTAACGTATCAAATTTTATACATTAACTATACTTATTAATTTGCTTATCCTATTTCTTATAAGCTTTCCTTAGAAAGCAAATTTCTTTTATAGAATTATGGTATACTATAGATTAGAAAACAAGAAAGGATGTAGAGAATGACTGTAAAAGAAAAAGCTTGTAATTTAATTAATGCCATGCCTGACAACAAAGTATATCACGTAGTCAGACTTTTAAGTGACTTAGCTTGGTTGTCAATCGAAGAAGAAGAACCCGACGAATTTGATTTGAAAATGATTAGAGAATATGAAGAAAGTGACGACAAGGAATTTATGTCACTTGATAACTACCTCAAAGAAGCGGGGATAAATCCCGATGAGTTATAAGATTGTTATTAGTAAAAATGCTTTAAAATTTTTAAGCTCACAGCAACAAAAGCAAAAGGAACGCATTATTAAAGCAATCTACTCTTTGCCCCTTTATGGAGATATAAAGAAATTGGCTGGTATCGAAGACACTTACCGATTACGTATTGGCGATTTTCGAATTCTCTACACTGTAAATAATGAAATACTTACAATATTCGTTATAAAAATTGGCAATCGTGGAGATGTGTATAAATAATTCCTTACCAATGGAGTTAACCTCTAAGAAAAAAACCAACTCATACCCGAGTTGGTTTTCTACTAATATTTATTGGACGTTAATTTTAAATGTTTTGGTTACGCTACCAAACATATTATCATAGAAGTTTAAAGTAACTTGTTTAGTTTCATGGTCAAGTCCAAATATTGCTTGTGCGCTACATTTAGAGTCTTTTACTAAACTTTGTGGATAATTTGTAACAGTATTCGGATATGAATAGCCCATAGACCCGTCACTATCTATAACCTTAAAATTTGAATCTCCTAGGTAAACTTCTTTATCACTACCAAGATTTTTATATTCATAATCAACTATAATAACCTGTTTAGGCTTCTTCTCTGAAAATTGATTGCGTTCAGTCATAGTTTTTACACTATTAATTTTCAAACTATACTGTGGTGCTTTGTTTACTATATGGGTGTACTCATTTGCTACTGTTGGCGCTGGTGCCTCCGCTTTGCTCTTTAGAGTTGCTACCTTCCCATTTGTGTCATAGCCCGCTTCTTTATTAAATGCCTTGGCAACAGTTGGTAACGAAATGTAAACAGTATTATTATACACTAATGTTTCATTACCCGCTTTCTTTCCATCTACAATTTCTTTACCATCAACTACAAATTTTAGTTGACCTACGAGTACATCAACTTTTTCTGCAAATACTGATGTAGTGGACATTAGCATTGCACCAATAATTAAACCCGATAAAAATTTCTTCATAAAAACCCTCCTTCATTAGAATAAATAGAGTATATAAACTTGTATAAAATTTGTCAATAAATATAATGGTACAGATATCACAACAATTTGGAATTACCAATCAGCACAAAGCACTTGAAAGGAGTTTTAGCTATGAAAATAGCAATTTACAGTAGAAAATCTAAGCTAACAGACCGTGGCGAATCTATTCAAAATCAAATAGAAATGTGTAAAAACTATATTTTTGCAAATTTTAAAGTTTCTGAATCTGATGTTATCATTTACGAAGACGAAGGTTTTTCAGGTGGTAACACCGACCGCCCTGAATTTCAAAAGTTGATGAAAGATATTACAAAAAAGAAATTTAGTACAGTTGTCGTTTATAGACTTGATAGGATTAGTCGTAACGTTTTAGATTTTGCAACAATAATTGAGGATTTAAGCAAATACAGTGTTTCTTTTGTATCTATCACAGAACATTTTGATACAACAACCCCCATGGGGCGAGCGATGGTTAATATTGCTGCTGTTTTTGCACAGTTAGAACGTGAAACCATTGCTGAACGTATACGAGATAACATGAGCCGTCTTGCTCGTACTGGTCGCTATCTTGGAAGTACACCACCAACAGGCTTTGTATCAGAAAAAATCGAATATATGGATCCAAGTGGGAATAAAAAGAAAATGCACAAACTAGCGCCCGTCCTAGATGAGATTAAATTTATAGAGTTAATATATGAAAAGTATCTTGAATTTGAGGGGCTTACAAAAGTTGAAACATGGCTAATGCAAAATAGATATAAGAATCGAAATGGAAACTACTTAGGAACATCTGAATTAAGGAGGCTTTTGACTAATCCGGTCTACGTCAGAGCTGATGAAAATGTTTATGATTATTATAAAAGTATTGGAACGGAAATTGTAAACACAAGAGAAGAATTTAATAGCATCAATGGTATGCTTGCATATGGTCGTCACGATAGGAATAATGGTGTTTTCGACCCTACTAAATGGACTGTTGTTATCGCAAAGCATGAAGGTATTATAAGTGCTGAAAGTTGGCTTATGGTGCAAAATTTGTTAGAAAAGAACAAAGATAAAGCCCCTAGAGCTGGAACAAGCAAACACGGCTTATTGACTTCAAAAATCAAATGTTCTCACTGTGGCGGGACTATGACACTTATGTATGGCAAAGTAAATGATAGGCACTACTATAGATGTAGAAATAAAGTTAAATCACGAAAAACTTTGTGTGATGTAAAAAATATTACTGGACAAGATGCTGACGATGAAATTTTTAATTACTTAAAAGAATTAGGTCAAGACAGAGATAGAATAACGAAAGTCTTACAGGTGCGAAATAAAAAACTTGCAATAAATGAAGATGATTTAGAGCTGGAAGAAATAAGAATAAAAAAAGCAATAAAAGAAAAAGAATTTGAAATTAAAAATTTGACTACCCAGCTAAGGAAAAACGAAAATTCTATTGCTGCAAAATATATTATATCGGATATCGAATCAATTGATAAAGAATTTCAAGAACTAAAAAAAGTTTTGTCAGTAATTGAAGAACAAAAAAATCAGATAAATGATTATAAACTTGATGAAGAATTATCCGTCAATGCGTTGTTAGATTTTGGAAAATCAGCAGATAGCCTTTCATTCGAAGACAAGAGAAAATTTGTTGATAGGATTATTGAAACAATATTTTGGAATGGTGATAGCTTGGAGGTAGTATTTAGGTAACTTTATGGTAGTGTTTTAACACTACCAGCGTCATTAGGAGGATCGATTACATCTCCCTCTTTCATGTGTTCGCCATTAATACAAACATCTTCGGCAGCTCTTGCTGGTCCGATTTCAGCTTCTGTTAAGCAATCTTGTTGACGGCATGAATCGTAAACTTTTAAAGCAACGATACATTCTTCTCTAAGTCTTCTTGGGTCAAGGTTTTGATTTTGACCTTCAACTAATTCAAATGTTCCCATAATAAAAAATCCTCCTCAATTTTAATTCATTCATTTATTATAAGTTTTTTCTATTGTGTATGCTCCTCGATATAGAAGTGAAAATTCAATTTCAATTTCTATATAATTTTATAATATGTACACGATAATAAACGGTGATAAATTTTTCTTAAATTAAAAAATAAAACTGCAAGGCTTTATTACGCCCCATAGTTTTATTTTTATAAAGTATATTGATTGTTATTGTTAATCGTTATAATCAGATTTTTATCTACTTGATGGAGACACTACTTCAATTAACAAAATGCAAATCTTTTTCCAAATTCAAAACATTCTATTATTTCACTTTCATTAGGATCCTCGTTAACAATTTTTCCATTTTCAAATAAAATAGCATTTGAGTTATTCACTCGTTCTTCCCAGTTTCGCATCCACTCTCCATCACCCCAGCCATAAGAGCCAAATAAAGCAATGTTTTTACCAAAAATTTTGTTTTCAACACTTGTAAAAAATGGCTCAAATTCATCTTCTTCCAAAACTTCTACGCCCATTGACGGACAACCAAATGCTACTTTTTTATAATTTTCTAATATTGATTCATTAAAATCCGAAACATGATAAAGCATCACTTCCACTCCAACTGTTTTAATACCATCTACAATTGCATGTGCCATTGTCTCTGTGTTACCTGACTGACTCCAATAAACTACTGCTATTTTTTCCATAAAATAAGTTCCTCCCAGTGATTTAATTTTTAAGTAGCAAAATTTTTTTAAAGGTTGCCCGAACCATTCAACCAGCAAAAGTACTTGCATTTGTTAAACAGTAATACTATCATTTTAACCTACACATAGATGTTCAATAGAACATCCATTACCTACTTTGAAACTAAACTCAGACCTACAGTGATTATATTGATTAAACAACTCATTTGTATGTTCTAAATTACCATATACTTTCCAATATCCACTAAGTAAATAATTTTGACCACTATATTCAATAAATCCACGTACATCTTCTAATGGATATCCTAAAAATATCCCTATTTCATGGGGAAAACCATCGCTATTTACTATTCTATTACTTAATCGTATCAATGCGCTTTCTAAGTCCATCTCATCATAACCATAATGTTTAAGAAATTGGCAAATATCTATTTTTTGTAACTGATATTCTATCTGTTCTTTTCGATAAACTAAAACTAATGTACTTTTATCAGAATAACTTAGCGCTCTAAAATAAATCCCTTTATTGTTCATTCGCTTATTGTACTTCATTAGCTCCTTATCTACAGAAAATTTTTCTATGGTACGAAGTGAAACCAGATTAGCAGGTTTAATTCCCACGAATGTGGGAGCGCAATGAAAAGCAAATAATCGTTCTAATGTATGATGCATAAAATCACCCTTTCCCATTATGTATACACAATAACTTAATCAGCCTTATGCCAAGAAAAAAATCGGCAGCTTCTGCCATTTCTTATGCTTGTAGTAAGTTGCAATATTGGTTTAAAATATTTTTTAATGCACAGGAGCTACTACTATGTGATCGTGTAATAATTGTTTTTGTTTTATCTACATTTTGAGTGGCACAAAATATCATTTTGTGAGAAACTGTACTTGTAAATAAAATCATCAAATCTGGTGATCCAATTTGATTTTTAAAACTTCCTGACATTTGCGTAAATATTTTAGGTTTGCAGTTATATTCTTTACATAAATTTTTGTATATACAGACCATTTTTTCATTTCCACCGATGATTACAATACTCATTTTTCAATCCCCCTATGTTAGTTTTGGCTAACTTTTTATTAAAAATATAAAGTATAGCTATTAATAATAATTCACTATACTTATTCAAGCATACTCGTACAAACAAGACTCTTCATCTTTCAATATTTCTAACATTTCTATTTGATTTAGTTAGTCTTGGCTAACTTTTTTAAAGTTTACCATATATATTTTAAAAAATCAAGTCTTGAATGAAATATTTTCTACCCTTTCAAATTATTTCTATCTAGGGCGTGTTTGAAATAAAGGTCACTCCTATTCTTGAAATTTAAGCCAAAACTTGATACTCTCACTTTAGCATGGTATACTATATAAAAATTTTTATATAACTGGGGGACTTTTTATTATGTTAGAATTAATAAAAAATGGTGTATTTCTTTATGATGGAACTACAATCGTGGAAGATGAAAATTTATCATATGAAGAATTAAACAATAAAATAAAGTCAACAGGAAAAGAACCTGTTGAAAAAGAATTGCTGGATAAAAATAATGCAAAAAAAGGTACAATTGCTTATCACATTTTAAATAAACATAATGCTTCTGGAAATGATACTGACTTGGCTATCAAGTTTGATGCACTTGCTTCCCACGACATTACTTATGTAGGAATTGTGCAGACTGCCATTGCTAGCGGTCTCACAGCGTTTCCTGTCCCTTATGTTCTTACAAATTGCCACAATAGTTTATGTTCTGTTGGTGGTACAATTAATGAGGATGATCACGTATTTGGATTATCAGCAGCTAAAAAATTTGGTGGCATTTTTGTTCCTCCTCATGTTGCTGTTATCCACCAATATATGAGAGAAATGCACGCAGCCTGTGGCTCTATGATTTTAGGTTCTGATAGTCACACTCGTTATGGCGCTTTGGGAACTATGGCAATTGGTGAAGGCGGCCCTGAAATTGTAAAACAACTTCTTAGCAATACCTACGATGTTAAATATCCAGAAGTAGTTTTGGTTTATTTAGAAGGTACTCCACGAAGTGGAATTGGCCCTCAAGACGTTGCCCTGGCTATTGTTGGTGCTGTTTTTAAAGATGGTTTTGCTAAAAATAAAGTGCTTGAATTTGTTGGTCCCGCTATTTCTTCTCTTTCTGTGGATTTTAGAAATGGAATTGACGTTATGACTACTGAAACATCATGTCTTACTTCCATCTGGTCAACTGATGAAAAAGTAGAACAATATCTTGAAATCCATGGAAGAAAACAAGATTATAAAAAACTAGACCCTGCTAAAATAGCTTATTATGACAGCGCAATTAAAATTGATTTAAGTAAAGTGGAATGTATGATCGCACTTCCCTTCCACCCAAGCAATGTTTATTCCATCAAAGAATTAAGTAATAATGCCCTTGATATTTTTAATATCATTCGAGAAGATGGAAAAAAACAATTTAACAATTCAAAAATTGATATTAATTTAAGCAATAAAATTATTGACGGAAAACATATACAAATCGACCAAGGAATTGTAGCTGGTTGTTCAGGTGGTACTTTTGAAAATATTTATGAAATGTCAATGATGCTTGAAAACAAAAACTTAGGAAGCGATTACTTTAGTTTAAGCGTTTACCCTGCCAGCCAACCTGTTAATATTGAGCTTACAAAAAGCGGAGCAATCCAAAAATTAATGGAAGCTGGTGCAATTGTAAAAACTGCTTTTTGTGGACCTTGTTTTGGTGCTGGTGATGTTCCTGCTAATAATGCTTTAAGTATACGACACACCACCAGAAACTTTCCTAATCGGGAGGGTTCTAAACCAAATGAAGGACAAATTTCTTATGTTGCCCTGATGGATACAAGAAGTATTGCAGCCACTGCTTTAAACGGAGGAATTTTAACACCTGCAACTGAAATTGAAATTCCAAAATATACTTATGACTATGCTTTTAATGGGGAAATTTATAACAGACGTGTTCACTTTGGGCATAAAAAAGCGAATGATACTTTAGATCTTAAATTTGGTCCTAATATTGCTGAATGGCCTAAAATGTACCCTTTAAACGAAAATGTATTACTTAGCTTAGCTTCTGTTATTCATGATGAAGTTACAACAACCGATGAGCTTATTCCTTCTGGTGAAACTTCTTCATTCCGTTCTAATCCGCTTCGATTAGCACAGTTTACATTATCACGCAAAGACCCTGAATATGTTGGCAGAACTACAAAAATTCATGAGATTGAAACAAATCGATTGGCTGGAGAAAAAAATAATGATATAATATCTATTCTTTCAAAAGTTTCAAGCGAAGATGCTTCTGAACTTTTAAATAAAACTTCAATTGGTTCTGCTATTTTTGCAAGAAAACCTGGGGACGGTTCTGCACGTGAGCAAGCCGCATCTTGTCAAAAAGTGCTGGGTGGTTATGCAAATATCGCTTATGAATATGCTACCAAAAGATACAGAAGCAATTTAATAAACTGGGGAATTCTCCCATTTACATTTGATACTGCTCAAAACTTTGATTACGAAAATGGTGATTATATTTTTGTTCCCAACATTAAAAATGCTGTTGAAAATGGAATCGAAGAAATACCGGCAAAAATAATTACAAAAGATGCCGTAAAGGACATCACCCTTTATTTAAAAGGTTTAAATGAAACTGAAAAGGAAATTTTATTACAAGGAAGTTTGATTAATTATTACGCTTCCAAAAAATAATTTTTCCCCTTTCCATTGGTACAAAAAAGGTACTCTAAAATTAAATTTAGAGTACCCTTTTTTTACTTAACACCAATGTCTTTTCTGAAATGTTTGTCTTGAAAATCTATGTGATCAACGGCATGATAAGCAGTTTTAATTGCCACATCCATATTTTTTCCGAAACCTGTAACGCCCAGCACCCGTCCACCATTGGTAACTATTTTTTCATCCACCAAAGAAGTTCCAGAGTGAAACACATATACATTCTCAAAGTTCTTCACTTCCTCTAAGCCTTTTATTTCATATCCCTTTTTGTAGCTTTCAGGATAACCACCAGAAGCCATAATAACGCAAACTGCTGCATTATCTTCCCATTCTATAGTCATTTGATTAAGATTTCCATCTACACAAGCTAACAGTATTTCAAGAAAATCTGTTTTGAGCCTTGGTAAAACGACTTGGGTTTCTGGATCTCCGAATCTTGCATTATATTCTAAAATTTTAACACCATCATCTGTAAAAATGAGTCCAAAGTATAATATGCCTTTAAATTCTCTATTTTCACTTAACATAGCTGAAACGGTAGGCTTAAATATTTTTTCCATACAATGATTTGAAAAATCTTCTGTATATAACTTACTAGGAGAAAAGGTTCCCATCCCACCTGTATTAAGCCCTAAATCATGGTCAAAAGCTCTTTTATGGTCTTGAGCGGAAACCATTGGTACAATCGTTTTCCCATCGCAAAATGCCAAAACAGAAACTTCTTTTCCTATTAAAAATTCTTCTATTACAACCGTACTACCTGCTTGTCCAAATTTTTTATCAACAAACATTTCTTTTATGGCTACTTCTGCTTCCTCATACACATTGCAAATAATAACGCCTTTTCCCAATGCAAGTCCGTCTGCTTTAATTACAAGGGGAAATTTTTGAGTTTTTAAATAATCACTAGCACTTTCATAATCACAAAAAGTTTCATAAGATGCTGTTGGAAGGTTATATTTTTTCATTAAGTCTTTAGAAAAAGCTTTGCTACCTTCAATAATGGCTGCATTTTTTCGTGGTCCAAATATTTTTAAATTATTTTCTGTAAAAACATCTACAATTCCTAAAACTAAAGGATCATCCATTCCAACCACTGTAAAATCTATATTTTTTTGTTTTGCAAAGTCAACTAAAGCAGAAATATCAGTAGCACCAATCGGAACACATTCTGCTAGTTCAGAAATTCCAGCATTCCCTGGGGCACAATAAATTTTCTCTACATTTTTACTTTGTCTCAACTTCCAAACGATTGCGTGTTCTCTTCCGCCACCACCAACAACTAAAATATCCATTAATCAACTCTCCTAACTATGTTTCCTTCAATTAGAATTTTATGATTTGCAAACAAATGAATCGCTTCCGAGTAAATTACCCATTCCGCTTCCTCCATTACTCTTTTTTGAAGTGTTTCTGGAGTGTCAGAATCAAGAACAGCAACCGCTTTTTGCAATATAATTGGTCCTGTATCTGTTCCACTGTCAACAAAATGAACAGTTGCACCCGTAACTTTGACCCCTTTTTCAAGAACAGCCTCATGAACTTTTAATCCATAAAAGCCTTTTCCACAAAAAGAAGGAATGAGAGATGGATGAACATTTATAATTTGATTTTCAAAGGCAGAGACAAATAAAGCAGGTAAAATCACCATAAACCCTGCAGTTAAAATTAATTCAACTTCGTAATTTTTAAAGTGATTCACTAAAGCTTGCCCATATTTCTCTATGCTGTCAAACTCTTTTTTTATGATAGAAAGAGAATGGATATTGTGATTTTTGGCTCTTGTAAGTGCATAAGCATCAGGATTACTACTAACAACTGTAACGATTTCTGCATTTTGAACTATTCCAGCTTCAATCGCATCTATAATTGCTTGTAGGTTTGTTCCGCCACCTGAAACCAAAACTCCTATTTTAAGCATATTTCAACACCGCTTTCGCCTTCCACAATTTCTCCAATGATATAAGCCTTTTCTCCATAAGAATTTAATAGTTCGACTGTTTTTTCAGCATCAGAACAATCAACGGCTAAAACCATTCCAATTCCCATGTTAAAAGTATTATACATATCCATGCGGTTCACTTCACCAGCAGATTGCAGTAGCTCAAATATAGGAAGAATATCCCATGTCCCTTCGTTTATTTTTGCACACAAACCATTTGGAAGCATTCTTGGTATATTCTCAATAAATCCTCCCCCAGTAATGTTGCTAATCCCTTTTACATTTATATTTTTAATTAATTCAAGAATAGGCTTTACATAAATTTTAGTTGGTGCTAAAAGAGCGTCTCCTAGACTAGCATTAATCGTTTCCACAAATTCGTTCACATTAGAACTGGAAGGTCTTAAAATTTTTCTTACAAGTGAAAATCCATTGCTATGTAAACCACTAGAAGCAATACCAATAACAGTATCTCCTTTTTTAATAGAACTGCCATTAATAATATTTTCTCTATCCACAATGCCAACAGCAAATCCAGCAAGGTCATATTCATCTTCTGGATAAAAGCCTGGCATTTCTGCAGTTTCTCCACCAACTAAAGAAGCACCAGCCATTTTACAGCCGTCCGCAACTCCTTTTACAATCTCTGCTATTTTTTCTGGAAAATTTTTACCGCAAGCAATATAATCCAAGAAAAATAAAGGTTCTGCACCGTTACAAATAATATCATTTACGCACATGGCAACACAGTCGATTCCAACTGTGTCATGTCGATCCATTACAAAAGCAAGTTTTAACTTTGTTCCGACACCGTCGGTTCCTGAAACCAAAACAGGTTCTTTCATATTTTTAAAACTTTCTAATAAAAATAAAGCACCAAAACCACCGATATCTGTTAAAACTTCTTTTCTAAAAGTATTTTTAACATGGTTTTTGATGAGAGAAACTGACTTATATCCAGCTTCAACATCAACACCAGAATCCTTGTAACTTAAACCCATTTATTTTTCCTCCTCATATACAATCGGATAAACTCCGTTGAAACAAGCCGTACAAAAACCACATTTTGCACCAACCGGTGTTTCAAGAAATCCCTCTTGACTTAAAAAACCTAAACTGTCTACACCAAGAATACCTTTTATATCATCTACTGAATAATTGTTTGCAATGAGTAACTCTTCATTGGGAGTATCAATCCCATAATGACAAGAAAATTTAACTGGCGGTGAGCTAATTCTCATATGAATTTCTTTAACACCGCCTGTTTCTCTCAGCATTTGAACAATTTTCTTACTCGTCGTCCCACGAACAATGGAGTCATCAATTAATACAATTTTTTTACCTTCTAACT
Organism: Eubacteriales bacterium; assembly: GCA_031546905.1. GTDB lineage: Bacteria > Bacillota > Clostridia > Lachnospirales > JAVBJQ01 > JAVBJQ01. The sequence goes on along the minus strand of JAVBJQ010000028.1, from coordinate 13,842 downwards.
GACTTCTAATGGAGTTTAATTTAAGTTCTACCGCCCGTTCTCTCATGGCTTGGCTAGGTTGTATGAATGTTCTTCCTATATATCTATTTTTCACTAAACCTTCTGCATAAGGTATGCCCGACTCTTTGGAAAAACCAAGCGCAGCAGGAATTCCTGAATCTGGAACACCAACGACTACGTCTACATCCACAGGAAGTTCCCTTGCTAAAACCCGCCCCGCCTCATAGCGAGCCTGATACACATTAATTCCATCTATGTAACTATCTGTTCTTGCTAAATATACTAATTCAAATATACATAATGAAGTTTTTTCATTTTGCTTTGTTTCAATTGCCTCTAGCTTCCCATCTTTTAGAATTACGATTTCTCCCGGTCTTACGTCACGAATAAACGTAGCACCAAGTGTATTAAGGGCAGATGTTTCAGAAGCAAATATGTAAGAATCTTCTATTTTACCAATACAAAGAGGCTTCATACCAGACGCATCACGCACAGCAATTAATTTTTTGGGGGTCATCACAAGAAATGAGTATGCACCCTTGATGTATTTCATCACGTTTACGATTGCTTCTTCTATACTTTCAACTTTCAAACGTTCCCTTGAAATTAAATGAGCGATGACTTCTGCATCACTTGTAGTTTGGAGTATACTTCCCATATTCTCAAACTCTTGTCTTAATTCACCAGCATTTAATAAAAACCCATTATAGGAAATGCCCATTTGACCTCTTGTATATCGAATAACAAGCGGCTGTGCGTTTTCTCGCTGATTTTCACTTTGTGCATTATAGCCAACATGTCCAAGCCCAAGCCCTAGCCCATTTCTATTTTTTCCGCTAAGATGTTTTAACACAATTTCATTAAATACTTCTGTTACAAGACCTAACTCTTTGTGATAAATTATTTTTCCACTATCATTAATAGCAATTCCAGCCGTTTGTTGCCCTCTATGCTGTATGCCATGTAAACCTAAATAAATCATTTCTGAAGTATCAAAATTATTTTCATTACCAAAGCCAATAATTCCACATTCTTCTTGAAGCTTGTCATTATTTTGCTCTAAAAACATTATGTATACCCCTTCCGGTACTAATTTTCCATTCAAAAAATTAGCAGAAATTCAAGCTAAATTCATATTATTTTTACCATAACAGCCTTTAAAAGTCAATCATTGATTTATTACATCCTCATCGATAAAATTATGTGAAATGATATTTCTATTACCCTAAAAAATGTTTTTTAAATTTTTAAAAAATTTTTTCAAAAAAGTGTTGACATTTTAATCAACTTGTATTATTATAGTAAATGTTCAGTCGGGAAGTTGCTGACAGACAAGCATGGAGAGGTGTCCGAGTGGTTTAAGGAACTGGTCTTGAAAACCAGCGACTCCGCAAGGGGCCGTGGGTTCGAATCCCACCCTCTCCGTTTAAAAAGAGACATTAGATTTTATCTAATGTCTCTTTTGTTTTGTAATTTTTAAACTTGTAATAAAACAGAGGCTTGCACATTTAGGCAAACCTCTGTTTTATTATGATACTGAGTACTTTCCTTAATAACGCTACTTCTCTACTCTTTCGTAAATTAGTGGAACATCTTCCGGCTTGTTATCACCAATGACAATTCCTTCTAAAAATTTATTTCTCGCTGTATGAAACTTCTCTTCTGTTGAAGTATACATTTGGGCTATTACTTGCCCCTCTTTTACAAAATCACCAGTTTTAGCTACAAGTATAATTCCCGCACTAAAATCAATTTTACTTGTACTTTTTTCTCGTCCTGCCCCAAGCATCACAGATGCAATTCCGCAACTTTCTGCATCCATAGAAGTTATATATCCTGTTTTTTCTGCTGTAACGTCTTTCACAACAACTGCTTTTTCAAATAAGCCGGTATTTTCAATATATCTTCTGTCGCCACCTTGTGCCTCTACCATTTCCGCCAACTTCTCAATTGCACGTCCAGAGTGTAACGTATCAAGAGCAAGTTTTCTACATACTTCCATGGTTCCCTTCCCACCTAAGTAAAGCATATTGGCAGAAAGTTCAATACAAACATCCGTTAAATCTTTAGGACCTTTGCCCTTTAGTGTTTCCACTACTTCTATAATTTCTAAAGAATTCCCAATGGCATTTCCTAACGGACGATCCATGTCAGTAATAAGTGCCACTGTGGTTCTTCCAACAGACTCTCCGATATTTACCATAGCTCTTGCCAGTTCAATGGAACCTTCTACCGTTTTCATAAAAGCACCACTACCAGTTTTAACATCAAGCAATATACAGTCAGAACCAGCTGCAATTTTTTTACTCATAATACTAGAAGCTATAAGATGAATACTATCAACCGTAGCTGTAACATCACGTAAAGCATATATTTTTTTATCGGCAGGCGCTAAATTCCCTGACTGTCCAGCAACACATACTCCAATATTTTTAACGATTTCAATAAATTCCTCTTTTGTAAAACCTGTTTTTAAATTTGGAATGGATTCTAATTTATCAACAGTTCCACCAGTATGTCCTAATCCACGACCAGACATTTTGGCAATAGGAACTCCACAAGAAGCAACAATAGGAGAAATAACAAGGGTTGTTTTGTCGCCAACGCCACCGGTACTATGTTTATCTACTTTTTTGCCTTCAATCTCAGAAAGATCCACAAGGTCTCCTGAGTTTGCCATAGCAAGCGTTAATTCTGCCGTTTCGTTCTCAGACATTCCTTTTAAACAAATAGCCATTAACAATGCTGACATTTGATAATCTGGAATATCTCCATCGGTAAAACCTTTTACCATAAATTCAATTTCTTCTTTTTTAAGTTCTACTCCATTTTTCTTTTTGGTAATAATATCGTAAACTCTCAAAGTAACACTCCTATCTAGCACCTTTTTCATATGGCACACCGTCTGCCTTTGGTGCAACGGATTTTCCAACAAATAAAATCAAAATAACCAAGGTTAATAAATAAGGTAACATGGAAATAAATTGTGAAGGTATTGGAATTTTGGTTCCTCCGATAATTACAACTAGTGCTTGAGCAAATCCAAATAAAAGACAAGCCCCTACCGCTCCATGAGGAGTCCATTTACCAAAAATAACAGCAGCAAGTGCAATGAATCCATGACCTGAAATAACGCCTGGTGAAAATTGAGAAACAACAGCAATAGAACGAGCTGCCCCACCGAATCCAGCAAGCACTCCCGATAAAATTACACAAGTGTATCGAATCAAATACACATTAATTCCTAATGTATCTGCCGCTGCGGGATGTTCGCCTACTGACATAACTCTGAGGCCCCATTTTGTTTTGTAAAGGACAAACCACATAATAGCAGCAAGTGCAATGGACAAAACAACAGTAGAATCCACATTTAGTGTGGCTAGAATTTTATTATTATTCACATTTGGAATAAACGAAAGAACTTTTGGTAATTTATTGGTAAGTGTTTTAGACATTGTTCCGCCTTCAAACATCATTCTACACAAAAATAATGCAAGTCCAGGTCCAATAAAATTTAAAGCAATTCCTGAAATGGTTTGATTTGCTTTAAATGTTACAGAAGCAACCGCATGAAGCAATGCTAAAATAGCACCAGCAAGACCTGCAAACAAAAGTCCTGCCCACGGGTTTTTCAAATAAAAAGCCGCTGCCGCACCAGCAAAAGCACCAATCGTCATAATACCTTCAAGACCAATATTAACAACGCCAGCCCGTTCACTAATAACGCCACCTAACGCTGCCAAAATAATGGGAGCCGCATACATGAGTGTGATACTAATTGTAAGCAAAATTACATTAAGCATTTTTACCACCTCTCTTTTTCAATAAGTCAGAAATAATGGTGAACAAATTAGACATACCAATAAAAAACACGATTGTACCAATCATAATATTGATAATTTCACTTGGTGCACCAATGTCTGATTGAATCGTTCCCCCGCCATATTTTAGGGCACCAAATAATAGCCCAGCTGGGATACAAGCATATGGATTGGAGTTAGCAATTAATGCAACTGAAAGACCATTAAATCCAAAGCCCTCATGAGCACTTAAAACTGTAATTCTATGAGGTGACATACCTGTTATATAAACTGCCCCTGCAAGTCCCGCGATAGCTCCTGAAATAATCATAGAAACTAAAATATTGCGTTTCACATTGATTCCAGCAAACTCAGCTGCATCTTTATTAAATCCTACTGCCCTTAAAGAATAGCCAAGGGTAGTTTTATTTAGTATATACCAAACAACTACGGCAGCAATAATCGCTATGACTATACCATAATTAATATCTGTTTTTAAAAATACATCTGCTAAATTTTTATGTTCTTTAAAAAATGCCAAGCCTTCAGGTGAAGTTTTAAATTTATATAGCACATTAATAAAAGAACTTTGAAGAACCTCATAACTAGCTTCTGTATTTGGTTTTTTTATACTTGGTAACGTAATATAATAATTATTGGCGTACAGAGCAATCCAATTCAACATGATGGAACTTATAACTTCATGTATTCCAAACTTTGCCTTTAGAATCCCAACAATTCCACCCCAGACAGCTCCTGCAGCCATTGCTGCTATAATAACAACAATCGGGTGAATGATTCCCGGTAAAGCAAGCTTATATCCAATAAAAGCCGCCATAATAGAACCCATCATAAATTGACCTTCTGCACCGATATTAAACAGTCCTGTTTTAAAAGCAAACGCAACACTGAGCCCTGTAATAATAACAGGTGTAGCCGTAATAATCGTTTGCGCAACATATTTGGGTCTTGAAAAAACACCGTGAAATAAAGATTCATAAGCTTCTATAGGACTATAGCCAGCAATCATTAGAACAATTGCCCCAACGATAAATCCGAATAAAATAGAAAGTAAAGTAGCTGCAGTCGGTTTTTTTATTAAATTAGCAAATTTTATCATCATGCCTTTTCCCCTCCTGCCATTAATAACCCTAAATAATGTTCATCAACATTATTGTTTTCCATTGTTTCGACAATTTCTCCATCATATAAAACGGCAATCGTATCGGAAACATCCATTACTTCGTCTAGCTCTAAAGAAATAAGGAGAACTGCTTTTCCATGATCCCTTTGTTTAATCAATGATTTATGCACAAACTCAATAGCTCCAACATCAAGCCCTCTTGTAGGTTGAACTGCAATTAATAAATCAGGGTCATTATAAACTTCACGGGCAATAATTAACTTTTGTTGATTTCCGCCAGATAATCCTCTGATGGGAAGTTTTGCACAATGGGCAGGTCTAACGTCAAATTTCTCTATTAATTCTTTACAAAAACTTGAAATTTTATTTCTTTGTAAAAAACCATGTTTAGAAAAAGGAGATTTCTTAAAATTTTCAATAACAGCATTATCTTCCACCGAAAAGTCAAGAACTAAACCTCGGCGGTGCCTGTCCTCATGTATGGTTGAAACTTTACTGTCAATAACATTTCTAGGTGTTGTATTTTGAATTTCTTTTCCATTAATTAAAATTTTCCCACTTTTAGAGTTACTAAGGCATGTGATAGCTTCCACAAGTTCTTTTTGTCCGTTTCCGTCAATCCCCGCAACACCTACAATTTCTCCTCGTCTAACAGATAAATTCAAGTTTCTAACTTTCTCTATTCCACGATTATCTAACACAACCAAATCTTTTATTTCAAAAACGATTTCTTTTGGTGTGGCTGGATTTTTTTCAACGTGTAAATTTACTTCACGTCCCACCATCATAGAAGCCAAATCTCTTTCTGTTACATCTTTTACTTCTACCGTATCGATATATTTTCCACGTCTAATAATTGTACAATAATCAGATGATTGTTTAATTTCTTTTAATTTATGTGTAATGATAATAATTGTTTTCCCATCGGCTATTAAATTTTGCATTATTTTAACAAGTTCCATGATTTCTTGTGGTGTTAGTACCGCTGTTGGCTCGTCTAATATTAAAATTTCTGCACCACGGTAAAGGGTTTTTAAAATTTCCACCCGTTGTTGCATACCAACGGAAATATCCTGTATTTTTGAATCAGGATCAACAAAAAGACCATATTTTTCTGATAGGGCTGTAATTTCCTGCTTCACCGTTTTTGTATCAATAACACCAAAAGCTTTTGTTGTTTCAGAACCTAAAATAATGTTTTGAGCAACTGTAAGAGGCTCAACAAGCATAAAATGCTGATGAACCATTCCGATTCCAAGTTTAATAGCTACGTTAGGATTTTTAATATCATGTTTTTTTCCATTTATCAATATTTCGCCAAGTTCAGAATTGTAAAGTCCGTATAAAACGTTCATTAATGTGGATTTTCCTGCTCCATTTTCACCTAAAAGTGCATGAATTGTTCCTTTTTTTACGTTTAAGTCTACGTTGTCGAGGGCGCAAAAGCTGCCAAAATATTTAGAAATGCCTTTCATCTGTACTGCAAAATTGTTATCTGTTTCCTGCAAGACTAACAACCCCTTTTTAAGAAAAAGCTGCCGGCGAAGCCGACAGCCTTAGTTTTAGAAAATTATTATTTTAAAGAACCTACATAAGTATTAAATGTTTCTTCATTGTTTGGAGGTGTAACTGTTCCATCAACAACAAGTTTTTGAACTGATAATGTATCTTCATATACTTTTGGATCAACTAATTTTTTTGTTGAAGCGTTGTCTGGGATACCAGCAGCGCCTTCTTTAATACCAAAAGAAAGTGTTTTTCCACCAATATCTTGTCCGTCTTTCAATTCTTTAGAAACGATATACATTGCTTGACCAACAAATTTCATTGAAGATGAAATTACATTGTCGGGAGCCAAGTCGCTTTGGTCACGGTCTACACCGATAACAAACTTGTTTGATTCTTTTGCAGCTTCAATAACACCTTTACCAACATTTCCAGCTGCGTGGAAAACAATATCAGCACCGTTTGTATACATAGAAGTTGCAATTGCTTTACCAGCTGCATCATCAGAAAAACTGTTTGCGTATTGAACAAGAACTTCAACATTTTTACCCATTTCTTTTGAAGCATAAGCAGCGCCTGCTCTATAACCATATTCAAATTGGTCAATAACAACGCCTTTAATTCCGCCTACAAAACCAATTTTATCTGTTTTTGTTGTTTTTGCTGCAAGATAACCAACTAAAAAAGAAGGTTCTTCTGCTCTAAAAACAACGCCTGTTAAATTGCTAGGAGTTTCATCATATGCGTAATCAATAATTGCATATTTTTGTTCTGGATTTTGTTTTGCAGCATTGGCAATCGCATCTGCCATCATAAACCCAATACCCCAAATTAAGTCAGGTTTTTCGTCAGTTAATTTGTCAATGTTTGGAACATAGTTGGCTTCTTGTGCAGATTCAAGATATTTTACGTCTGCTTTGAAGTCTTCTTTTGCTTTTTGTAAACCTTCCCAAGCTGATTGGTTAAATGATTGATCATTTACACCACCAACGTCTGTTACCATTGCAACTTTAAATGGTTTGTCAGTTGGTGTTTCAGCTGCTGGTGTTGCCGGTGTTTCAACTGCTGGTGTTTCAGTAGCTGGCGTTTCAACTTTTGGCTTACTACAAGCTGTAGCTGTAAACATCATGCTAATTACTAATAATGCACTAAGAAATTTTTTCATTTTTTAGTGACCCTCCCTTTATTCTTTTAATATTTATAATCCAAAACTTACTGAAATGTAAGTTTTAATTATTTATTTGTTTAAATCTTTTGGACCAAAACTAAAAGGAAGCAGTTGCTCAAGGCTGTATTCTAACCATTCATCATCACTTTTAGCAATTAAAATTCTAAAATCTTTCACAGCGCAAAATTCAGCCATCACTTGCCTGCAAACACCACAAGGATAACAATAATCTGCTGTTTCTTCTAAAAGGGAACCGGCAATAGCAATTGTGTTAAAATCTCTTTCTCCTTCTGAAACAGCTTTAAAAAATGCAGTTCTTTCCGCACAATTTGTTGGCGAATAAGAAGCAGATTCAATATTGCAGCCAGTATACGTAGCTCCGTTACTTGTTAACAAAGCTGCGCCAACTCTAAAACCTGAATAAGGTGAATATGATTTATTTTTTGCATCTATTGCCATTTTTACTAATTCACGATCGCTAATCATTATTAATACCCCGTAGCGTTATTATTTTGTAATATTTTAATAATTCTACTTGTACCAAGTCTTGTTGCACCTAATTCTATAAATTGGATTGCATCATCTAATGTTTTAATTCCACCAGCTGCTTTTATTTGAACGTCTTTATTTACGTGTTGTTTAAATAATTTTATATCTTCAACAGTTGCCCCATCAGTAGAAAACCCAGTGGATGTTTTAATAAAATCAGCACCCGCATTGCTAACAATTCTACACATAGTAATTTTTTCTTCTTTTGTTAAAAGGCAAGTTTCAATAATAACTTTTAAAATTTTGCTTCCCACTGCTTTTTTAATTTTCACAATTTCATCTTCTATTAGATCAAATTGTTTGTTCTTGAGCATTGCGATATTAATAACCATATCAATTTCATCAGCGCCATCTTTCACTGCTTGCCCTGCCTCAAAAACTTTTGTTTCAGTTGTGCTATATCCATTAGGAAAACCAATTACCGTACAAACAGCAACTTTTCCATCCACGTATTCTTTTGCCTTACTTACATAAAAAGGAGGTATACAGACAGATGCTGTGTGATATTCCATTCCTTCATCACATATTTTTTTAATTTCTTCCCATGTCGCTGTTTGTAAAAGAAGTGTATGGTCAACGCACTTCAAAATATCTTTTGTATCCATATCTAGTAAAAACCTCCTAAAAATTTCACACCTATTAAATTTAGATTAACATTATAGACAAATAGTGTCAATAGTCTTGTACTAACATTTATGCTGATTAAAATATTAACTTAGTTATTATCCTTAATAATCATATTATTTATGCCTTTATTAGTTCTATACCATTTTTTAAAATTATTTCTTCTGCTTCTGGCGGTATATCTTGGTCTGTAATAATAATATCAAAATCTGTTAAATTTGAAAAGTACGATGATTTCACCTTATAAAACTTGGCAGAATGAAACAGTAAAATCTTTTTATGAGAAGAACTCATGACCGCTTGCTTAGTCGAAACCTCGTATTGGTTAGAACAAGTGATTCCAAGTTTTTCTGAAACACCAGCTGCAGAAATAAAAGATTTTGTGGTTCTGTACTTTTTAATTAAAGCAACGCCTTCATCTGATTGAAACATTTCAGTTCCTGCATGATACTTACCACCACATAAAATTATACTCTTAATATTCTTTTTATGTAATTCATAAAAGATATTAGCGTTATAACATAAAACCGTAATATCAATTTTTTCTGGTAAATATTTCACCAGTTGTTCTGTCGTTGTTCCTGAGTCAATTGCAATGATATCACCTGGTTGAATACAACTTGCCGCCATCGCACCAATTAATTCTTTTTGATGTGAATGTTCATCTATCGCAACTTTGGTACTATAATGTTCTTTGTCACTTTTATTCATCATGACAACGCCATTTACAGCAGTAACTAAATTTTTCCCACTCATTTCAAGTAAATCTCTACGTATTGTCATTTCTGACAGGCCAAATCTTTCTACCAGTTCTTTTATTGTTGTAAATTCTGTCTCTTCAATGGTGGCTAGGAGTTGTTCTTGTCTTAATTCTCGTTTTTTTGCCATTTTCATTTTACTGCAACCCCCCAATAATTTATACGAGTTCTATTGTTAGCAAAACAAATATTCTTTTCCGTGACATCTTATAGTATAACTATTCCTTTTGTTAAAATTATATATTTTTTGTTGTAAAAAATCAACATTTTATAATAATTTTATAATAATTTTTTAAAAAAATGTAAAAACTACTTATAATATGATATACTATAAAATGATAATTTTTTATACTACAGGAGGTATTTTATGAAATCAACACCACATATCAATCCAAATAATAATCCAATTGCCGAGACAATTTTGCTTCCCGGTGACCCTTTACGTGCAAAATTTATTGCAGAAAATTTTTTAGATAACGTTGTTCAATTTAATAGCGTAAGAAACGCCCTTGGCTTCACAGGATATTATAAAGGAACTCAAATTTCTGTTATGGGAACAGGAATGGGAATTCCTAGTATCGGTATTTATTCTTATGAATTAATTAATTTTTATAACGTAAAAAATTTAATAAGGGTTGGCTCTTGTGGAGCATTACAAGAACATCTGAATCTTTATGATGTAATTTTAGGAATGGGCGCTTCTACCAATTCTAATTTTGCAAGTCAATATAATTTACCTGGAACTTTCGCACCAATCGCTTCTTGGAGTTTGCTTGAATCTGCAAAAAAAGCAGCTGATGAATTAAATGTAAAAGTTCATGTTGGAAATATTTTATCTAGTGACACTTTTTATGATGATAATAAAAATGCAATGGACTCATGGCATAAAATGGGTATTTTAGGCGTTGAAATGGAAGCTGCTGCGCTTTATATGAACGCAGCAAGATGCGGTGCAAATGCTCTTTGTATTTTAACCGTAAGCGACCACATTTTAAAACATGAAGAAACAACTGCTGAACAAAGAGAAAAATCTTTTACCGATATGATGAAAGTAGCCCTTGAAGCAGTAAAATAAAACTTAATTTTATAAAATGATACAAGCAAGCTATTGCAGTTTGTAAGTATAGAACAAACAAAGCTGTTTTTATCACACAAAAAAAAGTGCTACAAGAATAATTTTCTTATAGCACTTATTTTTTTTGTAACAAATCTGGGCGTTTTTCCTTTGTTCTAATAAAAGCTTGCTCCCGTCTCCATTCATCCACTTTTTTATGATGTCCTGAAAGAAGAACTTCCGGAACTTGTTTTCCATGAAATTCAACAGGTCTTGTGTACTGAGGGTATTCTAAAAGATTATCTGTAAAACTTTCGTCCATATGAGATTCTTCTTTTCCCAAAACACCACTTACCAATCGAGAAACTGCATCCATCACAACAAGTGATGCAAGTTCTCCACCTGTAATCACAAAATCACCAATGGAAATTTCATCGGTCACAATTTCTTCAATTACTCGCTCGTCAATACCTTCATAATGTCCACATAAAAATATAATATCTTTTTCTTGAGACAATTCTTTTGCCATTGCTTGATTAAAAGTTTTTCCCTGTGGAGTTAAATAAATTACTTTTGTATTTTCTGAGACTGTGCCCTTTATGCTTTCATATGCTTTAAAAACAGGGGTAGGCATTAAAACCATCCCAGCCCCACCACCATAAGGGTAGTCATCTACTTGCTTATGTTTGTTTTCAGAAAAATCCCTTATATTGATCGCTTCAATATTGATAATTTTTTCATTTAATGCTCTTTTCATAATGCTATGTGAAATAGACTGCTGAATCATTTCTGGAAACAACGTCAAAACATAAAAGTTCATCATCAATCCCTCAAGCCATCTAACAGTTTAATTTTCATTTTTCTTTCGGAAAGATTCACATCTAAAATACAATCTTTAATAGCTGGAATTAAAAGTTCTGTTTTGTTATTGTCAATAATATAAACATCATTGGCACCCGTTGGGAAAATCTTAATAATTTTTCCTAGGTACTCATTCTCATCTGTAAAAACATCTATATCCAGTAAATCTCTAATATAATATTCATCTTTTGATAATGGCAACGCTTTTTCCACCGGAATTTTAATTGTTCCGCCTTTTAAAGACTCTGCTTGATTGATGTCGTCTATTCCTAACAATTTTAAAATAACAAATTGTTTGTTGTATCTCACTTTATCCATTTTATAGACAAAATCGTTTCCTCTTATATTGATTATTATTTCGTCCAACAGTTCAAATCGTTGTGGGTCATCTGTCGTTGGAAAAATTTTAATCTCCCCTTTTAATCCTTGGGTATTTACTACTTTTCCTATTTCAAAAAAATCGTTCACAAGCTCACTCCTCTTTCCCTACAAAAAAGCTGCCTCACAAGAGACAGCCATTTTATTTGTTCCTTATTATTGAATAATTTCAACAACAATACGCTTATCTACGCTAACCGATGCTGCATTAACAACAGTGCGAATTGCTTTTGCAATTTTGCCTTGCTTTCCGATAACTTTTCCCATATCGTCGGGCGAAACTTTAAGTTCAAGAACAATAGACTTTTCACTTTCAATAGTTGTAACAACAACCTTTTCAGGGTGATCAACTAAGTTCTTTGCAATAACCTCTAAAAGTTCTTTCATAATAAAACTCCTCCATTATAATGAAGAAATTACTCTCCTAAAGCACCAGCTCTTTTAAGTAAAGACTTAACAGTGTCTGTAGGTTGCGCACCGTTTTTAAGCCATGTTTTTGCAGCTTCAACGTCTAATTTTAATTCAATTGGATCTTTAGTAGGGTCATAATAACCTATTTCAGCTATAGATTTACCATCTCTTTGTGTTCTTGAGTCAGAAATAACAATTCTATAAAAAGGAGCTTTTTTTGCACCCAATCTTTTTAATCTGATTTTAACCATTTTGTTTCACCTCCTTACAGCAATTTATAAAATTTATTTGAAAAAAGGCATATTGAATTTTCCTTTTTTTCCTTTGGTCATGTCGGTAAGTTGTTTCATCATTTTTTTCATGTCTTCAAACTGCTTTAACAACTTGTTTACCTCTTGAATAGAACGCCCACTACCTTTTGAAATTCTCTTTTTGCGAGAACCATTTAAAATGGCAGGATTGATTCGTTCTGCTTTTGTCATAGACTGAATAATTGCCTCTATATGTGAAATAGATTTCTCATCCACATTTGCTTCATCAAGATTCACTTGACTCATACCAGGAATCATTCCCATTACTTGCTTTAATGGACCCATTTTTTTTACTTGCTGCATTTGCTCTAAAAAGTCATCCAAAGAAAATTCCATGTTTCGCATTTTCTTCTCTAATTCCATTGCTTTATTTTCGTCAAATGTTTGTTGGGCTTTTTCAATGAGAGAAAGAACATCCCCCATTCCTAAAATTCTTGAAGCCATTCGATCTGGGTGAAAAGGTTCTAAATCTTCTAATTTTTCGCCCATCCCAATATATTTAATAGGTTTACCAGTAACGGCTCTTACAGATAACGCCGCACCACCTCTTGTGTCACCATCGAGTTTTGTTAAAACAATACCGTCAACACCAAGTTTCTCATTAAAAGTTTCTGCAACTGTAACTGCATCTTGACCAGTCATCGCGTCTACTACTAACAAAATTTCTTGTGGTCTTACTACATTTTTGATTTCTTTTAATTCATCCATCAGTTCTTCATTAATATGAAGTCTACCAGCCGTATCGATAATAATAACGTCATTGCCATTTTCATTGGCATGGGCTAATGCTGACCTTGCTATTTCTACAGGGCTTATTTGATCTCCCATTGTAAAAACAGGAATGTTATACGTATTTCCAACGACTTGAAGTTGCTTAATAGCCGCCGGTCTATAAATATCGCAGGCAACCAACAAAGGTTTTTTCCCTTGTTTTCTTAAAAGACCACTAAGTTTTCCAGAAGTTGTCGTCTTACCTGCCCCTTGCAAACCAACCATCATATAAACAGTAGGTGGTTTAGAAGAAAAAGTAAGTTTACTTTGGGTGTTCCCCATCATATTCACAATTTCATCGTTTACTATTTTAATTACTTGTTGCCCCGGAGTTAGGCTTTCCAAAACATCTCCGCCAACTGATTTTTCAGTAACTTTATTGATAAACTCTTTAACAACCTTAAAGTTAACATCAGCTTCCAACAAAGCTAGCTTAACTTCCCGCAAAGCTTCTTTTACATCTTTTTCTGTAAGCTTGCCTTTACTTTTTAATTGTTTAAAAACATA
>JAVBJQ010000001.1:0-194839 GCA_031546905.1 Eubacteriales bacterium | reverse complement strand
GCTCCGGTTTCACCTGTCGCTCCAACTTCCCCTTGTGGTCCTTGGGCTCCGGTTGTTCCTGTTGCTCCTGTTGCCCCAGCTGCTCCTCTTACTCCTTGTGGTCCTTGGGCTCCCGTTGTCCCTGTTGCTCCTCTTTCGCCTTGTGCACCTTGGGCTCCGGTTGCCCCTCTTACTCCTTGTGGGCCTTGGGCTCCGGTTTCACCTGTCGCTCCAACTTCCCCTTGTGGGCCTTGGGCTCCCGTTGTCCCAGTTGCTCCTCTTACTCCTTGTGGTCCTTGGGCTCCGGTTTCACCTGTGGCCCCAACTTCCCCTTGTGGGCCTTGGGCTCCGGTTTCACCTGTCGCTCCAACTTCTCCTTGTGGTCCTTGAGCTCCTCTTTCTCCTCTTTCACCCTGTGGGCCTTGGGCTCCTGTTTCACCTATCGCTCCAACTTCTCCTTGTGGACCTTGGGCTCCCGTTGTCCCTGTTGCTCCTCTTTGCCCTCTTTCTCCTGTTGCTCCAACTTCTCCTTGTGGACCTTGGGCTCCGGTTGCTCCTCTTACACCCTGTGCTCCTTGGGCTCCGGTTGCTCCTGTCGCTCCTCTTTCACCTTGTTCACCAGCTGGGCCTCGTTCTCCTCGTGGTCCTATAGGTCCTCTTGGGCCGCGAGGTCCTTCTGGACCTTCTGGTCCCTGTGGGCCTTCTGGTCCTACACAACAGTGACATTCATCATGATTATGTTCTTTTTTAGTATAATTTCTTTCATTAAATACTTCATCTTCGTCTTCATTGTAATGATAAATTTTCATTTTTGACACCCCTATAAGTAAATTATTTTGTAGAAATTTTTACTTATTCGACTTATCTCCCTTGGAACTTATCTTTATGGCGCAAGCGTTCCATCATGAAAATAGAAATAATTTCTACGTCTCTGTAGCGGTTTAACTTTTTTTATTAGACCGCAATAAAACCGAATAAGCGTAATGATTCTCTACACTGCTAGGTTATTCAAAAATAAAAATTTAGTTCCAAAAGACACTTACTTATGCTCTATAGCATAAAAAAACTGTAACAAAACTTACGGGGTTTACATTCAAACCCTTATAAGTTTTATTACAGCCTTATTTATTTTTCATTTTAAAAATACTATTTCATATTTTTTAAAACTTCGTATCCCTTTTGAAGTACTAAATCATTTTCACTAAAAAATTTATACAGCATCGTATCCAACATCATCACGGTATCTTCATCTGGTAAGTCTGTTACTTTTAATTTGTTGTCGGTTTGAAACTTATTCATTGCTTTTTTCGTAACATCATCATACTTATTATTGATGTCTCCTGTTTTATATCCTACTAAGTTTAACATTTGTTTTAAGTTCTTAATGTCATCTGATTCCGATGTTTCCGTGAAATCAGTATCGGAGTACATAAAATAAGGAAGGTCTACTACATAATCAGGCATAATTCCAACTTTATTTATTTTATTGCCATTGCGAGAAAAGTACTCGCTGGTGGTAAGTTTGATGGCACTGTCATCAGAAAGAGGAATAATAGACTGCATAATTCCTTTTCCAAAGGTTTTTTCTCCTACTATTTTAGCAGCACCTGAATCTTGCAATGCACTCGAAATAATTTCAGAAGAAGATGCCGTGTTTCCATCTACCAATACCACCATTTTAAAAGGAGATTTTTCTAAATCCGACACAGGTGTTTCAATTTTTCCATCTTTATATTTTACTTTGATAATAGGACCTTTGGGAACTAACATTTTACAAATAGCAAGGGCTTCATCTACATAACCACCACCGTCGCCACGTAAGTCAACAATAAGCTTTGTAACACCTTCTGCTTTTGCCTTATCAAGCTCCTTTTGTAAATCTTCGGCAACACGATCATCAATAGAAGCAATGGAAATATATCGCATATCTGCATTGATTACTCCTTTTGTTTTTTTCAAAACTTCATCAATCCGGCTTACATCAACGCTACTTATTTTTATTTTTTCTCTATTTACTGTAAATTCCTTTGTATCATTTTGTCTTTTTACGGCTATTTTGACAGAGGTTCCTTGCTCTCCTCGAACAAAAGAGGTTATGTCACCAGCTACCGTACTATTTATTTCTTTATCATCAATTTTTAAAATAATATCATCTACTTTTAATCCTGCTTTTTCAGCAGGAGAGTTTTCAAAAATCTTTTTGATATAAGCACGACCATCTGCATTTGTGGCTGTTACGATGCCAATTCCCACATAATTATCCGAAAGAGAATCTGTAAATTTGCCATAGTCCTCAGCAGATAAATATTCGCTGTATTGGTCCAGAGCACCAAACATCCCCTTTACGGAGGCTTCAACCAAAGAATCTAGTGTAACATCTCCACCCATATAATTATTTAATATAAAGGACATCAACTGAGACATAAATTCATTGGCATCTGCTAGATTCTGCTTTTGCTCATTTGGCGTCTGTACATCTGCAAAAACTTGAGGTGGTGTTGCTACTCCAAAAATCATTACAAAGGTAATGATGAAAACAACTATATTCTTTTTTAAAATTCTCATCTAAAAAGCCTCCTGAAATAAAATATAATGTTATGTGTCGCTGTTAAGCGTAATAATCAACGTCATTACCTTAATCAGTGTATGTTCATGATAGCAATGTATAAAAATGTTAGTAATAATATGCGCTAATTAGCGTATGGCACAATGTGCTCCGTATAATCAATTTGTAAATCTTCTCTCATATACGTCAACATTCTATTCATAAATGCAGCCGCCTCTGCTTTTGAAATATTATCTTTTGGACGGAAGTTTCCATTTTGGTCACCACTAATAATACCAATGCGATTGGCTGCGTACACTTCTCTTTTTGCCCAAGCCGCAACTTTATCATCGTCTGTAAAAGTAGTAACGGGGGTTGGGTCAAGACCTAAATTAGCAAGTCCCAATGCCCTCATTAAAATGACAACCGCCTCTTGCCTTTCAATAGGAGAGTCTACGTAAAATTGCCCGTTGTCACGGCCAACTGCAAGACCCGCTTTATAAGAAGCATTGATATAAGGGTATTCTTCTCTGTCTGGCTGAACATCGGGGAAAATAATATTAATAGGTGCTTTTTTAGAGCCTGATGTAGTTTTGGCTGTTGGAAGTTCAACTGGCAGTTTAATCGCCTTCGCCAAAGCCATTACATACTGGCCTCTTGTAATGGCTTGATTTGGTTTGTAGAATTTAGGATCTCCGCTTAAAATTTGCATACTAAACAATTTCTTTATATCTTGTTCTGCAAAATTACCTTTTAAGAAAGCAGTATCCGGTGCAACCAATTGCTCAAACGCATTGTTAGAAGAAATTGTCATCTTCCCTTCTTTTGGCGTTGTTAATGAAAATTGTGCTGGTAGGACATTAATGTTGTATTCCATCCCGCTTTGATTGTTCATTACTTCATAATAATTCCCGTCAAAACTAATAGCAGTAGGTTCATTTTTTGAATATTGAAGTTTTTTACTGACAGAAACCGAAGGACGCATTTGGTATTGCATTTGCCATGTTGCATCACCAGAAGCATAAAGCTGGGCATCTATTCTGTGGGTTTCTGTACTTGACCAAGCGCTATTATACCCATAAATAGAACCGCTGGTTTCAAGCACTCTTTTATTTGATCCCGTTCCACCGGTGTAAACTGCTTTCTCAGAAACATTTCCCTTGTAATAAGTTACTCCTGGGGTTATATCTTCAATAATACTAACACCATAATGGGATTGACTTTTATCCAGTGTATAAGTCGTACCTCTTACTGCGATGGTCTCTGTCCATGTTTTCATTTCTGAATCTTTTATAATTTGTGTGCCTTCTTTTCTATAATTCACCGTAAGCGTGATGTTCCGATTAATCGAAACATCCGGTGATGTTGATGCACTAGGTAGCACTTGATAGCTCTCTGTAAAAGTTCCCACCGTAGCTGCTGGGATTGCTGACGTTTTGACTCTTAAAACTCCTTCAAAAACAACTGGGTTGCCATCCAGAAATACAGTTTCTTTATATGCTAAATCTTTTTGGGTTGTTTTTTGGGTAGACGTTTTAGAAGCTGCCAATATGGTTTCTGTGGTTTTGGGAAGCCTTGTGCCTTCTGAAATTCCACCAAAATAGCCCATGTCACCCATTTCGGCATGAGCCGAAACGGGAAACAAAAAACACAAAGCCATGATAAAACCCATAACACCTGTACGCTTTTTCATGTTAATTCTCCTTATTATTTTTCGTTCAATATAATGTAGCCAGTAATATTGGTAGCTGGTAATACTTTTGCATCTAATTTATCTGTCATTACCCTAATGCTATCACCTTTTACCAATCCACTGGTTGTGACTACTTTATTATTTTTCACAATAATAGAATTAGTAGGAACTGTAATCACCAGTGTACTATTTGTATTGCTTACCAGCGTCCACTTTCCTGTTGTCTCATTATAAACATAGGCATCTTTAATACTAACCGTTGTATCTGTTATATCGTAAATCGTTCCTTTTACTGATTTTGTGGTGTATGGTGAATCTACAACATACGTTGCTTTTGTTCCGTCTACCACAATGTTATACACTTTATCCACTTTGGTATCTGTGGTGTATGTAATAAACTTTTTAGGATCCGTTAATCCTGTACTGTCCAAATATTTTGTATCATAATCTATTGTAAATTCACGTTGGATTGGCGAAAAAGCCCAGCTTGTTCCTGCCAAAGTCGCCATGGATTGAATTTTAAAACTGGTATCGTCATTAATAGTGGCAATTCTACCTCTTGAAATAACAACCCCTGAAATATCTGGCATATCTGTAATGTCAACTACTGCCGCATTATTCTCACCATTTAATGCTACTCTTGCGTAGTCTGATGGCATAATACTATTTCCATCTACTAGCCTTCCATATCTTCTTACAATGGTTCCTTGGTCTGTTTTGATGTCACCGCTATTGGTAATAATGCTAAACGCTCCGGAGCCATTGGCATCTAAAACCGTATCAGAAGGAAGGAGCTCGTCACGACCTTGTCTAAAGGTAACTATTTTTACTCTTTCTGTCGCATAGCTATTTTCTAACCCAACATACACATCGCCATCACTTCGTTTTAAAAACTTATTGGCATAATCAAGAGAAATTCTTTTTCCTTGGTAATAGTATTCAACGTCTTTTCCAGAGAGGCTAAACTGTTTTAATTGGGTATAATTGGACCATCCTGTTTTTGACAGTGTTTGAACATTTTGGAGAATCAGTTGGTTCTGTATTGGGTTAATACTATTTAATTGACCTTTTACAATGTTGCTTATAAAATGTTCGCTGCCTTCAAGGGTGATTTCTTTTACCGACTGCATCACGTGTCCTGGCTCTATAATTGCTTGATTCACAAGAAGCTTTGCCCAATCTCCGGCTTGAATGTCTGACACTTTTTTTGGCTTTCCATCTTCTGAAACAAAAATTCCATCGGGTACGTCAAACCATGCAGTGCTTTTATCTTCATATTCAATTAAAACTTGACCTTCGTTGCCATTTGCTTTGAATTGTTTTATTTTACCATATTTCATGATGTAATTGGTTGAAGCACTGATACTTGTAATTGCTTCTGGGTCTTCTGAATCTGGCAAAATAAATACAATATCCCCAGGTTCCACTTCAGAAATTACCGTTGACCTGGGGTCATATTGAAAATGAGGAAACATTTGATTTAAGTAGCCAATATCATCTTGTTCTGTGTAATATGGTTGTTTTTCTACTACCATGTCATCGCTGTAATATTTTTTGGTTACTTCTGCTCCTGTGTTGTCAATGATGGTAATGTAACCTAATTCACTGTTGTTTTCTACTACAATACCCCTTATTTCTGGGTAAATTTCTTTTTGCCCAATAAATTTAATTTCTTTTACCACATCATTTAAAATGGTTAACTCTACCCGACTACCGATGGGAAGGCTTTTCATATCCCTGTCTTTTTGGTCAATGACCAAATAACTTTTTGTTCCGTTGGTTCCATAAAGTCCTTTGACTACAGGGTACGTAAACTGTTTTCCTGTATCATCTTTTGTGATGATTTGACCGTCCGTTATGTCAAAAGAATATAACAACCTTTGTAATGTATATTCTGAAACACCTTTTACCATTTGAACATACAAAACGGTTGAGGTAGCTGTATCCACCAAATATTCTATTTGTTGCCCTTCTTCCAGAAGGTTTAATCCACCAATCGTTCCTGCTCCATTAAGATAAACTACCGCATCTTTATTTTTTGCTTGAGGTGATGAACTACTTTGTAACTCGTATTGGATTGCATCAATGGTTCCTGCATCTGTTCTGATATAAATATTTCTCCATGCAGATGCTGAACCTGTTTGGTTTTGCTGTGCGTCTTTTAATACGCCTACTGTTCCTATCTTTTTTTCGATTCCCATTGCTTTAAAATAAATAGAATCCATATTTTTTAAAACTTGTGCCATTTCTGCTCTTGAAATATTGCCCTTTGGCTTAAATAACCCATTGGTACCTGTCATAATTTTATTGGTGCTTATCGATTCCACTGCCGAAACTTTTGTTACATCAATTTGTTTCCAATCAGTAAATGTATATACTTTTTGTTGGGTTTCACTTGAAATAAAACTTTGTGGATCTTTATATGTAATGGCTTTCACTAACCAATCGGCAACTTCTTCTCTTGTTGCTGGGGCTGTTCTTATAAAATTAACAGGGGTAGCCGTTAACGCCTCTGTATATTCTGCTGGTGTTATTACACCAATTTGAGACGCCATGTTCAAGTAACCAAGAGACCAAATATTTTGAAGTCCTGTTTGACCTGGTGCCGCTGCCATGGCGGTAATGCCCGCCTGTTGCGATGCAATTTCAAGCCCTACTCCACGCATTAAAAAAGCGATGGCTTCTTCTTTTGAAACCGTTCCCGAAGGATTGTAATTATTATTAAACCCTTTGACCATATTCAGTGCGCCACTTCTTGTAATTGCTTCTCTTGCCCAAAAAGTAGCAGGAACATCTTTAAAATTAATATTTTTTATAATCGTTTGAGCCTCGGTTCGACCGGTATACATATTTGTAATTGGGTCCGTCAGTATCTTTTCATCCGTTAATGCAAACGTTGGAAAAACACTAGATAGACTTATCACCAGCGTAATGATGATAGACAATGCTTTTTTCATAGTAACCTCCAAATTTTTAAAAATGAAATGATAATTTCACTTTGCATATTATACCATATTGTATTTCGGTTTTTATAGGGTAATATATAACAATTATGTTAAATTTGTGTGGCGTTTTGGCAACTATAAAATCTTACAATACATATCATTTAAACGATGTGCCATTTCTTTTGCTTTTTCCATGGCTCCCCGATCCTCTTTGGCTGGAATTTGGTTGGTATGTAACGAATACACATTGCCAATACACTTTGTGTTCAAATATCTGAATATGTTTCTAGCAGAACGTTCGGCATCTTCCGGTGCCCCGTCACCACCGCCAACCAATAGTAACACACCATTTTTTTGTTTTTGTTTGATTGGGGCATTTCTAAAATGCCTTGCAGCATAAAATGTTTGAAATCGACTGGCAAGGTTCATCAATTGTCCTGTCACATTGGAACTATATACTGGGGAAGCAATAATAACATTGTCAAACGTATCAATTCCGTCATAAATAATTTGCATATCATCTTGAATGGAACAACCAGCATTGCCCCAGCAATATCTACAATCTGTACAAGGACTAACATTGTCATGATACGGTGAAATCATTTGCACCTCACCTTTTAGTATATTTTTCATTTCAGAAATCAACGCCATACTGTCCCCATTTTTTCTTGGAGATCCATTTAAAATTAAAGTTTTCAAAATTCATTTCTCCTTTGCTTTTTTTAATTATACTCCACCGCTCCACAACTTGAAAGAAAAAACAAAAACTATCACAAACATTCCGTGATAGTTTTTTAGGATTAAGCCTCGTATGGAATTTTTTTATTTCTTATAACAAAAATGAATTTTTAATTTGCATTACTTTTAATTCGTGGTCAAATTTTTGTGACTGTATTGTATTTTTTAAAGTAGATATGCTGTATTGGTAGTTTCTTAAATCAAGCTCTGTTATTTTTCCCAATGCTAGTTGTTTTTGTTTAATTGGCAAGTCACCTTCTAGTTTGCTTAGTTCCATTATATTTCTGTCATATTGAGACTCTGCATTCATAATGTCGGTGTAGGCATTGCGAACTTTCTCACTAATGCTTTTTTGAGAATCAGAATAATCACGATAAGCTTGGTCTAGCTTTGCTGACTTTGTATCATAAGACTCTGTACCACCTGTGTAGGAGTAGGCATTTACATTAAATTCCGCTGATTGAATATTGCCTTTGTTTTTAAGCACCGTAGGGTTCTCAGCAAGTGCAAGCCCTACCAATGTTTGAACCTCTACATTCATTTTTTTATATTCAGGATCATAGGAAAGTTTGTATTTTTGATTTGCATCTTTTCCAATTATATTGTTTAAAGAAACATACGATTTGTCAATTGCGGTAGCCTTTTCAGCACGTTCTTTTACTTTTTTATCGTAGTTCACTTTTTCTGTGTTGAACGCGGAGTTGCTTATAAGTCCTAATTTATTTTTAAGTTGTGAAATTTCTAATTGTTTTTTTGCAATGGCAAGTGACTCATCAAAAAGCTTCAAATCATTTTCAGCAGAAATAATGCCACCAAATAACCGTTTAATAGAATATTGGATAGACGTTTTTTGGGTTTTAACGTCTGATTGGTAGGATGCCAGTTGTATATCTAATTGAACAATTTTTGATAAATTGGACAAATTCGTTGAAGAGGTCACCAGCACATCTCCTGCATCTGGAACAGATGCCGTCAGGTTACTGGCTGCATCATTTCTTGATTTCTCATTAATATCATTATTTTGGTCTAAATTGACAAGGTCTGAACTATTTTCAATGGCAAACTGAGTGGCATCATCAATCGTTAAGGCAGGAAGTTCCACTACCTCTTTTTTTGTTGTTGCCCCAAAAACATTCATACAATTTAACCCTATTGTAAATGTCAAAACCAAACCTAATTTTTTCATCCATTTTTTCATGTTGGCACCTTCTTTTATTAAATTTCTTTCTACATTACTACAGATACTGCTGGAATTGCTTTACTCCCCATAACAATCAAAAACCACCATCATTTCTGTACCTTCATTTTCTTTGCTGTTTACCATAATTTTTCCGTTATGCTGTTTTACAATCCATTGGGCAATGGATAATCCAAGCCCTGTTCCCGAAATTTCTTGATTTCTGGATTTATCTACCCGATAAAAGCGATTAAAAATATATGGAATTTCTTCTTCTGGAATACCAATTCCTTGATCAGAAATCGTAAGGTAGCTATTTTTTCCGTCGCTATGAAGTTTCACTGTAATCTCCGTATTTTTATCCTTTGTGTACTTCATCCCATTTTCAATAAAAATCCACATCAGTTGTTTGATTAAATCAAAATCACCAAAGATCAGTACTGGCGCATCATCCACCAAGTTTACTTTTATTTCACTTTCTAAAATTTCTATTTCACGCAAAACCTCTGTTGCTACTTGATTTAACAAAAGTGGCTTTTTTTGAATGTGCTTTTTGTTTTGCTCATCCTTTGCCAAAAACAACAGCTTTTTAATAAGCTTTGTCATATGCTCTGTTTCTGATTTAATATTATCAATGCTTTCTTCTAAAATATCGGGGTCACTTTTCCCCCAACGACTAATTAAATTTGCATAACCTTGAATAACAGAAATTGGCGTTCTTAATTCATGAGAAGCATCCGAAATAAATTGATTTTGTTTATTAAAAGAAACTTCAAGACGTCCAATCATTTCATTAAATGTAACTACTAATTCTTTCAGTTCGTCATCGGGGCCTTCATAAGCTATTCTTTGGCTTAAATCTTCAATGCTGATTCGCTCTGCTGTTTTCCGAATGGTTTGTATTGGCCTGATCATGGTCTTGCTGATGTATCTTGCTACAAAAAGAGAAATGATAATGCCCACAATATTGGAAAAAATAAATAAGCTCATCAATCTTTGACGAAACTCTGTTTCTAAATTATAAATTCGAAACAAGTTAATGGTATATTGTTTGTCTTGGTAACTTACATTCATATCATAAAACATAAACTTATCTTTTCTAAAACTGTTCACCTTAAAATTATCGGCACTTGAACTATTTGCCCGCGCATAATTTTTAGGTGGCATGGGAGCAATGGTTGCTATTTCAAAAACTTTGTTTTTATCTTCATCAATGATTCGGACTTGAACAAATTTATTTGGGTTCAACTCCTTAATTTTCTCTTCATTAATCTCACCACCAAGGGAAATATACTCTGCTATTTTTTTAGCGGTTTGCTCCATCTCACTTTTGGACGCCGCTCGATTATACAAAACCAAGTTTCCCATAATAAAGATACTAATAAAAGTCACCGCTATGATAAAAACCCCTGTATAAAGAAGTGTTATTTTCGTTGAAATAGGCAATTTGTTAAATGGTGTGATTCGCTTATTCATCATCTTTAACATAATATCCTACCCCTCTAATGGTATGAATATATTTTACTTGATAATGTTCGTCCAGTTTTGCCCTTAAATATCGGATGTACACGTCCACTACATTGGTTTCTCCAAAATAGTCATAGCCCCACACCTGATTTAAAATTTGCTCTCGTGTCAGTACTACATTTTTATTTTGTATGAGATACACAATGAGTTCATATTCTTTTTTTGTTAGTTCTATCGTATCTGTTGCCACTTTTACGGTTCTTTTATCTACATCAATGAGGATATCTTTAAAACCCAACATATTTTTTTCTTCTTTGTCTAAGTTCACTTTTCTTCTTTTTAATGCTACACGCATTCGTGCCAGCAGTTCTTCAATTGCAAATGGTTTTGTAATATAATCATCTGCACCACTATCCAGTCCTGTTACTTTATCCATAACCTCGCCTTTTGCAGTCAGCATAATAATTGGAACATCGGATTCTTTTCTGATTCTTCGACAGATTTCAAGACCATTAAAACCAGGAAGCATCAAATCAAGCAATATAAGGTCATACTTCTTTTCTCCAAACATTTTCATACCTTCACGCCCATCATGCGTTACCGAAACCTCGTATCCTTCATAATTTAGTTCTAATTCCACAAATCGAGCTATTTTCACTTCGTCTTCTACTACTAAAATTTTTTTTGAATCCATCTTAATCCTTCTTTCTAAACTGCTCAAACCCCAAACCCCGTTTAAAAATCTTACTCTTTTCCTAAGGTTCTGTGTCAAAATCTACTATTTCATACAGAACCTTAGGAAAGGAGTGGGGCCAGGGGATGTGTCCCCTTGTAAGAGTCTGAGGGTAACGCCCTCAAGGTCCTTCTCTTTTTCTCTTTTAACTATTCATAACGCAAGGCCTCAATGGGGTCAAGTTTTGCTGCTTTGTTGGCAGGGTAAACCCCGAAAACAATTCCAATTAAGCTTGAAATAGCAACTGCAATTAAAACATATTGAGGTGTCATAATAGGGCTAATGTTCATCAGCTTCCCAACGAAAATTCCGCCTCCCCATCCTAACAAAATTCCTAAAATACCACCAGAACCTGTTAAAATAATGGCTTCAATAATAAATTGACTCCGAATGTCACTGTTCCTTGCTCCAATTGACTTTCGTATGCCGATTTCTCTGGTACGCTCTGTCACGGTCACCAGCATAATATTCATAACTCCAATGCCACCAACTACAAGGGATATCCCTGCAACTGCACTAATAAACATGGTGATTAAGGACATTACTTGGTTAATTTGTTCCATTTGTTGCATAATATTTTGAACGTAATATTTATCTTCATTTTGGTGCTTTTCTTCAAGTTTTGTTGTAATTAGAGCCGATGTATCATCAATGACATCTGTGTCTTTGACCACAATTTCAATTTGAGAAATGGTTTTTGTGTTAAACATTTTTTGCAGTGTTGAAATAGGCATTACCAGGTTTTCCGGATATTGGTCGCCATACATATTTTCAATAGAAGCATTGGCGTTTTTTAAAATGCCGATTACGGTCAACTTCTGTGTGCCATTTCGATATTTAAGGGATATTTTTTGCCCAACGGCATTATCTACACCAAATATCTTTTGTGCGGTTGTGTCATTAATGACAACCACTTTATTTCCTGTGTCCACATCATTTTCAGAAATGTAGCGCCCATATGAAATCTCAGGATTCGTAATGTCTTTATAGTCTGCCGAAACCCCTGAAACATTGGCAGATTTGGTTTTGGTAGGGTCTTCTAATTTTACATTCATGTTGTTTCCACTATAAACAGGGGAAATATATTTTACTTGGTCAAGTTTTTTAAGAAGGTCATAGTCTGCCATGTTTAGATTATCATTTCTGGTGGCATTTTTGTTGTTCCTCACTCGAACAGTAAGACGACCAACCCCTAATTTATCAAAGGAACTTGTAATTTGTTCTTGATTGCCCTTCCCAATAGAAGTAATAATAATTACGGAGCCGATTCCGATAATAATACCTAGCATTGTCAAAAATGCTCTCATTTTATTTGCAAAAACACTTTTAAAGGCTGATGTTAAACTCTCAAAAAAACTCAATTTGCACCGCCCCCAGCAATGATTTGATTTTGAACGTTTTCATTGGAGATTATTTTTCCATCTCTAAATGTAACAATTCTTTTGGTGTGTTGGGCTATGTCTGGCTCATGGGTAACCATAATAATGGTTGCACCTTCGTTGTTTAATTGTTGAAAAATTCCCATTATTTCTTCCCCAGAGCGGCTGTCTAAATTTCCTGTTGGTTCATCTGCTAGAAGTATGCTTGGTGTGTTTACCAACGCCCTGGCAATCGCAACCCGTTGCCTTTGACCACCAGAAAGTTCATTTGGTTTATGTTTTACTCTTTCTTCTAAACTTACTTTTGTTAACGCATCCATGGCTAGCTCACGACGTTTTTTAGCAGAAACCCCTGCATAAACCATAGGAAGTTCAACGTTTTCCAGTGCCGAAAGTCTTGGCAAAAGATTAAAGGATTGAAACACAAATCCAATTTTTTTATTTCTAATAATCGCCAATTGATTGTCCTTTAGCTTTGCAACATCTTCCTCTTCAAGAAAATATGCTCCGCCAGTGGGCTTATCAAGACATCCCAGTATATTCATCATGGTAGATTTTCCAGAGCCTGATGCTCCCATAATAGAAACAAACTCACCCTTATCTATTTGGAACGAAACTCCTTGTAGCGCCGCCACCTCCAAATCCCCCTGTTTGTACACCTTGGTTAATTCTGATATTTTGACCATTGCCATTTTGCGTTCCTCCCTTTCCTGTTCCTGTTCCATTCCCTCTGTTTATGCTAAGGGGTTTTCCATCCTGCATATCACTGGTTGGACTTGTAACGACTCTGTCGCCGTCATTTAACCCTTCTGTTATTTCCACTTTCATATCGCCATATGTACCTGCTGTAACAAATGTTTTCTTTAAGTTTCTTTGTTCATCAATTTTAAAAACATATTTTTTATTTTCTTTTTTATCTGTTTGAATGGCTGAAATGGATACTGCCAACACTTGTGGTTTATCCACTGCTACGATTTCTAAGTCTAGGGAGTAGCCTGGTTTTAATTTTTGGTCTTTGTTATCTACTGAAATTTCAACTCCAACGGTTGTTTCAGAACTTCCGGAAACCGTTTTTGTTTCTGCTATTTCATTTATTTTACTAACTACCCCTTCGTAAGTTTCGCCAGGTAGACCATCGGATGTCATAGTAACTTTTTGACCAAGCACTACTTTTGGTGCATCATATTCTGATACGTCTGATTGGATAACTAAGTGTTCCAAGTCGGATATCGTAACCATAGAATTTGCTGTTGTTACATTTCCACCTTCTTTTACGTCCACCGTAGTGATGGTTCCGTCATATGCACTTACGGTTGTATCTTTTATTTCTGCAAGTTGTTGTTTTAAATCTTGAATGTTTAGTTCTGCAAGTTTAATTTGATTTTGTTGTTGTTGTACTTTGATTTGAGTTGATTCCTCTGCATTTTGGTTCATGGTAAGTTCGTATTTCTTTTTTGCATCGTCTAATGATTTTTTGTTGTTATCAATGGCAACTAAGTTTGATTCTCTTGTTTGATTGTAGTCGTTAATTGTATCTAGTGTTTTTTTATAATCATCTGCTGATTTATCATACTCATCTTTTGTAATTCCACCAGCTTCAAACAAAACTTTGTTATCCTCCATGGTTTTTTTGGCATTATCACTAGCCGTCTGCGCTTGCTCTATTTTTGTTTCAGTAGACTTTAATGTATTTTGGGAATCATAAATACTTTTTTCTGCTTGGGTAATGCTACTTTGAAGTTGCAAAATTTCTGTTTCACTTACGGGAAGTGTCAAATTTTGAAGGGAAAGTTTTGCATTTTCCAAATTAATTTGAGCTTCGTTTATTTTTTTCACAAGGTCGTCTTTCGCCTCTTTTACGTCATAGGCTACAAGTACATCTCCAACTTTTACTTTATCCCCAACTTTCACATTTACTTTTAATACTTTTCGGTTTACTTCTGGGTATACGTTATATTGATTTGCAATGTTGACCGTTCCTGTTGTGGAAACAACTTCTTTGATATCTGTTTTTTTCACTGACTCCATGATTCCTGCGCTTGTAGAAAACGCTGGCTTGGTTTTGGAAGCTTCTTTGGCTGCCACTGTTTTTTGCCAATAATAATATCCACCGCTACCGACTGCCGCTAATATGACTACAACCACGCCAAATTTAATTATTTTAGATTTTAACATATACACATCTCCTCATAAACTATATTACGAACTTACACGCCGTTCACAATATTGGTAACAATTAGTAAAATGATACACGATATTTGTTAAAATAAAATTAGTCAAAGATTAAAATTTAATTAGAAAAAGTTAAAACTTATAAAATAAAATACCAATCCTATCTTTTTTTGTCTTTCCCAAAATTTCAGTAAGTTCAATTCTGCCATAACCTCGTAACGTAATAATATCCCCTTCTTTAAGAATTTTTGCAGTATCACTTACGGTCAGCCAGTTAATAAATGCTTTTTCTGCGGAAATAAGTTGCTGGGTTTTTCCTCTGGAAAGATTGAAAGCGTGACTCAAAACAGCGTCCAATCGCAAAGACGAAACAGTCCCTCGTACTTCCACTTTTGGCTTTTCCAAAAAATAAATGGATTCTCGGTCTGCCATTTCAGTGGAGACTTTTGTCCTTGAAATTTTGTCAAGATTAGTGGTAATATAGCCCCCAATGTCTCTGTGGCAAAATGCAATGGCATTGTCGTGGTTCAAAAGAATGTCACCTAACTTCCCTCTGTCAAGTCCAAGAGAAATAATTGCCCCCAGCACTTCTCGATGGTCAAGCTGATGACTAAAATTGGAATTATAAGAAATTTTAATTGCTTCGATGGGGAAATCAGAAAACTCCACCCCTGCATAAGAAGGATAAAAAGCAATCATGCTTCTTTCACTTTCCGAAAATCCTCCATATACACTCATCTCCACATCACCGTTTTGAATAAATGCAAAGTTCTCTCTAAAAATATCAATTTTATTGGGGTCCATAAAATCTGTAAACGTAATTTCGTGGGTTTTCACACAAAAATCAAATTTATCAAATATTTTAGCAAATGCAATTTTGTCTTTTGCCTCTTTAAAATTTTTAATGAGTTGCTGTCTGTCAAACAAATAAAACATTCCTTTCTTTTAATACAAATAAAAAAGGTTGTCCAAAAAGCAGTTTTTAAACCGCCATTAAGACAACCTCCATCACATCAAGTTTATGCAATTATAAATACGCGATAATATAAACCAAGGCGGTTTTTACAATCTGTAAAAAAAACAAGGCAATAATAGGAGAAAAATCCAACATCATACCAGGGCCACCAAGTGGTGACTTATTAATCATGTTTCTAATAGGTTGTAAAATAGGTTCTGTCAAGGTATACATTATTTTCATGATACTTCCGTTTTTGTTAATGGGAAACCAAGACAAAATAACCCTTACAAAAATGAGCATTTCCATTAATTTAAAAAAAATGGTAACTGCATTAAATAAAATAACTTGTAAAAAATCCGCCGTCATTCAAAAGCCTCCAATTATTTGTATGCGGTTACCCAAGGAAGAACAATTCCTTTTGTCTTCAATTCCTCTTTCACGTAACCTGAAACATCAACATTTTCTGGCGCAATAATAAAAATATTATTAGAAACCCTTTGAATGGTACCTTCAAGAGAATAGCAAGCACCGCTTAAAAAATCCATAATTCTTTGAGCAGTAGGATACTCTACATTTTCCAAGTTCACAACAACAGCTCTTTTTGCTTTAATATGGTCACAAACACCTTGTGCATCTTCATAATCAACTGGCGCCATTACAAAAACTTGTGTTTGAGCATTATTATTATGTAAGTTTACTACTTTACCAACGTTTTGTTTTTTTGTACTATTTTTTGTAATGGTTGGTTCGATATGTTCAATGACTTCATCTTCATAGCCATCATCGTATTCATCTTCATCGTAATAGGCCTCACCAAACATTGCTGTTTTCACTTTTTCAAAAATATTGCTCATCATAATCCTCCCTGGTTTTTACTTTTATAAGTAATCTCTCTCTCCAAAAATAGCTGTTCCAACACGAACAATATTGGAACCTTCTTCAATGGCAACTTCAAAATCGTTGCTCATTCCCATAGATAAAAATTCCATACTTATATTATCAATACTTTTAGCCTTAATGTCAATAAATAATTTTTGCATATGCCTAAAAGATTCCCTGTTTTTCTCTGAATCTTCGACAAAAGGTGCCACCGTCATTAACCCTTTTACTTTTACATTTTTTAATCGACTTAAATCCTGAACAAAGGCAACGGTATCCTCGGGTTTTATCCCAAACTTAGATTCCTCTCCCCCTACGTTCACTTCCACTAAAATATTGGTAATTTTATTTTTTTCACTTGATTTTTTGTCGATTTCCACTGCCAGTTTCATACTGTCTACGGAATGAATCATCTTCACTTTGTCAATCATATATTTTACTTTGTTTGTTTGCAAGTGTCCAATTAAGTGCCAGTTTGCACCCTCTCCGATTACTTCATATTTTGACGTAAGCTCTTGAACTTTGTTTTCACCAATATCCTTGATTCCCAGAGACAACAGTTCCTTTATTCTTTCTATATCAATGGTTTTTGTAACCCCAAGCAACATAATATCAGAAGCACTTCTGCCGGATTTTTTTGCGGCAGCTTCTATTTTTTTCTGAATGTTTTCAAGATTTTCACGAATCACACGATCACCTTACCCTTAACAGCTATACTTACAGTCTCTAATTCACAATTTGATTTTCTTCCACATTTTTTGAGTCAGAAACAATTCGGTCGTACAACTTCACACCGTACATATCCTCCACTTTAATAATGGAATAGTCTTTGTTTTCAGCAATACTTGTAATAGACTTAAATTTAGCAATTCCACTATTTACAACATAAACACCTTTTGACGTTTTAATATCTTTGATTTGGTACGGCGTATTTTTGTCATCTTTCGACAAAATAAGTTCATCCCCAAGTTTTAAAATTTGTAAGTCTTGCAGAACATACACATTTTTCTCATCATCATCTTTTATTAAAATGGAAGTAGGGATAAACTCACTACCTTCCGCCAATTTTTTATAAACACCCACGGCGTCACCATTGTCAATCACATACTGACTGGGAATTTTTAAAAGAGTTCGCTCTACAATTGATGTGTTGGGAATTTTAATTCCATTAAATGTATTGATATCAATCTCAAAACTAATATTTCTTACATTTAAATAATCCGTCATATCTCTTGTTACTTTAAAATAAATGGTACAATCTTTATCTGTGGTTTTTACTTTTTCTACATTCACCTCAAGGGGCTTTAATTGGTCTTGGTTCTTTATGTAAAGGACAGCATTTTCCCCTTCTTTTAAGTTAGCTGATTTTTCAATGGGCAAAATAGAAATAATATACCAATTATTGGAGTTCACGATTTTAAAAACAGGTTCTGCTTCCTTACAAATCTTTTTTTGTATGAACCCCTCTGTGTCTACTTTCATTTTCAGTTGTTCATCTACAATATTATCCAGTTTGTCAGTTTTTAAGGTGTCCTCTAACCCATCAATTTGAAAGGAAACAATGCCACTTTCATTGGTTCTCATGGCAGAAATGTTTTTTGCCAAATCTTGCTCATAGGTAAATTTTTCTTGCACTAGATTTTTAAGGCTACCTTTG
This sequence comes from Eubacteriales bacterium, assembly GCA_031546905.1. GTDB lineage: Bacteria > Bacillota > Clostridia > Lachnospirales > JAVBJQ01 > JAVBJQ01. The sequence goes on along the minus strand of JAVBJQ010000001.1, from coordinate 176,517 downwards.
TTTTCTGTTAGCAACATTTGGTTCCTTATTTCAATATTTTTTTGCACTTTTGCTTTTAAACTATATACATTTGCTATGTCTAATTCTATATAGTTTGGTATGCTATTATTAATAATTTCTTTAATTTGGACATTCCTACTTTTTATTTCATCTTTAAAAAGAGAGAAATCACTTCGATTGTTTTGGATACTTAAAATATTTGAATCAATATCTGTCAGTTGCTTTTCAATTTCAGTTGTTGCGCCAGTATCTTTAATGGCACAAATAAGCTCACCTTTTTTTACTCTGTCGTTTTCAAGTACATCATACGTAATTTCTCCCGCTTTATTACTTTTATAAACAGTCTCATCTCGCACAATTAGCCCTTGATAAACTTTGGGTAGCTCAATAGTTCCAAACTGAGCAATTTCCACCGGGGTTTTTGTTTTTGTAAAAAAAGTTACTAAAGAACCGCATATATAAATAATCATGGCACCAAATAAAAAAAATGCTAAAAATCTACTTCCATATTGTGTCCGTCTACTTCTGGATGGTCTTTTTGATGCTTGTACTTTTTTTGGTGTACTGGCCTTTCTCCTTTTCGTTGAAACAGGTTTAGGGCCTTTGCTTCGTCTGGTTCTTCTCGGCTTTCCACTATTTCTTTTCTCCATTTAGCGAACAGCTTCTCCTTATGTATTTATTCAATTTTATAAAAATTAATGTTAGAAACGAATTAGTATTCATTGCTATTATGGAGTCTATTATATACTTTATTAATTTACAAATCAATAACTCCCATGGTTTTATCAAATTTAAAATAAAAATTTGTATAAGCCTTATAAAATCGTTGTATAATATGCAGAATAATACTATAATATTTTTATTATTATGGGAATAAATGTTCTACATAATAATGATAAACTCGGCGGAGATGTTTATTATGGCTTTGGTTACTACGAAAAATGTTTCAGAAAGCTGCTGCTGCGAAATATGCTGAACCATAACAAAGAACTTAGATGAGGTTGATTCTACAATGATTGAATTATTTGATACAGCGCTTCTTCCTACTGAATTATTGCTGTTTAATAAATACGATAGAATTTTCTTGACCAAAGGTTAAACCGCTCTCATATAAAATTAAAGGCGCTTTATATCCTTCTCATTTTATAAATTAATGGAACAAAAAAGTTCTCACAAAATTAATTGTTTGTAAGAACTTTTTTTAATTAACACCCTTTTAAGATGATGAGCTTTGTAAGTTTTCCATTGATCCTTGTAGAAAATTTTTTCAGATTGCCGTCTTCTGTTTTTCTATCCTAGATCAAATTTAATTCAATATAAGACACAAATTAATTTAAACCGCAATGAAAGACTGTTCCTCCCCTGCTTTTAAATAGACTTGTTCGACAACCAAAAAAATAAAAAACTAACAGTTGTCGGACAATTCTACTATTTATGACTTATAAAAAACTTAAGATTGTGAGGTTTTATGGTGAATGACAAACTTAACCTAAAAAAAATTGGAAGTAACGTTAGGTATATACGAGAAAAAAGAGATTATAAAGTAAAAGAATTTTCAGATTATTTAGGCATCACACCGAGTCATATTCGAAATTTTGAAAATGGCGAAAAGGGAGTAAGTCTCCTAACAATGAAAAATATTTCTGATTGTTTATCCATTCCAATAGATGACCTTTTGAATAAAAATCTTGGATTAGACGCTGATGAAGGGCTTCGTTTAGGAGTGGCCGAAAAGGGAAATGCACCACCCACTGCTAAGTCAAAAAGAGAAAAATTAATTAGTCTACTTAGCCACCTGGATGATGTTGAAATTGAATTAGTACTCAACATTGTAAAACCATTGCTAGGCTATTTCAGAGTTTCCACTTCCATAAAAACAGATATGCTAGACCCTGAAGCGGATGATTCTGAGGATTTAGAAGATGGGAATTAAACAGCCTTGATTTAGAAGAAACCCATTTGAACTACATTTTCAAAGTAAAAACCTTCCTCTTCAAAAATTCGTTCGGCATTATTATCCAGAAAAATGGGAATGCAAATAGTAACTTTTGTTCCTTTTACATTTTTCGTTTTGCTTTCTATAAAAACAGTTCCGCCGTGTAGTTCAACAAGCTGTTTCACAATAAAAAGCCCAAGACCTTGACTTCGTCCTCTTGATTTGTCATTGTCAAAGCTAACATATCTTTCAAATACTCTTCCGATATTCTCATTCTCGATTCCATTACCGTCATCCAAAACCATGATATGCACTTTGTCTTCTTCAACATCAAGTGTTACACTAATTTCCCCATTACTTTCTGTAAATTTAACTGCATTGGAAATGAGATTTAAAATAATTCTTTCGATCATTTCTTTATCAATGGTGGCTATTTTTTCTTCGCAATTTGTGTCGAAATATAGGTTAATATTTTTTCGTCTGGCAAGAGGCATGGAATTTAGCACCGTTTCTTCGATAACAGAAATAATATTATGATTTTTAAAATTTGGTAGTACTGTTTGGGATGGAAAAGCCCTGTATATAGAAACCGTTTTGATAAATGTATTAATTTTATAAGTGGATTTTTTTATAATTTCAAAATAAGAATATAACTCTTCAGGATTATTCTCCACACGTTCCATTAGCTGAACAGCACAATAAATATTATTGTTGTATGACTTCAAATCATGAAAATAGTCCTCGTATGTATCATCAAATAAATTTTTAATATTATGTTTATAATCATAAGGAATCGTTAACATGTCCATATCTATAACCTCCGAAACAACATTATTTATATTTTGATGAACTATTTTTATTTCTTATAGTATCTTTTTTTTGTTTCTAATAGTATTATATCGACTTAAATTTATAATTGCAAGTTTTTTGTATAAAAAAAAATTAAATTAGCATTTTTTGTCGAATAAAATTGTATCTACACTTATATTTTTAGCAACTATGACCATCCTATTTTATTTTTCTTTTATGAAATTTTTTTCTTGTGCACTATAAACTACACTTGCCCATGTATAAAAATAAAAACCACCATGGGCTGGTAGAAAATCTACTCTTCATAGTGGTTTTTATTTTTTACTACCATTTTACATTGTATGTCCCATCAATATTAATATCTTCCGCTTCATGTTCTGATGTTTTATTTCTTGTCATTAAATGACTAACGGCATCTCTGGGATTTTTATTTTCAAACAGTACCTTATAAATTTCTTTTGTTAATGGCATACTAATATTATATTTTAACGAAAGATTGTAAGCAGCTTTTGCAGTATTCACACCTTCGACTACCATGTGAACTTCCTCCAAAACCTCTTTTAGTGATTTTCCTTGTCCCAACAAAATTCCAGCACGCCTATTTCTACTGTGCATACTGGTGCACGTAACAATTAAATCCCCAACTCCTGCTAGCCCATTAAATGTTCTTACGTTTGCACCCATGGCTACTCCTAATCGAGAAATTTCGACAATGCCTCTGGTCATAAGTGCCGCTTTTGTATTGTCACCAAAACCCATTCCATCGGAAATACCGGCAGCCAACGCAATTACATTTTTAAGAGCGGCTCCCAGTTCAATTCCTACAATATCTGGATTTGTGTACACCCTAAAAACTTCATTCATAAATAAACTTTGTATGGTCTCTGCCACTTCTTTGCTTTTTGAAGAAACAACACAAGTAGTAGGTATATTTTTTCCCACTTCTTCCGCATGGCTAGGTCCTGACAAAACAGAAATACTACACTGTGGCAATTCTTCCTCCAGCACCTCTGACAAAGTTAGCAGTGTTTCTTCTTCTAACCCTTTTGAAACATTTACAATAATTTGCCCCTCATGAACAAAAGGTTGAATCATGTTGGCATTTTGTCGAACGGTTTTTGACGGAACTGCAAAAACAATTACGTCTTTATTTTTTACCGCTTCCCCTATGTCACTTGTAATATTTATTTTTTCATCAAGTAAAACTCCCGCAAGATATTCTTTGTTCTCGTGATCTTCTCGAAGTCTTTTTGCTTCAGACTCCTGCCATGACCACAAAGTAACATCATTGCCGTTATTATTTAGTAAACATGCAAGTGCTGTTCCCCAACTTCCAGCTCCCAAAACAGAAACTTTTGTCAAAAATATCACTCCTAAAATAAGCTACCCTTTTTTTGAAAAACTAAATTTACGTTCTGTGCCTTTTATCAGTCTTTCCATATTTCCACGATGTTTATAATATGCACTAATGGTAACCAACATACAGATGAAAACAACTTCCATGGGATATCCAAAATAAAACATTACAATGGGAAATAACAGCGTAATCATTAAAGAAGCTGCCGAAATATATCGAGTGATGGCAACTACAATAATTCCTGCCCCAAATGTAATTGCTGCCACCCTTACATCTAAGCAAAGAATTAAAGCCAGGGTTGCTGCAATTCCTTTCCCCCCAATAAATTTAAGATAAAAAGGCCAGTTGTGTCCTATGATAACACCAAGTCCAGCATAAAGCCCAGCCAACACCCCAATGGTTGCATTGTCATAGGATAAAAAAGTTCCAGTTCCTTTAAATAACCCAGTGCAAATCAAAATAGCCACAACCGTTTTTAAAATATCACCAAGAAAAGTAATGATACCTGCTTTTCTCCCCAAAACCCTTGTCATGTTTGTAAAACCAGCATTTCCACTTCCATGTTCTCTTATGTCTATGTTACCAAAAATTTTTCCAACAAAATACGCAGTTTGGATACAGCCAATTGCGTAGCCTATTAAAATACAAATTAGTCTAAACATACTAATCCCTTTCACTCTTTTGACGAGTAATAAAATGAATTGGTGTTCCACTAAATCCAAATGCTTGCCTTAATTGATTTTCAATATATCGTTTATAAGAGAAATGAAGCAACTCTGCATCATTTACAAATATAACGAAAGTTGGTGGTTTAACGGAAACTTGTGTAATATAATAAATTTTAAGAGGTCTGCCTTTTTCCGCTGGTGGCTGATTCATTGCCATGGCTTCAATTAAAACATCATTCAAAAGTCCAGTACTTACCCTAAGGGCATGATTTTCAGAAACGGCTTTTATCATATCAAAAAGTTTTACAACTCTTTGACCTGTTAAGGCAGAAATAAATATTTTAGGTGCATAAAGCATATAAGCCAATTCAAATTCAATATCTTTAATGAATTTGTTCATTGTCTTATCGTCTTTTTCAATTTTATCCCATTTATTAATAACAATAATAACGCCTTTACCACGTTCATGGGCAATACCTGCTACTTTTGTATCTTGTTCTGTTACACCTTCTGTTGCATCTACTACCAGTAAACAAACATCTGCACGTTCCACTGCAGCAACGGCTCTTATAATACTAAAACGTTCTATATTGCCTTTTATTTTATTTTTTCTTCTGATTCCCGCTGTGTCGATAAATACATATTTTTGTCCATCTTTTTCATAATACGTATCGATTGCATCTCTTGTTGTTCCCGGAACATCACTTACGATTACCCTTTCTTCTCCTAATATTTTATTCACAAGAGAAGATTTACCTGCATTTGGTTTTCCAATAATCGCTACTTTTATTACTTCTTCTTCTTCATCTGCATCTGATTCTTCTGGAAAATAAGAAACCAAAACGTCTAACATATCACCAATGCCCAATGCTTGCCCTGAGGAAACCGGAATCGGTTCTCCAAGTCCCAAACCATAAAATTCATAGATGTCCAATGGCTCTTCTTTCATATTGTCTACTTTATTCACCACTAAGACAATTGGTTTTTTTGTTCTTCTTAATATATTCGCAACTTGCATATCTGATTCTGTGATTCCTGTTTTTATATCCACGATAAACATAATAACATCTGCTGTTTCCATGGCGATTTCTGCTTGCTCATACATTTGTTTTAAAATGACGTCGTTAGACTCTGGTTCTAGTCCGCCGGTATCAATAATGGTAAAGTTGTGTTTCAGCCAATCTACTTCTGCATAAAGTCTATCTCTTGTTACGCCAGGTGTATCCTCTACAATAGAAAGTCTTTCACCTGCTAATTTATTAAACAACGTAGATTTTCCTACGTTGGGCCTTCCTACTATTGCAACAATCGGTTTTGCCATTTTTTCCTCCATGTTAATTTAAGATTTAAGACCCAGACTGTGCTTCTCCACAAGGGTTTTGCCCTTGGCTCGTCCTCTGCCGGTAGATAAAAGTTTCTTCAAGGTTTTAAAATTAATTTTTTCTAATTATATAGGCAAGCTGTAATAAAATCAATAGCGGTTGATTCTACAGCCTCTACATTTATGTTTAAATTTTGACTGATGGTTTTTAAAGTAGTGTCATCTAGTAAAATTTCGGTGTCACTTCTAAGGGCATTTTGGGGAATCAGCAATTTCTTCCCACTGACACGATTTTTAAGCTGATTCATAATATCGGTCCCCGTCATTAAGCCTGACACCGTAATATGCTCTCCAAAAAACTCATTTTCAATGGGGAACACATTTATTTTGGTGTTGGGATAAACAGTTGTAATTTGATTGGTTAAGGATAAGATAAATTCATAGGAAGCTTTCCCTGTGGCGATAGAAACTTCTCTTTCACTATTTTTAAACTTCATCTTTTTAAAATGGTCTTGAAATTCCTTTTTCATCAGGGCAATCATTCCCACCCCATTTTCAATTTGAGGAAAATCCTCATACACTTTATAATCTGGAACAGGTACTTCTGCATTAATATAAAATTCGTCCGCTATGTAAACGAAGTTGGTGCCGTATTGTTTTTTTAGTTTTTGTTGCCATGATTCCGTTTGAGCAATGACAGTTAGACTATCTTCTTTATTAAATGGAGCTAACTGGTGCAAGCCGTCTCTGTATTTGGAAATGCCTACCGGAACAATGGAAAGACTTTTTCCATTAGGAATAATTTGGGACAAGTCTTCAATAGATTTGTCTAGGTGAGCGCCATCGTTCACCCCTTTACACAACACAATTTGAAAGTTCATGGAAATTCCCGCATCATTAAATTGTTGAATAACCTTCATTATATTTTTTGCGTTGGGGTTTTTCAACATTTCTGTTCTTAAAATTGGATCCGTGGCATGAACGGAAACATTAATAGGTGATAAGTGATAATATAAGATTCGTTTAATATCCTCTTCACTCATGTTGGTTAATGTTACATAATTTCCTTGTAAAAAAGAAAGTCTACTGTCATCATCTTTAAAATAAAGGGTTTCTCTCATATTTTTGGGAAGTTGGTCAATAAAACAAAATATACATTTGTTTTTACAAGACTTTGCCTGATCCATTAAGCCTGTTTCAAAAACAATTCCCAAGTCTTCATTTTCTTCTTTTTCTACCTCCAAAAGCCATTCTTCTCCATCTGGCTTCTCTATTAAAACTTCAATATATTCATCTGCAATTAAAAATCGGTAATCAAATACATCTTTCACTGCTTGTCCATTTATTTCAAGGAGAATATCACCTTTTTCAACTCCGATTTCTTCTGCTATGCTTTCTTTTTCTATTTGTATAATTACATTTTTTTTCAAAATCTACACTCCAATTCTAAAACCTTGGCTAGTTGTAATGGAGGGCAAAGCCCCCCGCTGTCCTTCTCTTTACATCAACTCTAGCATTGCCACAAGAGACCCTCGCTCCCCACCCATCGCACGGTGAGAAAAAAATAACTCCGTATCACACATGGTGCAAATCTCTGCAACTTCAATATTGCTGGTCTTGATGCCGACTTCTTCTAACGACTGTTGATTAATTCCCCACAAGTTTATTTTATATTTCCCATTTTGGCAATCTGAAATATATTTTTCACAAAAAGGAACTAAGTTTTTAAATTCTGTAACAACAGGCAAGTCTACCTCAAAACAGCATCCACCAATGGAAGGGCCTATGCCTACTAAAATATCTTCTACTGCACAGCCATATACATTTTTCATTGCAAGGGCAGTCTTTTTTCCAATTTGAAGGGCGGTTCCACGCCAGCCAGCATGAGCAAGTCCAATTGCCTTTTTTACTGGATCTACCAAATAAATGGGAACACAATCTGCATGATAGGTCGTTAATAAAACATTTTGCTCATTGGTAATAAAGGCATCCGTATCTTTTATCCTTTCACTTTCGTGAAATACTTTCTCTTTGTCTTTTTGGGAAACAATATAAACATTGTCTTGGTGAATTTGATTGGCAAAAACCACATTTTCAGCCTGGCTCTGGATGGCTGACGTTAAAATTTCAAAATTTTGAATTATATGTTCAGAACAATCCCCTCGATGAAACCCTAAATTCATTTCAGAAAAAACGCCACTGCTCACACCGCCTTTTCTAGTAGAAAAGCAATGTTTTACCATGCCTGTTTTTGAAAATGTTTCAAATGTATAAAATAAAACGTTGTCTTTTTTATTTAAAATCATGGAACACCTCGCGCTATGCCCAAAAGGCATTTTCTATATGTTCTACTTTATCTCCTAAAATTTCAATTACATCAAATCTAAAGTCATGATGAAAAAGTTGTTTCTCCTGAATGTAGTATTGTGCCACCCGTATAATTGATTTTTGTTTTGGTCGATGAACAGCTTCTCTTGGATAACCGTTGTTTAAATTGTATCTTAATTTCACTTCTACGAAAACAATATATTCCCCGTCTTTTGCAATAATATCAATTTCACCTGAAGGAATTCTGTAATTATTTTCTAATATAATATACTTTTTATGGGTTAAATAATCTGTCGCAATATGTTCCCCTATATCCCCTTTTCGCTTTTTATTTTCCACGGCGCTTCAAGTCCTCCATACGGTCTAAATCGCTAATAAAAATAAGAACTTGGGCAACTACTTCATATAATTCTGGTGGAATATTGTCTCCAATTTCGATTTTTGTCAGTTCTTCCACCAGGGCAGAATCTTTATAAACTGTAGTCTCTAACGCTTTCCCTTTTTCAATAATTTTTTCGGCAACATATCCTTGACCTTTGGCAATTACTTTGGGGGCAATGTCTCCCGACTCGTATGAAATGGCAACTGCTTTTTGTTTTCTAAGTGCTTCTTTATTCTTTTCCATGCCTACACCCTCATATCAAAAGTATACCGTTTATTTTTTGCATCTTCCTTGTTTTCACTCAAATCATCTACCACCGTAAATGGTTCATGTATGTTTTTATAACTTACAGATTGGAGTACATAACCGTTTTGTTGCAGCAAATGATTTAATTTTTCTGCATTTATTTTTATCAATTTTTGAATATTTTCATCCTCTACTCTAAACTGACAGGTTATTTCTTTTTTATTTTTCACAATGAAAGCTTCTATATGTCCTAAATTAACTAAATCCAGTGCCAACAAAACACTTGCATTTTCATTTAAGTTTTTGCTTCCCTTTTTTCCTTTCAGCACATATATATCACTTTCATTTTGCTGTCCTTGAACGGTAAACGGAATTTGCATCAACTGTTTGTAATTGTCAATTTGATTCATAAATGCAATATTGTCTTTCATGTCATGAACCGCTTTGTTTAACATAGGAACATCACTGCTTACTTTTGTCGCTTCTGCCATGCTGTTATTTAACTGCTTAAAAAAATGATTGATTTCCTTTAAAGAATCTTTGTCTTTCAGTTCAAGGAGGACACTGTTTACTAGGGCTTTTTTCATGTCTCCTGTTTTTAAAAATTCTTCCCCTATTTTCTTTTTTAAATCATGAAATGGGGTATCTTTGTCTTTTAACAGTGCTAATGCCTCTGCTGGTTCTTTGGTGTTGAGCAGTTCTACAAATGCCCCCATTTTTTGATCCCCAGTCAGTAACTCCAGCATTTTGTTTTTAACAGCACCAGCTGGCAACTTTAGTGTTTCATTAAAAATAGTATTCATATTATTTTTTACATCTGCTGTTTTTTCTAAAAAATGATTCAGTGAATCAATACTTTTTTCCGTAGTCTTAAAATCTTCTTTCAACAGAAACAACACCTTATCAAGTGTCATGTTCTCTTTTGCATATTTAAAAAAGGCGGCTTTTTCTAGGGTGTTTTTGTCAATGGGAAGCCCGTTGTCCATCAGTGCTTTTACAAGCTCTTTATTTTCTTCACTGGGGTACATTCCTGCTGCTTGTAGCGATTCCTTGATTACCCCTAGACGAGTTTGATCAGAAGTGGCTTTTACCATTTCTAACAAAACTTGCCCTTGCATATTTTCTTTTACAGAAAAAGTCATTTCTTGAGAAATTCTTGCATCAGGTGTTACCAATGCTTTTGCAGTAAGTTGTGTTCCATCCCCAAGGCGTATGGTAACTTGGTTGGGCTTTATATCTAAAATGGTAGCCTTGAACTTTTCCCCTTCTGAAAGCTGAGATATACTTTTTTGATTTTGAGGAGTTGCCCCGCTGGCCCCCGTATTTTGACTTATTCCACCTATTTGCATAAAAACACCTCTATATAATTCCTTTTACAAACGTTCTTCTATGGATTTTACATAATCCATAATTTAAAATTTCATGGATGTGCTTTTGAGTGCCATATCCTTTATGTTCTGCAAAGCCGTACCCTGGATATTCCTGATCATATTGGAGCATGATTTCATCTCTGGTGACTTTTGCAATAATGCTAGCTGCCGCAATGGAAATACTTTTTGCATCTCCTTTTATAATTGGTTCTTGTATTATATTTATTTTTGGTATGGTCACCGCGTCTACCAGTAAACAGTCAGGTTTTATTGGCAAGCCTTTTACGGCTTCTTGCATGGCTACATAGGTTGCTTGCAAAATATTTATTCTATCAATTTCGTCATGGTCCACGATACCAACAGAAACAGCCACTGCCTTTTCATTTATTTCAGCAAATAATTGGTTTCTTTTTTTCTCTGATAATTTTTTAGAATCATCCAAGTATAATATATCACAGTCAACAGGCAAAATAACTGCCGCCGCAACTACTGGTCCTGCCAAAGGTCCACGCCCAGCTTCATCAATTCCACCAATGAACTGGTAGCCTTTCTCTCTATATTTTTTTTCATATACAGAAAGTGCTTCTATTCTTTGTAATTCTTTTTCATAAGCAGAAACATTTTTTTCAAATTGTAGTCGTAATTTTTTGACACCTTCTCTGGTGTCATCTTGATACTCCTGAATAGCTAACATTAAATTTTCCATTGGTTGTTCCGATAATTCTTTTTTTATTTGTTGTATTGTTTTCAAAACTTACAACCCTTTCTATCCGTCTGATGGCTTTCCTTCTTACAAGTTAACCTACTGTAATTATACAATAAATTATAAGTTTATTGTATAACTTTCTGACAAAATAAAAATTACCCAACTCACGGTAAATAAATAGACATAAAAAAAAGGCTTTCGCCCTTTTTTCATGTCTATCTTGATTCGTATTCCTCATCGTGAAATAAATGTAGGATTTCATTTTTTTCTAAAATTCCTTCGGTGTCACCTAAAGCACTGATCGCCAGCGCTCCCATAATAGCACCTAATCTACCACATTCGGTGAGACTCCGTTCTTCCAAAAGCCCTGCGATAAAACCTGCTGCAAAAGCATCTCCTGCTCCTACCGTGTCAACAACAGGTAACTTTCTATATGCTTCCACACAAACAGATTCATCTTTTGTAGCAATCACAGAACCTCTGATGCCTACTTTTAAAACAACTGTCTTAATTCCTAAATCAAGGCAATGCTTTATTATTTCATTTTCATCAGAAGTGTTAAATAAAATTTGTCCTTCTGAAATCCCTGGGAAAATAATATCCACATAAGGTAAAATTTCTTTTATTGTTTCACGAGCTACTTCTTTAGACCAAAGTTTCAAGCGAATATTTGGGTCAAAACTAACTAAAATATTATTTTCTTTTGCAAACTTAACAAGCTTTTTAACCATATCCCTGCATGATTCGCTTATTGCTAGCGTTATTCCAGTGAGGTGCAGAATTTTACATTGTTTTATGTAGTCTTTGTCAAGTTCCTCAAATGTCATGCTAGTAGCGGCTGAATTTTTTCTGTAGTAATAAATTCTTGGGTCGCCACCCTCTAGCATTTCTTTAAAGAGTAAACCTGTCTGCAAATTACTGTCATACGTTACCCTCGAAACATCAACGCCGTCAGACTTTAATTCACGCAAAATATATTTTCCAAATTCTTCGTTGCCTACTTTTGAAATATATCCGCAATTATGTCCTAGCCTTGCCAAGCCAATAGCAACATTTGCCTCTGCTCCTGCAATACCTTTTGTAAAACCGTCAACATATCTAAGATAACCTTTATGCGAAGGATTGAAAATTACCATAGTTTCACCGACAGTAATAACGTCTGGCACAGTAACAACCTCCAATAAAATATAGTCCAACACAAGTAAAAACTCACATTGTCTCATCATAAAGCTTATCATCTATTGTAAAAATTGTCAAAATAATTAAATATTTCTCAACCACCAATATTACAATTGAATTTGTACGTCCCGCTCTCCCATTATATATTGGACAAAAAACTGCATGGCTGTGGGAATGGCCAGCGACTTTATTTGATCTTTTAAAATCCAAGTGTAGCCTTCTGGGGTAGGCATTTCTCCCACGTCACAAAAAAATCCTTCCATTTCCCAAACCATGTGGGTAAATGTATGATTTATTTTTCCAATAGAGAAAATGTTTTCACTATTTACGCCCAATGTCTCTATATATTTTTTTACATCCGCCCGCTCCCATTGCTCCTCTACTGCATAAAATTCCCATAACCCGTTTAGCAATTTTTCTGTCCTCTGTCGCATAAGAAGTCTGTCGTTGCTTCCTTGTATAAGCAGGATGGTTTTTGTTATATGTTTTGGCGCAAGTTTTGCTGACTTAACGGGAAGTAATTGCTGTCTGCCTAATGCAGACGCTTTGCAAAATGCCGACACAGGACAGCTCTCACAAACTGGATTTTTAGGAATACAAATCAGTGCACCCAATTCCATAACTGCTTGTGTAAAATCTCCTGCCCGATTTTTTGGAATCAGTTCGCTTATATATGCTGTTAACATTGTTTTTGTTACTGGCAACGAAATATCCATTTCATTATTTTCCAGCCTTGCAAAAACCCGTAAAACATTTCCATCCACCGCTGGAACAGCTTGCCCAAAACAAATACTCAAAATAGCTCCCGCTGTATATTCTCCGATTCCCGGAAGGCTTATTATTTGTTTCATGGTGGATGGAATTTTCCCATCAAACTCACTGACTACTTTTTGAGCTGCTTTTTGTAAATTTTTTGCCCGTGAATAATATCCAAGACCTTCCCATGCTTTTAACACATCATCCCCATGAGCAGTTGCTAACGCTTCCACCGTAGGGAAAAGTTCCATGAACCGATTATAATAAGGAATCACCGTGGCAATTTTTGTTTGTTGTGCCATGATTTCCGATACCCAAACGGCATACGGATTTTTTATCCTTCGCCATGGCAAATCTCTTTTGTTTTTCTCATACCAATCTAATAACGCCAAGACGAGGCGTTTTGTTTTTTTCTTATCTATCGAAGCGTACAAAATAATGATCACATCTTTCTTTTCTTGTATATCCATGAACATGAAGGTAATGTTTCATTTTTTCAAAACAAATATACCACACACCACAAAGAAATTCCACGACAAAGGCGGAATTGAATTTTCCAAAATGTAAGGCCTGCCAATAAAATAAATTGGCAAGCCTTAAAAAATTTTCGCTGACGAAAAGTGAACTGCTATAAATAAAAAATAGATGGATAACCTATTATAAGAACACCAATAAGTTGTTTTAATTCATTTGGTAATTTTATACAAAAAAACAAATAAGTTATTGTGCAACGTTATGAAACTCACAATAAAAAAGGAAACATTTTGTATAAAATGTTTCCTTTTTTGCCTTCTGAGTTATTTATCGTCATAACAAAAAATAACTTAACACTTTTTTGAAAAAAATTTTTATTTATTTTCATATCATTGTTTAATACCTGTGAAGTTGGCTCATAGACTCAAATAATATTTTAATATTTTACATTGTTAAACACGTCATCCTTATCTTCCTGTGAAATACACAAATATCTTTTGGTTATGTCAAAAGAAGAATGATTATAAATATCCATAATAACAGGAACTTGCACACCACTTTTCCACGCCCAGTACCCAAAAGTTTTTCGGAGTGAATGGCAACTTACATTTCCTTGTAGGGAAAGCTCATTGACTGCTTTCTTAATAATTTTATAGGCTTGTACCCTTGTAATTGGCGTATTCCCGCCCTTCTGGCTTTTAAAAATATAGGAATCTTCATTTACTTCCCCAATATTATTTTTAAATTTTGTTAAGGCTTGTACAATTTTTGTATTCAATCTTATTTTATTTTTTTTTCCTGTCTTTTGTTCCGTGAGCGTCAAATATTCCTTCATTACCCCACTTCTTACATTATATACATTTCCCCATTTCAAACTAAGCAAGTCGCTAATTCTCAGTGCTGTATGCAATCCTGACACAATTAAGGCATAGTTTCTGTAATTATGTTTTGCTAAATAATAGTCGGCTAACAGTTCAATTTGCTCAATGCTTCTAATTGGTTCGCTGGTACTCATATTCATCATTCTCCTTTTTGTAACAAAAGACACAGAAACCCCTCTACATTTCTTAAAAATATGAAACAATCTATACAGAATGTTACATTGTGCCTTTAAAAGGATATGAGAGAGAAATCAAGGAGGGTTTATTATGTTAACACTAACTGTAAAAGAAGGAACCTATGTAAAAATCGGAGATGACATTATTGTCAAGTATGTAAAAGATGCTGGCAGTGGTCAAATTAGTATGGGGATCCAAGCCCCTATGTCTTACAACATTTTGCGTGAGTCGGTTATTGACCGAAACTTACACACTGCAGAGGAAACTGCAGTCTAACTATTTTGATATTTTGACCAAAAGTTAAGGCCGACTTTGGTTTAAATAAATATAAAAACTATTTAAAAGGGAAAAGGATGACCCTAAACATCAATGGAAGGATGAATTAATATGAGTACAGTAATTAACACAAACACATTAGCTTTAAACAGTCAAAGATCTTTAAAAGTTGTAGGTGATAGCCAAGCAAGAGCATCGGAAAGGTTATCAAGTGGTTTACGTATTAACCGTGCAGCAGATGATGCAGCCGGCCTTGCGATTTCTGAAAAAATGCGTTCACAAGTTAGAGGGCTAGACCAAGCTTCTAAAAATGCACAAGATGGTATCAGCTTAATTCAAACAGCAGAAGGTGCGCTTTCAGAAACACATAGCATTATTCAACGTATGAGAGAATTAACTGTGCAAGCCTCTAACGACACGATTACCGAAGACGACAGAGGTAAAATTGCGTTAGAACTTAACGAATTGTCCACAGAAATTGACGGTATCGCTTCTAAAACTGAATTTAATACCAAAAAATTAATTGATGGTAGCTGGAAAAATTCTAAACTTTATCTTCAAACTGGTGCCAATAAAGACCAGGGAATGAGTTTTAACATTCAAGGTATGAATGCAAAATCTTTAGGGGTAGATCAAGTGGCTATTGGAGATGTTATTTCTGGCAAGGTAGCTCCTACCACTACTACCACCACCACAGCAGGTACTTCAACAACAAAATCTGTTACAACACCAGGTACATTAGCACTTGCAGCGACTGTTGGGGGGGCTGCTGCTGATAAAGGAGATTCCCAATATGCGTTAGGTACTGCTCAAGCAAACGGAACTACAAAAATTACAACGAATGCTGGTTCATTTACCATTGAAGCAGATGGCAAGCTTACGATTAGTAGTAGTATGACCTTTAAAAGCTATAAATCTGATGGCGATGTTGCTGATGATCCTAGTGATAATCCTGATGTAACATTAGCAGCTGGAACTTACACAAAAGAGCAACTCCTCTCTGATTTAAGCAACACCATCGAAAGTACTGGTGGTGGCGGTAAAGCAATTGCAAACTTTGGTGGGGTTTCTATTGGAATCTCCTCAACTGGTGAGTTGCAAGTCGGTAAAATGACTTCTCCTTTCGGTGCTGGAGATCAAGATATGAACGCCGACGATAACGGGGTCAACCTAACCCTTGGAGAGTCTGAATTTTCAGGTGGTTCATCACTTACTACTGGTGGTAGTAACAAAACTATCTCGGTTAAAACTGCAGGTGCAACTTCTTCTGATGATTCTGTGATTACATTTGCTAATATTGATGCTGCTGACATTGCTTCTATTACTGGTGGAGCGGATGGCGCTTCTGGTGGACCAGCGTCAAATGATGAAATTTTAAAATCAATCACAACAGGTACCCATGAAATTGAAGCTTGGAAGCTAGCAGGGGTTACTGTAACAATGAATGATGGTAATACATTTTCATTTAAATCAACTGCAAAAAATGACCTTACAATGTCCGCTAGCGTAGTTGATGGCACTGTAGATACCGAAACTACGAAAGATGTTACAACAATAACTCCTGGTACTTCTTCTTCTACTAGTCAAACTCGTGGAGAACAAATATCAGCTGTTACCAAAGTGCTTGACAATGCCCTTGAACAAGTGTCTCAACAACGTGCTAAACTTGGCGCATACCAAAACCGTTTAGAGCACACCATTAAAAACTTGGATGTTGCTTCCGAAAATCTTTCTTCTGCTGAATCTCGTATTCGTGATACTGATATGGCAAAAGAAATGATGAGTTTTACAAAATCAAACGTGCTTTCACAAGCTGCAACTTCTATGCTTGCGCAAGCTAATCAAGCTCCTCAAAACGTATTACAACTTTTAAGATAAACAAATCGTTTTTAAAACGTACGGCCAACAAAAACGTGTGAACAGCGTACAGCAGTTCACACGTTTTTCAATTTTAATTACACAAAAGGAGCCTTATCATGACAACCTCACAAAGACATGGCATTACTTATGAAAAATATACTTTGTTTCAATGTACGGGAAGCGCTTGCTTAGATAAATGCTGTCGTATCTCTACTTGGACAATTACCATAGACCGTGATACTTATAATCGTTATACAGAAATAGAAGGGGTTTTTGGCGACGAACTGCGCCAATCAATCTATGAACAAGAGGACAAGATACAAACATTTAAAGCTACAGCGGATGGCTACTGCACCATGCAGGACACCGATGGGCTATGTAAAATTCATAAAAACCTTGGTGCTGATTATTTATGTGCCACTTGCAAAACGTATCCTCGTGGGCAAACTTTATTTAATGATGTCAGTGAGCTTCATCTAGGATTGTCTTGTCCAGAAGTTACAAAACTGCTTCTATTCGACAAGGCGGGCTTGGCTTTTCGGAATTTCACAAGAACGGAGACCATGATAAAAGAAAGCAAATCAAAAAAAACTATTTTAAATGAAAAAATTTGTTTTGAAATTCGTAGTGTCCTTTCCAAAATATTGCAAAATAGAAACTATTCCCTGTTAGACCGCCTTATTTATTTAGGAGTAACCATGAGAGGGCTTTCGAAAGTTTCTATTGTAGGGGACTATGAAAATGATTTATTCAAAAAATTAGATTTTTATGAACGTCAAATGGATAACGCCGACCTTTTAAAAGGAATGAAAGAAAAGTTAAATGTTAATTCTGATATTCGTAACATCGTATACCACAATATATTGACAGTCATTAAAACCATTATCAAACCTGAAAAAGCCGATTCAAATCCAAATTTTTATGACCGACTTCATCAGCTTTATGAGCAAATGGATAATTTAAGTGGAAGAGATTTAAATAAAATAAAGAAAAATTTATTTGATGAATATATGAAAAAAAATGAGTACGTATTTGAAAATTATTTGGTGAACGAAGTTTTTGTTACTCGATTTCCCTACGGCTATGACAATTTATATTTAGCTTATAAAGCACTTATCTCAAAATTTTTATTTCTACAACTTTTTATAACATCCATTTACCACAAAAGCAGTCGTTTAAATGATGAAGATATTTTAAGTTGTATTTATTATTTCTACCGCCGAATCAATCACTCTAAAATAGCAATGACCCAAATTGAAAATATTTGTAAAAATGACGAAACCATTGATTTAGCCATGCTTGTTTATCTTCTTTAACCTACATAAATTTGATTACACCTAAATTTGAAATAATAAAAAAACTGTAAGACCCTTAAAGTAGAACCTATTATTGTTAAGGTAATCATTTTGATTATTCCTTAATCATATATCTTAAAGACATAGGTTCTATTTTAAAAGTAATACAGTTTTTTTTATTTTTTTAAAGATTAATATTTAAATATAATTCATCTTTATCATCTTGTGATATTCCTAAGTAACGCTTTGTAATTTCAAAAGATGAGTGGTTATATATGTTCATAATAACAGCAATAGACGCCCCTTGCTTATACGCATGATAACCAAATGTTTTTCGTAGTGAATGACACGAAAAATTTGTCTCGATTTGCAAATCTGTTTCGATTTTTTTCATAATTCGGTACGCTTGAATACGGGATAATGGTTTGTTCTGACTCTTTTGACTTTTAAATATGTACCGCTCTGCTGTTATGGGTGGTAACGAATCCATGTACATTTCCAGTGCCCGAATTGTATTGGTGTGTAATGCCACCTTTGCATTTTTTCCGGTTTTTTGTTCTTTTAGCGTGACATACTTTTTAAACAATTTGTTTTTAAAATCGTATACATCTCCCCAGCAAAACTTTAAAATATCTCCGATTCGAAGGGCACTGTGAAATCCCATGGTAATTAAGGAAAACATTCTGTAGTCTTCTTTTATCATCAAATATTCTTTAATTTGTTGGATTGTTTCTGCATCTTTAATCGGTTCTGTGGTTGCCATAATGATCATCCATCCTCATGAAGTATTTTTATAGTTGCGTTGTTAATTATGTCAAAATATACTCATTGATGATGCTACGTTTGGCATTCCATTATTGTCTTTTTCACTTGCACCAGCCTCCTACTGTTTAAATCTCCCTTATTTTTCCTTACGACTTTTTTATCGTCCTTTTAAAAAAAGATATTAGCAAAAATGTAACAATTTTAAAAAAATTTGCACAAACATTTTAAAACCCCTTGACAAATTTTTTACAAAAAAATAAACCGCCTCATAGAGAACGGTTTATTTTTTTCATATCTGCTTCACTTTTTCGTTTCTTTCTTTTTGAAACATGGATTTCTCCATTTCTTAAATCAATATAAAGTTTACTACCTTCTGCCAGTTCGCCAAACAAAACATAGTCCGTTAGCTTTTTCTTAATATCTTTTTCCACTACCCGCATAATTTCCCTGGCACCATAAATATTGGATATGCCTTTTTCAACAATATATTTGATTACATCGTCTGTAGCTTCCATTTTTATTTTTTTGTCTTTTAATCTATTTTGAAGCTTCCCAATTGCTTTGATAGCAATGGCGTGTGCCATTTTTTCATCTATGCCATTAAAAATTACAATCTCATCTAATCGGTTTCTAAACTCAGGAGAGAAAGTTTTGTTTACGGCTTTGTCAATTACTTCATTTTTAGTAACTTTTTCTTCAAATCCGATGATTCTTCTGCCTAGTTCTGTTGCACCTGCATTGGAGGTCATAATTAAAATAACATTTCTAAAGTCCGCCTTTTTCCCTGCATTATCTGTTAGACTTCCATAGTCCATCACTTGAAGCAAAACGTTTAAAATATCCGGATGGGCTTTTTCTACTTCATCCAAAAGCAACACACAATAAGGTGTTCGTTTAATCGCATCAGTTAAAAGTCCACCCTCTTCATAACCAACGTACCCGGGAGGAGCACCAATTAACCTTGACACTGCGTGTTTTTCTTGATACTCGCTCATGTCATACCGCAGTAAACTAATGCCTAGCAAGTTTGCAAGTTGCTTTGAAACTTCTGTTTTTCCAACGCCTGTTGGTCCTACAAAAAGAAAAGAAGCAACGGGTTTTTCAAATTCATTCAACCCAGATCTGGCACTTTTAATGGCACTTACAATGACTTCTACTGCTTCATCTTGACCAAAAATTTCTTTTTTCAAATTTTCAGAGAGATTTCTTAACTTGTCAATTTCGTTGGAAGAAATACTTTCTGTAGGAATTTTGGCCGTAAGGGAAATTGTTTTTTCAACATCTTCTTTTTGGATAATAATTGGCGCTTCGGTTTGCACATTCATCCGCAACAATGCAGCCGTTTCATCAATAATATCAATTGCCTTATCTGGCAGAAATCTATCCTGAATATATTTGTCCGCCAACTTACAAACGTGTTCTATTATTTCTTTTTTGTACACCACATTGTGATAGGCTTCATACTTTTCTTTTATGCCCTCGATAATACCAATTGTTTCTTCTACGGTTGGCTCCGGAACTTCTATTTTTTGAAATCTCCGTGAAAACGCCCTGTCTTTTTCAAAATGCTTTTTATATTCATCAAAAGTGGTAGAACCAATAAACCGAACTTCCCCTTTGGCAAGATACGGTTTTAAAATTCCTGCGGCATCTACTGAACTTCCTGAAACAGCCCCGGCTCCCACCACCGTATGAATTTCATCAATATAAACAATAGGGTTTTCTTCTTTTGAAATCAGTTCCAATAACTTTAAAAATCGCTCTTCAAAGTCCCCTCGGTACTTTGTCCCCGCAATGATGTTGCTGATTTCAATGTAATAAACATTGGCATTTTGTATGGGCTTTGGCACTTTATTTCCTGCAATTAACTGGGCGATGCCTTCTACAATGGCTGTCTTGCCTACTCCTGGCTCTCCAATATGAATAGGATTATTTTTTATTCTTCTGCACAACACTTGAATCGTTCTTGTTAAAATATCTTCTCGTCCAATTAATTTATCTAATTTTCCCGCCCTTGCTCTTTCTGTTAAATTCATGGCATAAGTATTCATAAATTCTTGATCTTTATTTTTTTTATTGGTGGTGGAATGACTTTGCTCTGTTTCAAGTTTTAGCCCGTGGGCAATGTAATTTAACAAGGCAAGCTTATTTACGCCATTATTTTTTAAAATATACACTGCAAAGGACTCCGGAAGTTCAAAAAAAGAAACAATGACATCGCCTATGTTCACTTCTTTTTTTCCCGAATGATTGGCGTGTCTTACTGCTGATTCTATTAAAAAAATAAGTCCAGCAGACTCAACAGGTTCTACGGTCTCTCTTTTTGGCACGTGCTGATTAAAAAAAGTTTGCAACGCCTGCATTATTTTTTCTGGGTTCCCCCCACTTCGCTCTATCATTTCTCGTCCCAATCCAAACAGCAACGTGGAATATAAAATATGTTCTGGACACAGGTACTCGTGCATTTGAAGTTTTGCTTCATTAAATGCCACAATATATATTTGGTTGGTTATGCTATCAAAGTTCATAAAATCGCCTCTTCTACCGTTACTTTTAGCGGAAATCCTCTGTCTTTTGAAATGGTTTGAACATTTAATTTTTTGGTCATGGCAACATCATAAATATAAACATCCACCACACTTTTTCCTTTTTCATGAACCTCCATCATTATTTTTGCCGCTTCCACCGAAGATTTATTAAAAATTTTTACAATAATCTCCACCACAAAATCCATGGGCGTATAATCGTCATTATGCAAAACTACCGCAAACAAATTGGGTTGTTTTAATTTTGTTTCAGTCTGTTCATGGTACTGTATGTTCATAGACAAAACAGCTGCCTCCTTTTGTAAATTTATTTCCCACCCCATATCTCTCCTTATCATACTAAACTGTGCCTAAAAAATCAAATATAACTGGGAAATTGCTTGCTTTTATCCTTGCTAATTGTTACAATATTGCAAGTATATTTTTTAGCGCAGTTTGCAAAAACATACATAACTAAAATTACATAGTTGGTGTTATTTGTTCATGTGTTAAGCGTAGTCTCAGCAACAATGGCTTAACCAGTTCGGAGGAAAAAATGAGTTCTGATATTAAAACTTTAATTGAAAATAATGATTATTTTATAAAATTAAATAATTTATTTGCTAGCAATTTTATGGACGCTTATAAGCTTCTTAAATATAAAGACAAAAATAAAATTTTACGGTATGTCGGTGTGCTTTATAACAAATGGTATAACTCTTCGTTGATTGGCGAATCCGTTGTCACACCTGCTAACCTGGTGAACCTGTTGGCAGAAAGTGTTGCCAAAAAAAATAAATCTACTACTGTTGTTACAAACATAAAGCCCGTTTTGGTGAATAATGCACTGACTGGTTTTACTTTTAGTGTTGAGGTTTATAACTCAAAATCCCACCCTATTATCGACGATTTAAAAATTTTTTTGGAACATTCTCGCCCCGATTTAAACTTAGACGACTCTGACTATATGCGTTATGAAGAAACCATTACACTGCTTGATAAGTTATCTTTATACGACCCTTTTTACATTATATTTCTCCAATTGCTTTGTTTTAAACTAGATTTAGTGAAAAAAATTCCGTCTATTTATTCAAATAAAGCCCAAGCAGTAAATGACTATGAGAACTTTTTTAAAGGCAGTAAAAGCAGTGTGTTGAAAAAAATTGTAGACGCCGCCATTGAAGTGTGCGCTGAAAATTTATCTACTGCCATCCCCTTTGATGATGATGTTTTTTCAAAAGAACTTGTTCACTCTATTTTAACAACGCCAATTGAGCCAGATTTTCTTTTTAAACGGATTTATTCCTCTTTAGGAATCGATATTTTTGACCTTTGGGAGCAATACGACTCTAACGTGGATTTAAATGAGTTTGATGGTGCCGTTTTATCCTCTGTTTATATTTTAGGAATATTAATTGACCAATGGTTTCTTACCCTGTTTGGTAGTTATTTAAAGCTTATTCAGCCCTTATATTCCTTTGTTTACAAATTTACGGAAGAAGTCCACAGCATTTATGAGAACATTCAAAACGCTGGCTCTGAAGATAATATTTCTTCTTTATTTTGGCCATGCTCTTATTATAGCGTAACTTCTTTTGGCAACAGCTTTTTAAAAACAGATTACACCGACTACATTTTAGAAGAATTTAAAGGCGAGTTTACAGTTGATGAAATTTTTAATTCTGTATTTAAGGAAATTGGCAAACAATCTTTAAAAGCATTTATTGACGATACATTTGACCTCCAAATGGTGTATGTGTTAAAGGCAAAACTTTCCAAAGATAAACGCTACTGGAAAACAATAGAAGTACTTGAGTCAACTACCCTTAATGATTTACATACTGAAATTTCCAGAGCATTTGATCCCAATTTATTTAAAAGTGATTACTCCTTTTTCTTAGACACAGAAAAAAATAAAATGCTTGAATATACGGCTCCTACCAGCAAACGAAAAGTAAAAAAAGCAGATAAACACACCCTTTCCCAGTTACATTTACTTAAAAAACAGACTTTTTTATATAAAAATCTAAACTATGATATGTATAACAATTTATCTGTTTTTAATTTAGATATTGAATTGGTAGATATGAAACAACCAACTACTGGGCTAAGTTATCCACGGATTATTAAACAAAGTAAATTTATGAAGGAATTTTAAAATAAAAAACTGGAAGGTGTTGAATCACGCCTCCCAGTTTTTTATTTTCCGTCATATGCTTGCTATAATGTTTTGATATCAATTTTTTCCATTTTCATTAACGCATCCATCACCTGTTGTGATTTTACTGGATCTTCTTGGGCTAACAACTTGTCCAGGCATTTTGGCACCAGTTGCCATGGCTTGATTATCAAACCACAAACAAGGGGTAATTCCATGTACGTTTATTTGCTTTTCTCCTTATTTTTTCTCTTCTTTCATCAATATATACATATCGTCTGCTTTTTCCATTACGTAGGCCATGGCATCCGAAATTGCTTTGTTATAATACTGGGCGCCTATGTTTTCTGTTATGAACTCAAGAAAAATTTCTGCTTGTAGATTTCCGATTTGGCAGTCAAAATTTTCTTCTATATATTGCTTTATTTTTTCTGAAGTATCATTTTTTTGTTCTTTTGTAAGTTGAATAATCGATTCTTTTTTTCTCATGAAGCACATCCACCTCTGTGATTTTTTTATGAAACATCATTGCACTACCACTACTTTACTATAGTCCTCTTACTCATTCAATCTTTTTATATAAAAATAAAAAAATAGTAGCTGGCACGCAAAATAATAATTATTTTACATACCCTCTACTATACTGGTTATCAAATCCCTAGTACTTCTTTTTGCTTCCTAATAATTTCATGGTTTCCAATTTCTGCAAGGGTTAACATTTCATTTAATAATTTTCTGTCAAAAGTGCTGTGTTCACCAGTTCCTTGAATTTCTACAAATTCGCCTTTGTCTGTCATTACCACGTTCATGTCAACGCCAGCTTTAAAGTCTTCCTCATAGCACAAATCAAGAATTGCCTCGCCATGATAAGTTCCAACACTAATAGCAGAAACAAAATTCGTAATGGGAGACTTTTTAATCACATTATTGCTGACCAATTTTTGACAAGCATCATAAAGAGCTACAAACGCCCCTGAAATAGAAGCAGTTCTTGTCCCTCCATCTGCTTGAATAACATCGCAATCTAACATAATGGTTCTTTCTCCTAATAATTTTAAATCAATGGATGCCCTTAATGCTCGTCCAATTAACCGCTGAATTTCAACAGAGCGTGGATTATTTCTCAATTTGGAAATATCCCGCTGATTTCTAGTTGCAGTTGCCCTTGGCAACATAGAATATTCAGCTGTTAGCCAACCTTCACCAGAATTTTTTTTAAACATAGGAATATTTTCCTCAATGGTAGCCGTACAAATTACTTTTGTATTTCCCATTTCAATCAGCACCGAGCCTTCTGGGTGCATAATATAATTTCTTGTAAAAGTAAGGTTCCTTAACATATCATTTTTTCTTCCGTCTATTCTTTGCATCTTCATCCTCCTGCGTCGTAAATATAACTATTTCAATATACAATATCGTTTCGTTCAAATTTGTCAACGGTTGTGCCTTCTGCTAGCGTATCTAATTTTCCGTTGATCAATAGGGTAACATTTTCAACCCCATCTACTTGAAGTCCCGTCAAAACCAACTGCTTAATTAAATCCTGCTCCCACGAAGAACCACCATAATTTTTTATTTCTTCTGAAAAGTTTACCAGTAAATTATCTTCTTCTTTTTTTATACTAAGTAGCTTGGTTCCTTTTGGTACAAAACTTCGTAGTTTTTCATTTTGGTTATGGACTACATTGTCAAATAAAATATACCCCTTTTCAATGGCTAGAAAATTCCCATAAAAAATATAGTCTTCTCCATAAGGTTCATAAACACCATCATGATCTACATAAAAATAAGCTTTATAAAGATTATCTGCGGAAACAGTTTTGGGAATAAAAAATATAATAATTAAAAGCAATAACAAAATTTTTAAAAATTTTTTAATACCGAATCGCTCATTTAAAAATTTATCGTTTATCATCTTGCTCACTCTCCATGTTTCCATTTTATTCCAATGTTGGAGAGTAAACAAGTTTTTTAACAACCAATATATTTACATAATCTATAAGGATTCGCAATGCTTCTTTGTATCATTGCCAAAACTTTAGCGTTTTATTGTGTTTTTCGTAAAAATTTCAATAATTGACCTATAAATTGCATCTGCTGTTTTTTGTCTATAATCATCGGCGGCAAGTTTTGCAGCTTCCTCTTTGTTAGACACAAATCCAACTTCAATGAGCACCGCTGGAATAGTTGTATTTCTTAACACGGCATAGGATTCTTTCAAGGTTTGCTCCTTCACTTTTCTATCATTAGAAGCTAGTGTGGCAATTAAGTTGGCTTGCACCGCCGTTGCAACTTTCTTACTTGTCAGATAAGGTTCTACATCTGTTGGATGTTTATAAAAATAAACTTCTGTGCCGTTAATTTTTTCGTTGTCGTTGGAGTTTTGATGAATAGAAATAAACACATCCCCAACACCGTTTGCAAAAGCAGCACGCTCGTCAAGCTCTGGCTTCACATCCGTTAACCTTGTGGCATACACTTTTACACTACCATCATTTTGAAGTTGGGAGTACAATTTCAAGGCAATGTCTAAGTTTACATCTTTTTCTAGTAGCCCATTGTGCTGGGTTCCGTTATCTTTTGCCCCGTGCCCTGGGTCAATTACTACTATTTTTCCATACTTCTCTTTTGGTAGGAGCGCTTTAATATAAATGTAATTATTATCTTCTGTTATGTTAAATGCCAAAATACTTTTTTCATTTACTGTAATGATGGTATTATTTTGATAATTTTGTATAGAGATTGTATCTATGTAATTATCACCCACTGCAATGTCCCCATATCCAAGTATGTTGCTTGCATTAAACGGAAGGGTAAAGTTATATTTTTTCTCAAGGTATAAGTCTGTTTCTGCAATATTTTTTGCACCGATGAGTTGGGAGTTGTCTTTGGTAATAATTAGTTGTTTGGAGGCACTGTCATATCTTAAATTTTTATAGGTGGGGTCAATGAATAAAACCGTCGTTGTTGTATTGGTGGACGTAACTTTTGCAAATGTTTGTTTTTTTAAGTCAAGTGCAATTCTAACCGTGGAAGCATCAAACTGTGCCACCCTTGAGGCGGAAAAATAATTGCTATCTACCCCAGCGGTGTTAATTAAGTTGGCAACACTTGGATTTTGAAGTTCTGCATATGGTACATCCATCACCATTCTATCAGGATTCGTCAAATAGCTAATACTAACATTTGGTGCAATCAGCCCTGAAATCAAAATACCTTCTCTACCATCTTTTATTCCAAATCCAATACTGGTAATGACGTTTTTCTTAAACTCAACTGAAATTGTTTTTCGGTCTGGGGAAAGGTCAACAGAAAATTCTGAGTAGGCTTTTAAATCAAACACAATCCTTGTTACTTTGGTAGGTTCTACTTGATTTTGTGCTGCCCGAATTGCCGAGACAAAAGGACTTTGTGGTATTTCAATGTTAGATTTTGGAAGTGCCATATTTGAATTTACAATATCAATCACCAGTCTGTTGTCGGGAAGCAAAAGTTTACTTACACTGGTTATTTTGGAAGAAGCATTTATTTTATACGCGTTGCTTCCGCCTATGGTTGGTATCTCAACAGAAACAATATCCGTTAACGGGTTGACTTCTGGTTTTATTTGATTTTGGGAAACGTCTTTTGAAATTTTATTATCACCTTGAAAAGTGGTGTTGTCAACGGTTGGAGTCGTAGTGTCTACAGGAGTTGTTATAACAGGTGTTGTCACGATGGGAGTTGTGACAGTCGGTTGATTTATATCATCTTGCAAAACAGGAAGATCTGTGTCAACGGGCTTTACGTCGCTATTATCATCAGGAGAAGCAATAGAAACAATTCTATTTTTTGCATCCCAGTTCACCGTACAATGAATAGATTCTGCTGCAAATTTTGCTGGAATCATTGTTTTATTGTTAATTATTTTGGGAGCAACCAACATCTCCACGGAGTTTCCATTTACATTTGCTTTTTTGTCATCAATTTTTAAAACTACAATGTTGTCGTTATAACCTATGTACACTTCTTTTGTATCATTTTTCCAATCTACCACCGCTCCCAAAGATTCAAAAACTTCTTTTGCAGGAACAAGGGTGGTGCTATTTAAAATAACAGGCTCCATGGGAAGGTTGCTAACGTCATTCCCATTTATTTTTAAATAAACTTTTTCTGCATTATATTTATGTGCCGTTCCGTCATAGGTTAGGTTTAAATTTATATATGGTGCAGCTTTCACTGCGGTGATAAAAAGTGCTGAAAATAGTAATGTTGATATGAAAAATTGAGATATTTTTTTTGTCATAATATTGTCCTCCATAAAATCTTTTAAACTTTTTTACTTCAATTATAGCAGAAAAAAAGTTTCTATGAAGAATTTTGTCTAACTTGAAATGAAACTGTAATATAAGCACATCTTGAATAAAATGATACTCTTTTGAGCAAGCCTTTGCATATGATATATATAAAGCTATCTGCAACGGCCTGCACCTTAATAATTTCAGACCGTTGGCAGTATAATCAAACCAGGTGATTTTATGAGAAAAACAATGGGCTACCATAAAAAAAACAGCTTTCCTCTTGCAAAGCTGCTCTTCGTTGTTTTGATACTTTTTTTCGGTGTTTATTTAGTCAATAACATTAATACAAAAATGCTACCCATTGTCATTGCTGTTTCTGACAACAAAACAAAAACACAAATTAATACTGCCATTAACACTTCCGTACAAAAAATAATTCAGCAAATGGACGTTACTTCTAATGACTTTATTAAACGAGAAGTGAATGATAGTGAAAAAAATAAATCTATTTCCATTAACACCGTTCTTATTAATGAAATTTGTGGAAAAGTGGGGGAAGATATTTCCCAACAACTTTCTACCATGGAACCTCAAAAAGTTTCGGTTCCCATTGGAGCATTAACAGGCATTGATGCCATTTCAAATACTGGTCCCAAATATGGCATTTCTATTTTGCACCGAGGAAACGCCGTCGTAAATTATGAATCTGCCTTTGAGTCTGTTGGGATTAATCAAATTAATTTTCAAATTTGGCTTAACATCGAAACTCATGTGCAACTTGTAAACCCCTTGAAACAAGAGGAAATAACCGTTTCACGACGACTACCTTTGGTGAACACCATTATTAGCGGAGAAGTTCCTTCCACTTATTTAAATTCAAAAGACGGCACCATTATCAAAAGTGTCAATTAGCGTGAATATTGATTCACGCTAATTCGTACCACGATCACAATAAGGGCAATCAATATCATCTTCAAAATTACTCATTTGACTTAACGATGGGAGTTCTGTGAGCGTACATAAACCGTCTGCCTGGTGTCTACAATTATTCGTACAATTAATATTCATTCATTCACCCCACTATTAAAACGATAGCGTGTTTGAAAGTTCCCTCTCATAAACGCTATCGTATTTTTTTATTTCTCTTATTATTATTTTCAGAAATTTTTTTTATAACCCGTCCAAATTTATCTATCAAGGAAAATGTTTGCCAATAACATTTTTTTCTACAAAAAAAGTAAATAAAAATGATTTTATAATACCCTTTACGTAAAACCTTCCGTATTATATAATTGACTTGCATAAAGGAGGTCTTTTAAAAATGGACTATGGAAAAGATGCCAACCAAAAAAGCAAAAAAAATTATAGGTCAAAAGCAAAAAAAAGAAAAAATAAAGTTGGCACAATTTTATTACGAACTTTTATTATCATTATATTACTAGGAAGTTTTGCCGTTGTTGGTGGAGGTCTTGGCATTTATTTAGGAATTGTGGACAGCGCACCGCCACTAAATTTAATGCAAATTGTTCCTCAATCCTACAATACGATTATTGTAGATGAAAATGGCAACGAATTAGACAGGCTTCATGGGGAAGAAAACAGAGAGTATGCAACCCTTGCTGAAATCCCAAAAAATCTTCAAAATGCCGTTATTGCAATTGAAGACGAAAGATTTTACACCCATAACGGCATCGATATAAGAGGGATGATGCGTGCCGTTGTAAAAGATATTCAAACATTATCCCTTGATGAAGGCGCAAGTACCATTACACAGCAATTAATTAAAAATAACGTTATCCAAAATAACGAAAAAAAGTTTAAACGTAAGTTACAAGAACAATACCTTGCCTTAGAGTATGAGAAGCAACTTGCTACTATGCTGGGTTCAAAAAAGGCGGCTAAAGATTATATTTTGGAATTGTACTTAAATACCTTGGGACTAAACCACGGTTTAAGTGGTGTTAAATCTGCTGCTCAACGGTATTTTAATAAAGATGTTTCGGAGTTAACCTTAGGGGAAAGTGCTGTTTTGGCAGCTATTACAAAAAATCCCTCTAAGTTTACGCCAATCTTAAAACCTGAAAATAATCGTGAACGCCAAAAATTAGTGCTCGGAAAAATGTTAGACCTAAAAATGATAAGCCAAAGCGAGCATGATGCAGCGTTGGCAGAGCCTGTCTACGAAGAAGTGGCAAATGCCGCAGAACAGTTGGAAGCAACCGAGTCACACCACAGTTATTTCACGGATCAATTAATCGAAACATTGGCAGAAGATTTAAAAGTGCAAAAAGGAATGAGTCCAAACCAAAGTTTCAATTTGATTTACAGTGGTGGTTTAACTATTGTTTCTACACAAAACACAGATATGCAAAAAATTGCCGATAATGCTTATAAAAACGATGCCCTTTTTCCACCAAAGGATTATTCTATTAAAATAACCTACCGAGCAAATATTGAGAAGTCCATTACAAAAAAACAAGAAGTAATAAAACGTGACGGCACTGTAAAAAACAAAGGAGAAGTTGATACTTTTGTGGCGGGTGTGCGAAAAGAATTTACGGATGCTGGGGATAAAATTGTAAAAGATTCCTATGAAGCAATTATTGAACCCCAATCTGCCTTTGTTTTGATGGATCCACATACAGGAGAAGTAAAAGTCCTCGTTGGAGGCAGAGGTGAAAAGCTAGGAGATAGAACTTTTAACCGTGCAACCCAAGCAGTTCGTCAACCTGGTTCCGTTTTTAAAGTTTTAGCAGCGTATCTTCCAGCCATTGACACGGGAAAAGTAACACCAGCTACCATCATCAACGACGAGCCATACAAAATTGGAGGTTATGAACCTAAAAACTGGTATAGCGGTTATCGAGGGCCTTCCACTGTTCGAGTTGGGATAAGAGATTCCATGAACATATTGGCTGTAAAAACAATGATGAACACAGGAATTCAAACTTGCTATGACTACTTAATTAATTTAGGCTTCACTACTTTAGTTGATTCAGAAGAAAGAAATGGTCAAGTTTTCTCTGATAAAACTGCTTCAACTGCCCTTGGTGGCCTTACCGATGGCGTGACTCCCTTAGAAATGACAGCTGCCTATGCTGCAATTGCAAATGAAGGCGTGTATAACAAACCAATTTTTTATACAAAAGTGTTGGACCACGATGGCAATGTATTTCTTGAAAATGTGCCAGCACCACGACAAGTTATTAAAAAATCTACTGCATTTTTGTTAACCGATATGATGAAAGATGTTATTACTTCTGGAACAGGTAAATTGGCTGCATTTAAAAAAATTAAAATGCCGATTTCAGGAAAAACAGGAACAACAAGCGACGACAAAGACCTTACGTTTGCAGGTTTCACCCCTTATTATGTTGCCGGTATTTGGCTTGGTCATGACAAACCAAAACCATTACGATATGATAAAAGTTATCACTTGCTTTTATGGTCAAATATTATGGAGCAAATTCATAAAGATCTTCCCTACAAAGATTTTGAAAAACCGGCAGATGTTAAAAGTGTAAAACTTTGTACGGTTTCTGGGAAACTTGCCGTCGATGGCTTATGTGACAGCGACCCAACTGGTTCAAAGGTAAGGTATGAATACTTTGCAACAGGAACCCAACCTACTGAAAGTTGCAGTGTCCATGCAAGGGTGAAAATTGATACTTCTACCAACAAACTGGCTACGGAATATTGTCCGGCAGACCTAGTAAAAGAAGTGGTAAAAGTCATTGGACAAAATACAGCCAACTTATCACCAGAAGACATCGCAAAACGAAACTTAGCACCAACAGATTATTGTACGGTTCATGGGCCTCAGTCTTCTACCAACCAACCTACACCAAATGAATCGGAACAACCAATTGTTCCAAACAATGATTTATATATTGAAGATCCACACAGTAACACCCAAAACGGTGTAACACCTGCACCTGAGCAACCCATTGTTACTCCTAGCCCTAGCACCGACCCGAATCCTACGCCTAGCATTGATAATTTTAATTTTGTACAATAGGGTTTCAATATATTTATTACACAAAAAAACACACCACTTGCAAAATGCAAGTGGTGTGTTTTTTTATTATTATTCCATATGAGCGTAAATGAAGTTTACTTTTCCTAATGGACTGATATACATATCTTTTACTTTAGGAGTTACCAAAACTTTTTCTACATAAGTATAAATAGGCATAACACCCATTTCGTTCATCAAAACTTCTTCGGCTTTTGCCATTGCATCCATACGAGTTTTGGTGTCAGGAGATGTGTTTGCAATTTTAACTTGTTCATCATACGCTTTGTTTGACCAGTTAGAATTGTTATTTCCGCCACCTTCAGTAAACAACATAAATGTCATTGGATCGTCGTAGTCAGCTGTCCAACCATCTCTCGCCATATCGAAATCTTTTGTTTTACGTTTGTCTTGGAATACAGACCATTCTAAGTTTGTAAGTTTAATATCTACTCCTAAGTTATCTTTCCACATTTGTTGAATTGCTTCTGCAACTTTTTTATGACCTTCACTTGTGTTATAAGAAATTTCAAGGTCAGTTGGGAAACCTTTTCCGTCTGGGAAACCAGCTTCTGCAAGTAAAGCTTTTGCTTTTGCTACATCAGCAGTTGGTTGTAAGTAACTTGGATATTCTTCTCTAAATGTTTTTTCAGTTCCACGAACGCCGTCTGGAATAATGCCTTTTGCAGGAATTTGTCCAGCCATGGTAACTTTGTCAACAATAAATTGTCTGTCAATCGCTAAAGAAAGTGCTTGCCTAACTTTAGGATTGTCAAGTGGTGGTTTTTTGTTGTTTAAGTCATAATAGTAAATCGCTAAGTTAGGATAAATAACTTTGCCGTATTTTCCTTCTGAAACCAATCTAGGAATTTCAGCAGGAGGCATATGTTCATAGTTAACATCAACTTCGCCAGCTTCAAAAGCACTTAACGCAGCTGCATCATCTTCTTGGAATACGAAATCAATTTCATCTAAAGGAACATTTGCTTTATCCCAATAGTTGTCATTTTTAACGAGAATAAGTTCTTCGTTATGACCCCATTTTTGCATTTTGAAAGCACCGTTAGAAATATAAGTTTCTGGTTTTTGAACCCAAGCGTCGCCGTTTGCTTCTACAACATCAGATCTAACTGGTTTAAAAGTAGTAAATGTACATAATTGTAAGAAATAAGCAGTAGGTGCAATTAAATTAACTTCAAGTGTTTTGTCATCAAGTGCTTTAACGCCTACTTGGTCAGCAGCCACTTTTTCATTGTTATATTCTTCACCGTTCACAAGGTAGTACATTATGTAGGAATATTCAGAAGCAACTTTAGGATCTAGCACTCTTTTCCAAGAATATTCAAAATCTTTTGCAGTAACAGGCTTACCATCAGTCCATTTTGTATCTCTTAAATGGAAAGTATACTTTAATCCATCTGGAGAAATATCCCAACTTTCTGCAACTCCTGGAACAGTTTTTCCGTCTTTGTCTTCTCTGGTTAAACCTTCAAAGCAATGGTCAATATACATTCCACCATCATTTGCATTGTTTAGACCTGGATCAAGAAATCTTGGCTCAGCACCAACAATGGCACGAATTTTTTGTGGCGCCGTATTTTTTGCTGGCGTTTCTGTTGCTGGTGTTTCAGTAGTTGGTGTTTCTTTCTTTGCAGCACATCCTGCAAGAGCTCCCCCTAACATTGTCACAACCAACATAGCAGACAACGTTTTCAGTAAAGGCTTTTTCTTTAACATACAACTTCCCCTTTCTTCCCTCTTTATATTTTGTATTAAAACTTATGGAAAAGGTGAGCCTTTATAAAGCTCCCCTTCTCCATCTGCTAAAATAAAATTTTAGCAAGTTTAGTTTTCTAAAGGTATTGCTACATCCATTTGAATAAACCATATCACTGTCAAGGAAAATAAATAATAAACCTTCATCAGTATACTACAAAAATGTGAATTGACTTGTCGAAATTTAGAAACTGATCTTCATTTCATGCTCATTTGATTGCAAGCATTAAAAGGAATCTAACTAATATAAATGACAAGCAGCTTTACGACCTGGCGAAACTTCCTTTAAAGGAGGTTCTTGTTCCGCACAAACAGGTTTTGCATAAGGGCAACGAGTTCTAAAACGGCAACCCGAAGGTGGGTTAATAGGACTTGGCAAATCACCTTCAATTACAATTCTTGTTTTTTCACGGCTTGCCCTAGGGTCAGCAACTGGATTGGCAGAAAGCAAAGCTTTTGTATAAGGGTGCATTGGGTTTTGATATATTTCGTTAGCATCCCCAATTTCCACCATTTTTCCTAAATACATAACCCCGATATTTTTACTTATATGTTTCACCATAGAAAGGTCATGGGCAATAAAAAGATAAGCAAGACCCATTTTATCTTGAAGTTCTTCCAACATATTTATAATTTGAGCTTGAATAGAAACATCTAATGCGGATATTGGTTCGTCACACACAATTAACTCAGGTTCAACGGCCAAAGCTCTGGCAATACCAATTCTTTGACGTTGGCCACCACTAAACTCATGAGGATAGCGATTGGCATGTTCTTTATTTAAACCCACTGTGTCAAGAAGACTTGCTATCTTATCACGACGGTCTTTTCCCTTTGCAAGTTTATGAATGTCTAACGGTTCACCAATAATATCTTCTACCGTCATACGAGGATTTAAGGAAGCATATGGATCTTGAAAAATAATTTGTATTTTTTTACGGTAAGGAAGCATTTTTACTTTTGTAATATCTTCCCCGTTGTAAATAATACTTCCGGCTGTCGGTTCATAAAGACGAATAAGTGTTCTACCTGTGGTGGTTTTTCCGCAACCACTCTCCCCAACAATGCCAAGGGTTTCACCTTTGTTAATGGAAAAACTTACATCATCAACTGCTTTTAATGTTTGGGTTGCAGTTCCCAGTGCTCCACTTTTTACGTTGAAAAACTTTTTTAAATTTCTTGCTTCAATTAAAGGTTTCTCAGCCATTTTTTTGTTCACCACTTTCATTACTGCAACGTCTTACATATTCCCAACAATACGTAATATGACCTGCTTCCACCGTTGTTCTGTCTGGCATTGTTCTACAAGCATTCATGGCTCTATCACAACGGTCTAAAAATGGACAACCTTTTTGTGGAATAAGCATATTCGGAGGATGTCCCTCAATTGGAACAAGTTTCTCAGTTCGATCGCTGTCTGTCTTCGGAATACATTTCAGTAGTCCTTTTGTATATTCATGGGAAGGATTGTAAAATATTTGGTCGACGGTTCCTTGTTCGCAAACAATTCCACCGTACATAACCGTAATTCGATCACAAATATCTGCAACCAAACCCAAATCATGGGTTATTAAAATAATCGCCATGTTTAATTTTTTTCTCAGTTCTTTCAGAAGTTCAATAATTTGAGCTTGAATAGTAACATCAAGAGCAGTTGTAGGTTCATCCGCAATTAAAAGTTTAGGTGAACAAGAAAGTGCCATGGCAATCATCACACGTTGTCTCATCCCACCACTAAATTCATGAGGATATTGCTTCAGCCTTCTTTCTGGCTCTGGAATACCAACAAGATTCAAAAGTTCAATGGCTCTTTTTTTTGCTTCTTCTTTTGTTTTTACTTTTTTGTGGGCAAACAGTTGCTCATACAACTGGCTTCCAATTGTAAAAACTGGATTTAAACTGGTAAGGGGGTCTTGAAAAATCATTCCTATTTCCCCGCCACGAACAGATTGCATTTGTTTTTTTGAGTAATTGGTAATATCCCTACCCTGAAAAGTTACTTTTCCCTCAACCATTCTTCCGTTGTCAGAAAGGAGTTTTAAAACCGAAAGCATGGTAACACTTTTACCACTTCCCGATTCTCCAACGATGCCCATTACTTCCCCTTCTGCCACATCAATAGAAATTCCGTTCAGCGCCATAACCCTGCCAGCATAAGTTTTAAATTCGGTTTTTACATTTTCTATTGTTAATATACTCATAAATTTTCCTACTTTCTCATTCTTGGGTCTAATGCTTCTGATAAACCGTCACCCAAAAGATTAAAAGATAATATAATCAAACATATTGCAAGTGCCGGAAAAATCAATTGATATGGGTAACTTCTCACCAAAGCCAACCCGTCAGAAGCCAAACTTCCAAGGCTCGCCATCGGTGCATCAACACCCAACCCGATGAAGCTTAAAAAAGATTCTGTAAATATAGCGGTAGGAATTTGAAGCGTAACCGTAACGATAATGGTTCCTATACAGTTAGGAAGTAAATGTCTAAATAAAATTCTACGTCTGCCTGCACCTAAAGCCCTTGCCGCAGTCACATACTCTTGTTGCTTTAAGCTAAGGATTTGACCTCTTACAATTCTTGCCATTCCTAGCCAGTAAGAAATACCAATTGCAATGAAAACGCTAATCAATTTTGTTCCGCCAATTCCTTTTAAAAGTGCAAAGGCTGGTGCATCAAAAATTTCTTTTGCACTACCAAGAACAACCATAAGCAAAATGATGTAAAGCATATCGGGAACGCTATATAAAATATCCACAATACGCATCATTACTGTATCTACTTTCCCACCAGCATAACCTGCGATTCCGCCGTACAAAACCCCAATGGTAAGATTAATAATCGCTGCCACAATGCCTACTGCCAACGAAATTCTAGCCCCATAAAGAATACGAACAAACATATCACGGCCTAGTTGGTCTGTCCCAAAAATGTGATTTATATTAGGGAAAAGACTTTCTTGCCCTCTTAATTGGTCTGAATACGTAAATGGCATAAACATAGGCACAAATATAACGACTAAAATTATTACAATGATAGAAACCAAACTTGCCATGGCCACCTTATTTCTGCGCAAACGTCTTAAAACGTCTTGCCAATAAGTTAAACTTGGTCCAGATAGTTGGCGTTCTAATGCTATCTCATTTTTATTAATAGGCTCAAATTTATCATTCATATTATCCACACTTTCATTTATTTAATTTTATTCTTGGGTCTACTAGTAAATAGAGAATATCAACAATAAAATTCATCACTATAACAATCGAAGCAAGAAAAACTGTTGTGCCCATGATAACGGTATAGTCACGATTTCCAATTGATTCAATAAAAAATCTTCCAAGCCCCGGAATTGCAAATATTTTTTCAATAACGAAGCTACCAGTTAGAATAAAAGCAATCATTGGTCCTAAATACGTAATAACAGGAAGTATCGCATTCTTAAGCGCATGTTTGTACACTACAAGTCTTTCAGAAAGACCTTTTGAACGAGCAGTTCTTACGTAGTCTTGTTCCATTACTTCAAGCATACTTGACCTAATTAATCTTGTGATAAAAGAAAGTGGGAAAAATGACAAAGTTATACATGGCATCACCATATGAGCCACTGATTTAAGTTGCATAACTGGAAGAATTCCCAATTTAACACCAAAAATATACTGTGCAATGGACGCCATAACAAACCCAGGAATGGTAACCCCAATTGTGGCAATAAACATAAACAAATAATCCTGCCATCTATTGTGGTACATGGCAGCAATAATACCAAACAAAATTCCGAATGTCAGCGCAAGAATAATGGAAACACTTCCAATTAAAGCGGACACAGGAAAATGCTGTTTTATAATGTCGTTTACACTTCTCCCACGCTTGTACATGGAAACGCCAAAATCAAGTTTTGTTATGTTTGATACATTAATAAAGTATTGTTGCATCAGTGGTTTATCAAGACCATACTTTTCATCCAAACTTTTCATAACGCTGGCAGGCAAAGCCTTTTCACCTGCATAGAACTTTCCAGGGATTGCGTGCATTAAGAAAAACGTTATTGTTATTACGATATAAATGGTAAGCAGAGAATATAAAAATCTTTTTGCAATATATATCAACATCGTTAAACACCTCCTTTTTAATTTTACTCATACCAATTTGTTTCTAAAAAAATATAAATTATTTTTACAGCGTGCGCCGTTGCGTTGCTTGAGATGAATGATGTGTTTGAAAATCCACTTTAAATGGTTTACAAGCACACGATCGGACGCAATGAAAATAATTTATATATATTTGTTCACTAAATTAGTAGGTTTTCGAAATTTACACATATGCTTATATATACTATACCAAAATAAAGTCTGAGTCAATTATTTATGAATTTTTTATTATAAATTTGTTAAATTTTTTTTGGTTTTTTTTCGAATAATAGGTGTTGAAAGCATTTTATAGAAACTTTGTAAGAAATAAGGAGACTTTTGCAGGAGAGAATTGTCATTTGTTTTTTTAACAATGATTTCGTTATCAATCAAAATATTTTCCAGACAATAACAGTAATCCCCCGTATTTCTAAAAAAAAAGGAGTGTGACCAAGATTATGAATATGAATACGAATAATCAACAACAGCCATTTCATGAAAATGAAGTCCAACCAGAAAATCAACAAAAAAAGAAATTTCGTAAAAGGGGATTGTTTTCTACCGTTGCCATACTGGCAGTTTTAGCATTATGTTTTTTTGCATATACGCGACTAAACAATTCACCCTTTTCTAAGACAGATGTAATTAGCCTTGACAATGTGACTA
Organism: Eubacteriales bacterium; assembly: GCA_031546905.1. Lineage (GTDB taxonomy): Bacteria > Bacillota > Clostridia > Lachnospirales > JAVBJQ01 > JAVBJQ01. The sequence goes on along the minus strand of JAVBJQ010000001.1, from coordinate 138,183 downwards.
AAATGAATATTACTGCAAGTGCAAATCTTTTTATTGTTCCAACAACAGGTACTGACGTAAAGGTTTCCATCAATGGAACTTCTACCGCTACCCCAAATTATCAAGCTAGTAAAAACGGAAATAACCTGTCTATTAAATTTAACAAGGATCCTAATGTTGGCGTTCATTTATTTAACTATAATATGACCATTGAAGTTCCAAAGAGTTTTGTTGGGGATTTTAGTTCCCAAACAAGTTCAGGCTCTACAGAATTTTCCCTAACCAATCTTGGTGACGTATCTATTTCCAGTTCTAGTGGCAGTATAGACATCAGTCCTTTAAAGTGTAAGGAGTTGGCCGTTTCTGCTTCTAGTGGTCAGATTCATGTTGCTTCTTTGGATGCGGACACTGCGGAACTAAAAGCATCCAGCGGAAAAATTAAAGTGAGAGACATACTTCATACAAACCTAAAGGCAAGTTCTTCTAGTGGCGGATTAGATATTCAGTATGCAGATTTTAACAATAATGTTAAATTAGATTGTAGCTCTGGTAACATCGATTTAACATTGCCAAGAAATTCTAATTTTGCAATTGATGCTAAAACCAGTTCTGGAAATATTAACTGTGATTTTGCAGTTACCCCCTCAAGCGATAAACATAATAAATTAAATGGTCGTACTGCCCCTAGTGCAAAAAATAATATTGTACTAAATGCAAGTTCTGGAAATGTAACGGTTAAAAGTAATTAATTTTTTTATAAAAGGGCTAAATCGTAAAATAAACTTTGTTTTACGATTTAGCCCTTTTATGCGAACCTTACAGTTATGCTATTGGGGGTGAATGACGTTGTTCAACACTTCTGCAAGGGGATACATGGCATTTTTCACTTCCCCTACTGTATTTGTGTTTGCACCGGCTTCAATTAAAAGAGACTTTGGTTTCATGTGCAGACTATATCGATATGCTTTTATGTAATTTTTTTTTGCAAAATCGGGGTAAAGTTCGTTTGTCTCCAGTAGCATTTGAAGACTAAACGCTAAATTTTCTTTTATGTAAGGATTTGCTAAGTAAGAAATTTTATTTGGTTGTCCATTTTTATTTTCACAACAAATTCCATTAAAATACATTATTTTTGCAGTAGGTTTTCCGTCCACTTCTGTAATTAAATGCACGTTATCAGGTACGCCGTCTCGGTGCAAATCAATACATACTTCTATGGAGGGGTATTTTTCTAATATTTTTTTGATGGGAGCTTCCATTGTTTCATAACTGGTTCCTCGTTGCATCACACCATCTTTTATGTCGTACTCCCCTTCGTCATGGTACACTGGGATGTTGTATTTTTTTTCCAAAATGTCTGCCAGTGTCTCCCCCACCCCTACAATGGTATCTTCTTTCTTTCCACTTCGACTGTCTTTAAATGCTTCTTGTGAATGAGTGTGAAAAATTAATACTTTTGGTTTTTGATTGTCTAACTTTATTTTCATATCCATGCCGAGAAGCATGTCTATTTTCAAGTCATCTGCTGTTACAAAAGCAGTGCTATCCACCGTATATAACGCTGATTTTATTTTATCAAAATCATCAAGCTCACCTACATTTTCTTTGGTATATATTTTTCTTGACGGATCGGTGTTTTTTTCCTTTGCTTTTTTTTGTGCTTGCTTCCTTTGCTCAATTTCATTTTCTGAAATAAATTTTGTACCTCCCGCTAAAATATCACTATATATTTGGGTGTACGGGATAATGTAATGAATATAACTTATTTTATTGCTTATACTTACTCCTGTAACCAATTTAAAAAACTTGTCCACTGTTATGTCAGCATTTCTTCCTGCTACTTTTAACCCAGTGACACAAACCGTTACCAATAATAATACACTAAGGAATAGTACCATTTGTTTTTTTCGATTTCTTTTATGTATTCTTTTAGATCGACTATTATTTTCTTCTATTTTAAAAAATGTATCCTTAAAAAATTGAATTGCAATTTCTTTATATTTCAAAAAAATTACTTCCTTTCTTTTTCGATACTATACTACCTCTGTTCCATTTTATTTTTATATTGATTTGTATATGTCTATTTCAATATTTTTTTTGAAATCTCATTGATTTTATATTAATAATATATATACTGTATGATATGAATATATGTTTTTTAAGTAAAAATCAAAATAGATTCTTTCTTAGCCCCAAACGAAAATATCAATGGTTTAGAGAGAATTTGCTGCTGAACTGTTTTTTATCTGAATTGTATTTAAAAAGGAATGATGATCATGAGACGAGCTATAATTATCGTGTTAGACGGCGTTGGAATAGGCGAACTTCCCGATGCTAATTTTTACCATGACGAAGGAAGCAACACATTAATGAATATTAAAAAAATGGTTCCTTCCACCATGTTAAGTAATATGAGCGCTTTAGGTTTAGGCCATATTGACGGAGAAAATTTGTTTGAAAAAGCACAGACTGTAACGGGCTGTTACGGAAAAATGGCAGAAAAATCAAAAGGAAAAGACACGACAACAGGTCACTGGGAAATTGCCGGCATTACAATTGACGAAGCCTTTCCTACTTATCCAAATGGTTTCCCTGATGAAATTTTAAAACCGTTTTGCGAAAAAATCGGTAGAGAAGTTTTAGGCAATTGTGTTGCATCTGGAACTGAAATTATTGAGCGTTTAGGCGATGAACACGTGAAAACAGGAAAGCCTATTGTGTATACTTCTGCCGATAGCGTTTTTCAAATTGCAGCTCATGAAGATGTGATTAGTATTGACGAACTTTACAAAATGTGTGCTGTGGCAAGAGAAATGTTAACAGGGGAACACAACATTTCAAGGGTAATTGCAAGGCCATTTACAGGAACCACTGATGCTTACACCAGAACCAAAAATAGACACGACTTTTCTTTAGAACCAACTGGCAAGACATTACTTGATTATGCCAAAGAAGCAAACTATGATGTTGTCGCAGTGGGAAAAATCGAAGATATTTTTGCGGGACGTGGTGTTACAAAAGCAATCCACACCAAAGATAATGCAGAAGGAATTGCTGCAACCATTAACTGCTTAAAAGAGGATTTTTCAAAACAACAAATTATTTTTACCAATTTAGTTGACTTCGATATGCTTTATGGTCATCGAAACAATCCTACTGGATTTTCTGATGCTTTAATGTATTTCGATGCTAAGCTACCAGAAATAATAAAAGAAATGAAATATGACGATTTATTATTTATTACCGCAGACCATGGTTGCGACCCTACCACTGCCAGCACTGACCATTCAAGGGAACACGTTCCCCTTTTGGTTTATGGAAAAAACATTCATGCTGGGCTTAACTTGGGAACAAGAAGTTCTTTTGGAGATTTAGCCGCTACCATTGCTGACTATTTGGGACTTTTAACCGATGTAAAAGGGGAAAGCTTCCTTGGGGAGATTGTGTCCCCCATCATTGAATAATAAGAAGTTTGAAAAAGGCTGTCCGTGGTGGACAGTCTTTTTTTGTGGAAAATAGTTGACAATTGTCATAAGGCACTATAAAATCCCTAAAGATAAAAAAATAAAAAATTTTAGAATTGGAGAATTCCCTATGTTTAAGGTTTTCATGAACGACTATCCAAATGATCCTATGCCTAATTATAAGAAAGTAATATTAGGTTTGCAACACACCTTCACCATGTTTGGCGCAACAGTTCTCGTACCCATTTTAACGGGAATGAACATATCTGTTGCCCTTTTTATGGCTGGCATTTCTACCTTGATTTTTCACCTTGTTACCCGTGGTAGGGTTCCTGCATTTATGGGTTCCTCATTTGCCTTTATTGCGCCTACACTGGCAGTGGCGGCTATGCCAAACCTAGGTCTTGCCTATGCCCAGGGTGGAATATTTGTTGCAGGTATCGTTTATCTTATTTTTGGCTTGCTTATTCACATTTTTGGAGTAGAAAAAGTAATTAGCTTCTTCCCCCCCATTGTTACAGGTCCTATTATTTTAGTAATTGGCTTAAAATTAGCACCTGTTGCCATTGACATGGCAAAAACCAATTGGCTCTTAGCTTGCGTAAGTTTTGGAATTGTAGTAATTGTTAGTGTGTTCGGCAAAGGATTTTTTCAAGTACTTCCCGTTTTATTCGGATTATTAGGCGGATATCTTTTTGCATGGGCAACCGGAAATATTGATTTCTCTCCTATTGCAAAAGCTGGCTTCCTTGGTGTTCCTGCCTTTACAACCGCTAAATTTAGCTTAACGGCTGTTATGGTAATTGCTCCCGTTGCTATTGCTACTATGGTGGAACATATTGGCGATATTATGGCAATTAGTGCCACTTGCGAAAAAGATTTTGTAAAATCCCCTGGACTTCATCGCACTATTTTAGGAGATGGCTTAGCCATTTGTGTCTCCTCTATGTTTGGTGGCCCAGCAGCTACTACTTATGCAGAAAATACAGGCGTACTTGCCTTAACAAAAGTGTATAACCCTCAAATTATTAGAATTGCAGCTGTATTTGCTATTCTTTTAGGAATCATCCCAAAGCTTGGTGCATTTATCTCCACCATTCCCCAATCAATTGTAGGGGGCATTTCTATTATATTATTTGGTATGATTGCCTCTATTGGTGCACGTACCCTTGTTGAACATCAAGTGGACTTTAAAAAATCCAGAAACTTGGTAATCTCTGCCTCCATACTTGTGTTAGGACTTGGTGGTGCTTCTTTGCCGTTTACTATTGGCTCTGTTCATTTTTCCGTAGAGGGAATTGCCCTTGCCGCTATTATTGGTATTGTATTAAATAAAATTTTTCCTAATAAATAAAAAATAACCGTTGAAAAGGTACTCTTCTCAACGGTTATTTTATAAATAAAGCATTTATTTCTGCTCCAAGTAAAACAATAAAACTAATAATATAAAGCCACAACCCCAGACCTAAAAATGTTCCAATACTTCCATAAAGGGTGGAATACTGATTAAAGGTGTGCATATAAAACTCAAACACTTGAGAGGAAAAAAACCAGCCCACCGCAGAGGAAATAGAACCAACCAGCATAAATTTTAACCTAATTTTATATCCTGGTGTAAAATAATACAAAGCAAGAATAAACAAAAATATAGCTGCTATAGCAATAATATGTCTAAAAAAATTAATAAAAATAGTTGAAAACCCAAAATAAAAAACAATTCCTTGTGAAATAGATTCCCATAAAACCAACATACTCAAAGAAATAATAATGGCAATTGAAAAAACCACGGTAAAAATAATAGCAACAGCTCTGGTTTTAACGGTAAATTTAAGGCGCTCATTGGTATAGGCTTTGTGGACGCCTTTCATCAACGCATAGATGCTATTGGAAGCTGCCCAAATCATGGCAATTGCAGAAATAATTTTCAAGTCTTTTCCTATGGGAATGGAGGTAATGGTATTCTCAAGGAGTTTCAGCACGCTCTCTGGCAAAAACGGTTCTAAAAAAAGCAAATTATCTGTAACCGATACCCGCTGGAGCATCGAAACAATAAAGAGGGCAAGTGGAAAAATAGAAAGTATTAAATAAAATGCTGTTTGTGCTGAAAGTCCAAAAAGATCGTCATCATAAACACTTTTAATAAACCGAACCAAATAATCTATTTCAATCACCCCAAATCTATATGATTATTATACCATGGGAGGCGCTAAAATATGAACGAGAAACATATTCAATTAAATGGAGCTACTGGAAGGATAATACTGTCAGAGTTAGCACCAAAAGGAAAAGTGTACATTATCATTGAAAAATGCACCCAACAAAACTTAAATGATCTTATTGATTTAGCCACATCGTATAGTATAGAAGCAGGTGCAACCGAAATATTTTTAACCCTAAAAGAAACCTCCATCAAACTTTCAGAAAATGAAATCATAACCAATCAGTTTCATTATCCATTTTTGCATACAATAGAGGAGATGGAAATCCTTTCAAAAAAAGCACCTACTTCCCCAACAATAATTTTACAAGAAATCAATGAACATAACGCCCCCCTATTTTTAAAATTGTATAATGAAATATTTTTTCATGTACCAAATGGTGCCACTTATGGAGAAGATGAAATCCCACGACTTTTAAATAAACTTTATTTCAAATGCTTTATTGCATTTCAAGATCATACTGCCCTTGGAATTTCTGAAATTTCCTTTGAAGAAAAAATACCTCAAATTTCTTCCTTTGGGATTTTAACACCATTTCATGGAGTTGGTTTAGGCAAGGACTTTCTTTTTAAAATACTAAATGAACTTGCTGACTTGCAATACCCAAATGTTTTTTTAAAAGTTTCCTCTATGAATATAAAAGCAAAAAAATTATATGAAACCGTAGGGTTTGTGAAAACAAAAGAATGTTCCCGTTGGTATGCCCTCTGTACTGACATTTTATAATCTTTATGCTACCATTCTGTGCTTGAAAAAATTCCCCAACTTTCAACGTCATGTTAAAAATATTACGATTCATATATCCAAAATATTGAATTTAATTTATTTTGAGTATATAATATTACTATTACAGCAGTTTTATTAAACTGCACTAATCGATCTATTACGTTGGTGTATTATAACCAATGTTGTATCGTTAAAATTTGGAGGTTCAAAATGGGAAGATTATTCGGAACAGATGGTGTAAGAGGCGTTGCAAATACAGAACTTACTCCCGAACTGGTTTATAACTTAGGTAGAGCTGGCGCTCATGTCCTTACAAAAGAAACACATCACGCAGCAAAAATTTTAGTTGGAATGGATACCAGAATTTCTGGGGATATGTTAGAAGCGGCACTTATTGCAGGAATTTGTTCTGTTGGGGCTCATGCTTTCTCTGTTGAGGTAGTTCCAACACCAGCAGTTGCATACCTTGTTCGCAAATATAACCTTGATGCTGGCGTTATGATTTCAGCTTCTCACAATCCTGTGGAATATAACGGAATTAAATTTTTTAATAACGAAGGCTATAAATTAAGAGATGATTTAGAAGATGAAATCGAAGATGTGATGTTCAATAAATTAGACACCCTTCCTCGTCCTGAAGGAAAATTAGTAGGCAACAGGGTTTTAGTAGAAGAAGCCCTTGACGATTATTTAGCATTTTTAAAAACAACCGTTGATGTAAAGTTTGACGGCTTAACAGTGGCACTGGACTGTGCGAATGGCGCTTCTTACAAAGTAGCTCCTATTATTTTCTCAGAGTTAAATGCAGAAACTTGTGTTATCCACAACGAACCTGATGGCTTAAATATCAACGAAAAATGCGGTTCTACCCACATGGAAGATTTAATGGCGTTTGTTAAAACTTCAAAAGCGGCTGTTGGTTTTGCATTTGATGGGGATGCTGACAGATGCCTTTGTATTGATGAAAACGGAAATTTAGTGGACGGCGACCAAATGATGGCGATTTGTGCTAACTTCTTAAAACAAGAAGGAAAACTAACAAACAACACAGTGGTTGCAACTGTTATGAGTAATTTGGGCTTCTTCCAAATGGCTGAAAAAAATGACATCCACGTAGCACAAACAAAAGTTGGCGACCGATATGTTCTTGAAAAAATGATTGAAGACCACTATATTCTTGGTGGAGAACAATCAGGTCATGTTATCTTTTTAGAACACAACACCACAGGTGACGGCGTTTTAACAGCCCTTCAAATTCTTTCTATTATGAAGAAAACAGGCAAAAAATTATCAGAGCTAGCTTCCTGCATGGAAGTTTTACCACAAGTTCTAGTAAACGCCAACGTTAGCAATGCAAAAAAAGATGACTACCTCCTTGATGATGAAATTAAAAAAGAAATGAATTTATTAGACCAGCAATTTTCCGGTGAAGGCCGTGTTCTTATTCGTGTTTCAGGAACAGAACCAAAAATCCGTGTGATGATCGAAGGCAGAAACAAAGAAGAAATGCAAAAAGCCGCTGAAAAATTAGCCGCATTAATGGAAGAACGATTGAAATAATATAAAATAGAAAAAGGAATCCGATGTATCGGATTCCTTTTTCTATTTTATGTACCCAATGGTATTTTTAATTTTTTTATATTGCGCTTTCTTCTATGTTTTCTTCCACGACTCTTGCTATTTTGGTAAGTTTTATTTCTCCTTCTAAAGAACGGAAAACATATACGTATGCGTTAAAATACATTGGAGGATTGGTAATTCCCACGGCATCACAATAAAAACGATAATTTAGTCCCGCTACCACTTGTGTTGATACTAACAATGGTGTATAGCCTGCGCCCACAAGCCCCTCTAATGCTTGGTCAAAAATAAGTTGTTCTTCTCTTGTTAACTTCCTAAATTCGGAATACCCACCTGCATCTCTAATTCCTTCCATAACAAATACCCCCTCACCTGTCGTGGTTTTCCCACAACAACTAATGAAAACAGATAACTTTCCATTTTCACAAAATAAAGTAGTTTGTATAAATTATTATTGTAAACGTTATCGATAACTAATTTTAGTTTACGCTTTTTAGCCATGTATGTCAATTATTTTTGTACTATTTTTATATTTTATTCTTATTTTGGATTTGTCTTTGGGATATTTTTATATTATTGTTTGAAAATAATTTTTAGTATTTACAAAATAATTTTTTCATAGTATCATAACTTTAATTATATATTTCTCTATAGGGGAGTAGTCGCCACAATTTTTTGTGGGATTAAATCAACATCGTGAATATTACTGTTTTATATGGTACTTATTCTGGTTTAATCTTAAAAGACAAGACTTATATACTTTTGCAAGTGTTTTACACTTATAAGTATATAAGTCTTTTTTTTACTAATAATAATCATTGTATAGGAGTGATGATATGAAATGGTACATGGAAACATTGCAGGATGTAATAAAAAACTTATCCAGTAACGTTCAAACTGGGCTTACTGAAGATCAAGTAAAAAAAGCACTGGAACAGTACGGCGAAAATCAAATTGAAGGCAAAAAGAAAAAACCATTTATCGCAAAATTTTTTGAGCAGTTGAAAGATTACATGGTCATCATACTCATAATAGCGGCGGTAGTTTCCTTTGTTATTGCACTGATGTCCGCAGAAGGCGACTTTATTGACTCCATCATTATTATCGGAATTGTTATTTTAAATGCACTTCTAGGGGTTATGCAAGAAGGAAATGCGGAAAAAGCGCTGGATGCCCTAAAAAGTATGTCTGCCCCCAATGCAAAAGTAATAAGAGGTGGCGTAGTAAAACAACTGGAAGCATCCAAGCTTGTTCCTGGTGACATTATTCAGTTAGATGCTGGTGATTTTGTCCCAGCAGATGCAAGGCTTATTGAAAGTGCCAGTTTAAAATGTGAAGAATCAGCTCTAACAGGTGAAAGCGTGCCTGTAGATAAATATGCTGACAAAACCCCAAAAGATAATGCACCCCTTGGAGATCGACTAAATATGGTTTACTCCGGATGCAGTGTCACTTACGGAAGAGCAAAAGCAATTGTGGTTTCAACAGGAATGAATACTGAAATGGGAAAAATTGCTCAACTGCTAAACAAAGAAACAGAAGAATTAACTCCGCTTCAACAAAAGCTAAATCAACTTGGAAAATACTTAGGAATATTGGCAATTGTCGCTTGTGTTATTATTTTTGTAGTTGGTATTTTAAAAGGCGAAACCGTAATGGATATGGTCATGACTTCTATCTCCCTTGCTGTTGCAGCGATTCCCGAGGGGTTAACGGCGGTTGTTACCATTGTGTTGGCTTTGGGAATTCAAAGAATGGTAAAACAAAATGCCATTATTCGAAAACTTCCCGCTGTGGAAACTTTGGGAAGTGCTTCTGTCATTTGTTCTGACAAAACGGGCACATTAACCCAAAACAAAATGACTGTAAAAAAAGTTTGGCCTGAAAATGGAAACCTATTAAGCATGGAGGATAAACTAACCGATGAAGCTTTGAACATTTTAAAGCTAGGAACCCTTTGTAACGACGGAAAAATAGAATCCAACGGACAACTTATTGGTGACCCAACGGAAACAGCCATTGTTGCCGCAGCCTTGAAAAATGGAATGGCAAAATCAACTCTAGATGAACAAAACAAAAGAATTGGCGAAATTCCCTTTGACTCCAACAGAAAGCTCATGACCACCATTCATATGATGGATGGCAAAACCATTGTCATTGTAAAAGGTGGATTTGATGTACTTCTTCCACGTTGTATCAGTCCAAACTACGCAATTGCATCTAAAATAAATGAAGAAATGGCACAAGAAGCCTTACGGGTTTTAGCCGTTGCATATAAAAATATTGATCATGTTCCTGATGATATGTCAAGTGAAGCACTTGAAAATGAGTTGACATTTTTAGGGTTAATCGGCATGATTGATCCACCTCGTGAAGAATCTAAAATAGCCGTTGAAACTTGTAAAAAAGCTGGTATTAAAACCGTTATGATTACAGGGGACCATATTTTAACCGCCAGCGCTATTGCTTCTGAGTTGGGAATATTAAAAGATAAAAGCGAAGCCATTAGCGGAGAAGAACTTGCAAAAATGTCTGACCAACAGTTAAAAGCTGATGTTGAAAAATATGCTGTTTATGCAAGGGTTAGCCCTGAAGATAAAATAAGAATTGTAAAAGCGTGGCAATCTAACGGAAAAGTTGTTTCTATGACTGGGGACGGTGTAAATGATGCACCTGCGTTAAAAGCTGCCGACATTGGCTGTGCCATGGGCATAACAGGAACGGATGTTGCAAAAGGTGCTGCCGACATGGTTTTAACCGATGACAATTTCTCCACTATTGTGGAAGCTGTACGACAAGGTAGAGGAATTTACTCCAACATCAAAAAGACAGTTGAATTTTTGTTAGGCTCCAATTTAGGAGAAGTTTTAACCGTTTTCTTTGCCATGATTGTTGGCTGGGGAAGCCCCTTAATGGCAATTCACCTTTTATTAATTAATGTTGTTACCGATGCCTTCCCCGCTTTTGCTATTGGGGTTGAAAACGTTGACAAAGATATTATGAAACAAAAACCCATTCCAAAAGATGAAGGCATCTTTGCAAATAATTTAGGTATCAAAATTGCTTTTCAAGGTATCATGTTTGCGGCTTTAACTTTGTCTGGTTATTACATTGGTTCTTTTGTTTCTTTGGGTGGTGCAACCCCCAGCCACCAATTAGGTCAAACGATTTCCTTTTTAGTATTATCGCTAGCTTCTCTTGTTCACGCTTGGAACTGTCGTAGTAAATATTCTTTATTTAAAATTGGATTTTTCTCTAACAAACAAATGGTGTACGCTTGTTGTATTTCCCTTACGATTATATTATGTGCTGTGTTTATTGCCCCTGTTCGTGAGGTTTTTAAATTAAGTAGCTTGCCACTGGATTACTGGATTTTAGTGCTTGGATTATCCATTGCACCACTTGTTATTTTTGAAATAATAAAATTATTTTTGAATAAAAAAGTAGAAGCATAATAAAAAACGGAATGAGACTTTTAGAAAAAAGTTTCATTCCGTTTTTATATAAATTTTTATTTTAAACTATTTTTAAATTGAGAAACATCGGATAAATATTCTTCTTGAACAACCGCTGCAGTGTATCCGGTTTTTCCGATGGCTTCTGTCAGCACATTTTTTAAAAGTCTGTCACCAGAGTAGGCATATGCTTTTTGGTTTTCTATGACAATATCTGCTGCCACCACTCCCGAAAGATTGTTTAATGCTTCGCCTACCTTGTTTGCTTCTTCTGCTCCCTGCACGCCATTTAATTGTAATGTTGTTTTTTTCAAATGAAAAACCTCCCTGTTTATAAGTTTGAATACTGCTATTATCAGTATCTATTTAAAGTATGAACTAAATCAGGATGATTTATAATTGCTTACAAAATATTTTTTAATTTTTTGTAAAAATCTAATAATACTGACAAAAATCCCCTTTATTTGATATAATGTTTTTACAGCAAGATAGCTATAAATATCACATCGAACAAGGGGGATTTTTGTTATGGTTACTTTTATTTCGGAAAACTTATATCCACTGATTTTATCGTTTATATTATGTATTATTTTTTTATGCTGGTTTTTATGGTATAAAGCTATCACTCCCAAGGATTTAAAGGGACTCTTTCTTTTGTTCCCTATTCTTTTTATTGTGGCTATTTCAAAACACTTTCAAAATATACCACTACGTACTTCGTGCATTATTATATGGTCCTTGTTTTTCTCCTATGCTGTTAGCACTTGGGGACATTTTTTCTGTATTCGATTACTTCAGAGGCGTAAATATAAAAAAAATAAAATAAATCTTTTAGAGCATTCCATTCTCAATCCATCGGATGAAAAGGCAATCTTCATCATGTGTGGTGCTTCACTAGGTCTTCTCATTCCTTCTATCTTATTAGTACTTCCCTTTTGTTCCTTTGTTAAATCCTTGCTTATTATGTCCAGTTCTTTTATGGTTATACTTTTTGTATTATTTATTAGTTTACTTCTGTTAGGATTTATGTCCCATATACAAATAAAATCCCGTTGGGAAAAAATATTTTTATACATGATTTCCATTTTTCCTATTCTTTATGAATATGAAGTCGCCCATTACTTTAAAGCTTGTTCTGCTCATGAGAAAAACAAATTTCTAAAAAGAGAAATTAAAAAAGATATCGTTCAATATTTTAATTATTTTAATCTTGCGTTGGCAGTACTAATAGCGGTCATTACATTACTTATTATGTTTATAATTCCAAGGAACCCTATTATTCTTATTTTACTATACTTTGTGGCTTTTCGAATAATAGGACGTTCCGTGGAAATTATTCGGGCATTTTTTAAAGATGTTGTAGACAAAGAGCCTAAAGAAACAAATTTAACATCCCAAGATAGAATTTTACTAGCCGTTTTAAGTTTTTTAGAAATGACCGTATTATACGCTGTATTATATTCCCTATTGGAGGCTTATTATATTCACAGTGGAGGAATTATTTGTTTTGTTCATAATTTTGAAATTACCTCGTCCATCTCAAGACCGTTCTATCATTTTTTTAAAGAAGTTGCGTATAGCCTTGGACTAATGGCGTTTCGTTCAGAGGCAGGCCAGCCCTTGCTATGGCAATTTTTTTCATCACTTCAAATCGTTACAAGTATGGTTTTAATTGTTTTTAGTATTGCAAAATATATGAGTGGTGGGGATAAATATAATACAGACTATCACTACTTAGACATTATAGGAGGAGTTAGCGAAAAAAAAGAAAGCTCCGCTTCCTATATTTCACAAGTAGAAACTTTAGAAAAAACAATAGACATCCTAATTAAAAAATTTATAGAAACAAGTGATAATAAACCTTTATTCAACGGCATGATGTATCATTATAAAGACGACTTTTATGCTAAAATAGAATTTGTAGGTGCGAAAATTTTAACCAAGCAACCTTCTATTGATTTAGCTGGTTTAAAGGACTTACATAAAGTGAGCCGCTATATTATTGATAACGAAATTGAATTAATACCGAGCGTGCGTATTAAAGAAGCTCATGATAAAATACAAAAACTTGATGATTATATTACACAGCATTTCCCTCCAACGATTGAGACAGCAACACCGCCTACTCTCATTCAGAATACAGCAGGGGTTTTTACCCATGTGGGGAAATGTTTTAAAGATCTATTTCGATTTTAGTTTTAGATTTGAAAGAACCTTGTTATACTTTATCAATTTTTAATCCAAAAATATCTTCTGACTTCCTGACTGCTTTTATCATTTTATAGTCCCCACAAAAAAACAATCTATAATAGTAGTTTACAGGACTACTTTTATTATAGATTGTTTTTTTCTAGGATATTTATAATGTAATTTCTGGAGCCTCGTCACTAATAACACCCATTTCGGTTAATGTCATTAAAACTTCGCCAAACAAATCAAATAACTTTTTTAACAAGTCAATATCTTTTATAACTCCTACAACACTAAAATAAAGTTCATCTGCGCCATCTGGAAAATGCTTTCCAAAAAATCCTTCGTCATCTTTAATTTGCAAGTCTATTCTTGGTTGGGCTATTATCAGTTGCTTTATTAATTCATTTGAAAATAACTTTTTTATATATTCTTCCTCATTTCCTCTAATAATAAAATTATCGTCTAGCTCGGAATCTCCAACCTCAATATCTTGGCCCCCAAGCATTTTGACTAACTCACTAAATAATCCCTTTTTATAGATTCTAAAATTAAATTCACTTTTGTTAATAAATGGCGCTCTTATTCGCGTATAGGTGGTAGAAGTTTTACCATTGCTCACCGTATAGGTGTCAAGAACAATCAGCCAATTTTGAAAAGCAAACTCTACCCTGTGGCCAGACCAGAACCCAAGGTCAATATACTTTGCGTGTGTTTCACTACAAAATTGTTGCCATGCTTCACGTTTGGAAACTCCGAAAAATCCCATTTGAAAACCTCCTAGTCACATTATGTGGAATTTTGAAGAATTATTTTGAAATGTATTGAATCGAATTGAAAATTTTCCTGTTAGTGATTGAATTTAATTTTTGGTGTGGATAAAGACTCTACTGAGTAACTAAGTAATATGCTTATAATGGTTGCTTTAATTCATCAACAGCGATGCTAATATGAATACTGGAAAATCTTTAATGCTTACTCATCTCACCTAACTCTTCACTCCATTTATTTTCTTTTTTATCCGATATGTTGTATATCCTGTACTCATTAATATATCCTTCATGCCATATGTGATAATGACTACCAGCGTTTTGTTTAAAAATATACTCGGCTCTTTTTTCGGGCGAGATGAAGTATTTGAAAAAAACATTTTTCTCTTCTCTATGAGACAAAAATTGTATAATTGATGGTTCATCATGCACGAATGCTGTGTAAATACAATCCCTCTTTGTTAGATACGAACACACATCTATGCCACCACAATACAAAGTCCAAACTACATCATTGCCACTAACAAAAGGGAAAAAAGACAATTCGATTAGTCGTCGAATGAATTTCGAAAATACCTCTGTTTCACCAACAGTCATTTCAATTGCATGGTCTGAAACGTCATCTCCCATACAAACACTATCTCGATTAACTTTTAATATCATCAAATTTCCACTCCTAACACGATTTGAAATGTACTAGTTTGCTTAATAATGGGAACAATCATGATAACAGAATCACTAATTTTATGGATAATGTGAAGCGTCAGTTTCTCTATACAGCTCCTATAAATGTCTTTATTGTAAAATTCGCCTCGAATATATTTTTTTGCTAAATGTTTCTTTTATTCATATCATTAAAGAAGTTATCAATATCTTGTTTTGATGAAAACAACTCTCTTGCAAACATAGCACTAACTCTAAATTTTTCCAATTTATGAAGTCTAAAACAATAATTTATTCTCGCTTTGAACTTAAAATATGGCATTAGCTTATTATCCTCCTTGACAATAAATTTTAATCGCACAAATATCTCCTCATATAAACAACGCATTGCAAAACAATAAATGAGAGGCATATATAACAACGACATTATAATTGGCAATAAAAAAATTTTCAGCGTATTAATGGTTATAAAATTTTGATAATGGTGAATCGCTTGGTTAAGTGAGAATACAATTGATATTAAGCTATATATTATTAAGATTGTGTTACATAGTTTTACGACGACCTTATTTTTTTCCTCTCTTTCCGCTACGGCACTTAAACAGCCAATAAAAGCTAATATAAAAAGAACAATAAATTCTACGAAAAAGTTGAAAATGTATGTACTTGTGATAAATTGAACTATCGCTGTCCATTTTATCGCGTCAGCAATCAATTTTTTTAAAAATTTTATTCTATCTTTATTACAGACAATTTTAAAGCATGAAACTAAAGCAATGAATATCATACTTAAAAAGCTATCTTTCATCAAAAACCAATTCCAATATCCAATCAAATATAAAGCATAAATTATTAAAGCGGTGTATGCAATTATAAAAAGATATAAGCGTAAAAACTGCTTGCAAAAAATAGATTCTATAACACTCCATATACTACTCTTTGTTTTGTTCCAAATAACACACAACACCAATATTATTACTATCCAAAGTGCAATAGCCAATTCCCGTGTACTAAAAATATCATTTACCCAACTCAACCAAAACCTCATCTCCTTTATAACAACAGATTATAGTCATACATCCTAGTTTGACAAGGCCATACAGCTTTTCTTCCCACTGTTAACCATATCCTCGTACACTCTCCCCACAAAAATTAATTATTTTATCAAAAAATACAAAAAACACCACCTTAATTTGTAAAATACTCCACCCCACAAATCCACATACTATTTTACAAGTTATAGATTCATTCAAAAAAATTCCTTATCCTATTTCAAACTACTCACACGCAACAACTATGCTTTCGATTTCTTTTTAATTTCAAGGCATTCATTTAAATGTCCAACTTGATGACCGGTTATTGGTGTTTGTATCAAACCAGCAATATTTTTTCTGCCCCAAAAATCAATTAACCATGAGGCTTCCTTTTTTTGCGAAACTGCATCTTCATCTACTATTCGTTGTAAACTCAACTTGTTTATTTTTACTTTCATGTCCGTAGGTTTCAGGGATTTTAATATGTTACGTGTTTTTTCTCCAACTGCAATTCGGTATTCAAATAATTTTTCTCTATCAATCTTCTGACTGAAATCAGCAATTTCCTCTGCTGTAAGCGCATTTCCAGTATCTGTTATGGTACATTGTAATTTATTAACCCAATCATTGGTATTGATTACTTGCTTGTCATTTTCAATTAAAATATTTGCACATATATCCTCTATACGAGTTATGTGCCAAATATTGTAAGCAAAAGTTCTTCCTGTATCATAAGGAACATTGCGAAAGCAAACATCACTTACTTCATTAAAAACCTCGTCAGCAAAGGTAGATCCCTTCCCTAATGACATTTCTTTTTGATGTACCAGAGAATGAAGTTCCAAGGAAAGCTTGATTGATTCATCAAAAAAATCTGGCTTTAAAATAATACTTTCTAACCTTGCCAACTTAGGATCCCATTCTTCCGAAATACGAAACATATAAATCACCTCAATATATAAAAATTTAAAACAAATTAGTATTACATTTACGTGGTTCAAAACTACAACGTTAACCATATCATTATCATATACTTTTGCCTGTAAAAATTCAATTATTTTGTAAAAAAACAAAAAAATAGCACCTGAATTTGTAAAATCTTTTTCCTTTTACAAATCCATGTACTATTTTATTTTTTTATCCAACCTGAGTTTTTCTCCCACCACTTATTTGCTCGTGTACTTCTTCTTAATCCTAATATCGTCCCCAAAAAACTTCAACATTTTATAATTTCCTTGAATCCGCGAAACAATCCGATCCGAATACTGACTAATAAAATCACTTGGCGATAAATTGGTAGAAATAATGGTGTTCTTCTTTTCCAGCAACCGATTATTAATAAAATTAAAAAGCTCTGAGGTGGAAAGAATGGTGGCAAACTCCGTTCCCAAATCATCAATAATCAAAAGGTCTACGGTTAAAATAATTTCTAGCAACTGGCTTGGTTCTTCTAGTTCCTCTTTGTTAAATCTTTCATGCTCAATCATTTTAAAAAGCTGGAAGGCAGTCACATATAAAACCGTTTTCCCCTTGTCCAACAATTCTTTGGCGATACAATTGCACAAAAAAGTTTTTCCAAGCCCTGACTTTCCATACAACAGTAAATTTGAATATTGCTTATCAAAGTTGTTGGCAAAATCCATACACACAGAAAGAATTTTTTTAATATTGGCACGAGGAGAAGCACCGTTTTGTGGGTCAACTTCTTCTGAATAAAACCGTATATCAAAATAATCAAAATTTTCTTGTTTTAAAATATCACTTAAATTAGACATGGCGTAAGACTTGTTAATAAATTTCTGTTTAAAACATTTACAAGGCTTGCTTTCGATAAACCCATTGTCTTGACAAAGCTCACAGCGATAAACCGATGTCAAATAATCTTTTGTAAATCCGTTTTGAAAAAGAAGTTTTTCTTTTTCATTTAGCAAATTGTCGGTGTTTCGTCTAATGTCTTCCACCACTACAAGGGCATCGCTCCCCCGTGAAAGAACCGCCTTGGACAACTTAATTCCAATATTACTTAGCTCTTTGTCGATTTGTTCTATCCTTGGAATTTTCTGATATATTTCCGAAAGACGTTGGGTCAGTTTAAAATGCGCCGCTTCCCTGTCTTTTTCATATTCCCTTAAAATTTCTTTGTAATAAATCATAGAAAACTATCCTTTCAACTCCCTTTCGAGAATTTCTTTTTCCAGTAAGTCATTTTCAAGTTTTTCAAGCTCTTCAAAATCCCATTCCCGTTGTTCGTAGTTCACAAACTTGCTTTTTGCTCGAGAAGCTGGCGAAGGTGCAGTGGTTTTTGCTTGTTCTTTGGAGACTTTGGCTTTTCCAAAATCTTCTTCTAGTTTTTTTACGTCGTCAAGGGAGCCAACATTATTTTCATGCCAGTTACTTAAAATCGAATC
The DNA here is from genome assembly GCA_031546905.1 of Eubacteriales bacterium. Taxonomy (GTDB): domain Bacteria; phylum Bacillota; class Clostridia; order Lachnospirales; family JAVBJQ01; genus JAVBJQ01. Next base: position 119,694 of record JAVBJQ010000001.1, on the reverse strand, counting down.
AGCATAAGGAAAATTAGCCTGTCCCGTATTTAAAATGGTTTTTTTACAAGCTTCCTTCACTACCTCAAGAGGCAAATGAAAAACATAAAGCCACTTATTCATAAATTCTACTTCTACAGGCACTGGGTCACGCTTGTTTATGCCCATGCCCTTCATGATTTCACGATAATATTTGTTAAACACGGTGATATATTCGTTGGCTTTCTCCGCCGTGTCGATGCCACGTTCCGCCCATTCGATGGCAACTTTTTCAATATACCGCATATTTCGGTGATTATTAGACGCACAATAAGAAAGCACCAGTTCGATTAAATCAACAGGAAACCCAAGCCAATCATAAAAACTAAACAAAACACTCATGTCATTGTAAGACAACAATTTCCCCAAATATTTATGCCCCAAAGAGAAAATATTTCGTGCTTCCTCGCTAGAATCCATGTAAATATTTAGTTCCTCCGTTGCATAGTGAGGTCTTGACTCAAAGGCTTTCAACGGTTTGGTGGTTATTATCTTTTTGTTTTTATCTTCTTTTGCAATTTTTAAAAACTCAATGGTCATGCTTTCAGGTGTATTTTCGTTGATTAATTTGACAAGTCCTTGCTCTTTCCAATATTTCCATGCCTTCACTACGTCACTTTCTAAAATGTCTAGGGCTTCTGCAATTTGTGCATTGGAAACATTCACGTCATTTTTAAAACATTGTCTTAACCCATAAATATAAATAATGCCAAAGGTAGCATTTGCCTTGGGCAAATAATTGTCAATAAATACATTGGGAATCGGCGTGTCTGCGTCAAAATTTTCATTATTTAATTTAAAAAACGCCATGTTATAGTCCTTTCATTGTTAGTTGAATCCGTTTCTTGGCTATATCCACACTTAAAATTTTCACCGAAACAATATCCCCGATGCTTAATGCTTCCAATGGATGCTTAATAAACTTTTCAGAAATTTGAGAAATGTGAACAAGCCCATCTTGATGAACTCCAATATCCACAAAAGCCCCAAAGTCAATAATATTGCGAACCGTACCTTGGAGAATCATGCCTTCTTTTAAGTCTTCCATGGATAAAACATCGCTTCTCAAAATCGGCAATGGCATATCAGCACGAGGGTCACGACCTGGCTTTTCAAGTTCGTTCATAATATCCACAATAGTAGGCACACCAGCGGAAAGTTCTTGTGAAAGTGCGTTTATATCTTTTATATACGGTTTTAAGTTGATGGATTTTTTCTCTTTTAACTGCTCTAAGGAGAACCCTACTGTTTTCAGCAACTTTTCTGCCAAGTCATAAGATTCTGGGTGAACCCCTGTATTGTCTAAAATGTTGGTACTTTCTTGTATTCTCAAAAAGCCAGCACATTGTTCAAATGCCTTTGGTCCTAATTTTTTCACTTTTAGCAGTTCTTTTCTGGATTTAAACTTTCCATTTTCTTCACGATACAACAAAATATTTTTTGCAGTAGCCGCACTGATGCCCGAAACATAAGACAACAAAGAAGGAGATGCCGTGTTTAAATCAACACCCACGCTATTTACACAACTTTCTACTACACCGCCCAATGCTTCCCCCAAATTCTTTTGGTTCATATCATGTTGATATTGCCCAACGCCAATGGCTTTGGGGTCAATTTTTACAAGCTCTGCCAACGGGTCTTGAAGCCTTCTGGCAATGGAAACCGCACTTCTTAAGGCAACGTCATAATCTGGAAATTCTTCTGCCCCAAGTTTTGATGCGGAATAAACCGACGCCCCTGCTTCATTTACAATAATATACTGCACTTTTTCCGGAATTTCTTTGATTAGTTCCACTGCAAAAAGCTCTGACTCTCTAGAAGCTGTCCCATTCCCAATGGCAATTAAATTAACATTGTATTTTGTAATGAGCTTTTTTAAAATTGCTTTTGATTCTTCAATTTTACTTTGAGGAGGTGTTGGGTAGATTACCCCTACGTCAAGCACTTTGCCCGTGTCATCAATAGCGGCAATTTTACAGCCTGTCCTAAATCCAGGGTCAATGGCAAGAACCACTTTTCCTTTAATTGGAGCTTGTAATATGAGTTGCCTTAAATTTTCTGCAAAAACTTTAATAGCACTTTCTTCTGCCTTCTCTGTAATGGAATTTCTCAATTCACGTTCAATAGACGGAGCGATTAATCTTTTATAACTGTCATCAATTGTTTCTTTTAAAATCTGCGTTGTAAATTTATTATTTACCATTATTTTCTTTTCCAGCATAGCCAAAATAATTTCAGATTCTATATCTACTTTCACTGTCACAAAATTTTCTTTTTCTGCACGGTTAATGGCAAGGGTTCTGTGGGGCGCCATGTTTTTCATTGGCTCGTGGAAGTCATAATACATTTCATAAACCGATTGGGCTTTTTCATCCGTTGCCTTACAAACCACAAGCCCTTTGGTAAATGTTTCTTTTCTCACCATCGCTCTAAAATCTGGATCATCAGAAATCATTTCTGCCATAATATCTTTTGCACCATTCACTGCCTCTACTGCTGTTAGTACTTCTTTTTCTTCATTAACAAATTCCATTGCTAATTCATACACATCGGAAGTTACTTCTTGTTTCCAAATAAGTTCTGCTAGGGGTTGCAATCCTTTTTCTTTTGCAATGGTGGCTCTTGTCCTGCGTTTTGGTCTAAACGGTCTATAAATATCGTCGATTTCTGTCAGTGTCTCTGCTTTATCTAATTTTTGAGCTATTTCTTCTGTTAAATTTCCCTGTTCATTAATCAAGTTTTTTACTTGCTCACGCTTTTCTAAAAGGTTTCGCAAATATAAAAGTCGCTCGTGTAGTTCACGCAACACTTGGTCGTCCAGAGAGCCTGTTAGTTCTTTTCTATAACGAGCGATAAAGGGAATGGTATTTCCTTCGTCAACAAGGTTCACTGTGTTTTCTACTTGCCATAAGTTAATATTAAATTCGGAAGATAGTCTTTTTAAAATATCCATACAAAATCTCCTAGTCCTATTGTTAAAAATTTATATTCTTATCATATCATACATTGGAAAAAATAAAAAGAAAGTGCAAAACAAATATCGACAGGTGCAGTGGAACAAACTGGGACAAGCACAATAATTTATTTTATAAATACTTCTACCATCTACCGCATACACATAACTATCTTATTAAAAAGGTGGAATTTTATGAGTGGTCAACTATTTACATGGGGCGTTCTCCTTACATACAGTGGTGCGGTAATTGCCACAGGCATTATCGTGCAGTTTCTTAAATCTATTCTTGATAAAATTACAAACATACCAACACAAGTTGTAGCATATTTTGTGGCACTAGGTTGCCTCTTACTGGGAAATTATTTTACAGACAAATTAACAATTAATACTTTTGCTTTATCTTTTATTAACGCTATTATTATCTCTACTTCCTCGTCTGGAAGTTTTTCTGCCATCAAACGATTTATTGGTGGAAGCAATTAAAAAAATCTCTCCTGCATTTTATGTGCAAGAGAGATTTTTTTATTTTATAAAGCCGCAATTGCCTTGGTGGGACATTTTTCAACGCACTTGCCACATTTCGTACATTTTTTATAATCCACCGTAGCAAGAAAAGATTGAACGGTAATAGCGTCAAACTCACAAGCCTTTTGACATAGCTTACAACCAATACAACCAACGGAACAATGAGACTTCACCACTTTTCCATTATCATAGGAGTTACAGGAAACTCGTACATTTTTATTTTCTGGCACCATTTTAATCATACGTTTTGGGCAAGCCTTTAAGCATTTACCGCAAGACGTACATTTTTCAGGGTCAACAACCGAAACACCATCTACCACATGAATGGCATCAAAGGCACAAACCTTTACGCAACTGCCAAGCCCCATACAACCAAACTGACAAGATTTTGCACCCGCCCCCGCCAGCTGAACGGCAACGTTGCAGTCCTCCATCCCATTGTATTTATACTTATTAGAAGCCACCGAACAATTTCCTTTGCATTTTACGAACGCAACTTTACGAACTTCCGTGCTAACAGTAACCCCCATTATGTTTGCAATTTTTTGAGAAACATAAGCCCCACCAACAGGGCAACCATTCACTGGTGCTGTTCCCTTTACAACTGCATCGGCAAAAGCATCACAACCAGCAAGCCCACATCCACCACAATTGGCGCCAGGTAGTGCCTCCCGAACAAGGGGAACTTTTGGATCTGCTTCCACTTCGAATTTAATACCAGCATATCCAAGTCCAACACCAAAAAGAAGTCCTAAACCGCCTATACTTATTACAGGATACATAATGCTTCCAATATCCATGGAAATTCCCCCTTATTGTAATAGACCTTGAAAACCTAAAAATGCAATGCTCATCAAACCAGCTGTAATGAGTGCAATGGGAAACCCAACAAATAAAACAGGAATATTATTTCGCTCCAATCTTTCACGGATACCCGCAAATAATACAATGGCAATGGTGAACCCCAGTGCGGCAGCGCATCCATTGACAATGGACTCTATGAAATTGTAATTTTTTTGCATATTAATAACTGTAACTCCTAAAACCGCACAGTTGGTTGTAATGAGGGGAAGATAAACACCAAGGGCTTGATAAAGAGAAGGGCTACTTTTTTTAATAAACATCTCCACAAATTGAACAAGGGCGGCAATCACAAGAATAAAGGCGATGGTATAAAGGTACTCAATATGAAAAGGAATTAAAATAAATTCATACACGATATAAGCCACTCCAGAAGCCAATGTCATAACAAACGTTACGGCAATGCCCATTCCTGCAGCAGTTTGAATTTTTTTAGAAACCCCCAAGAAGGGGCAGATTCCTAAAAATTGTGAAAGGACAAAATTATTTACTAAAATGGCGGCGAAAAAAATAACAAAAATCTGCATCTATCAACCCCTCCTTACTGTCTTTTTAAATAATTAAGCCCAGCCATCAGGAATGCTAACGTAAAAAACGCACCGGGAGCTAAAATCATAATAATGGTTTGAGGAAAAAAACTAGGAAGCACCGCAAAACCAAAAATTGCACTTGAGCCTAATACTTCTCTTATCATACCAATGCAGGTTAAGGCAATCGTAAAGCCTAACCCCATGCCAAGACCATCTGCAATAGAAAGAAAGGGATTATTTTTTGAAGCAAATGCTTCTGCCCTTGCCAAAATAATACAGTTAACCACAATTAACGGAATATAAATACCCAACGCATTGTTTAATGCTGGTAAAAAGCCTTGTAATAAAAATTGAATTATAGTAACAAAGCTGGCAATCACAACAATATAAGCTGGAATTCTCACTTTATCGGGAACCACTTTGCGAATGAGGGAAATAACAAAATTGGAGCAAATGAGAACAGCCGTGGTCGCAAGCCCCATGCCAATTCCATTGATGGCGCTGGTTGTAACTGCTAACGTTGGGCACATTCCAATTACTTGAACAAAAGTAGGGTTTTCGTCTACAATACCTCGTTTCAAAACTTTTGAAACACCCATTACTTTCCGCCTCCTTTTCCAGTAGTAGCAAACCAAGCAATAGCATCATTGACACCTTTTGTAACAGCCTTTGAAGTAATGGTCGCACCTGTTAAGGCTTGAATTTGGTTGTCTTTTGAAACTTTTAATTTCACCACTTCCAAAATAGAACTTTTATTTTTAAATTGGTCTGTAAAAAATGGTTTTACAGTGTTGGCACCAAGCCCAGGAGTTTCAGTATGTTTTAAAATTTGAATTCCTTGTACCACCCCATCTTTTGAAATACCCACCATACATTCTATTGCACTAGCGTAACCTTTTGGCGCTACCCTTACCACATAACCAACTACATCATCGCCTTTTATCCCCGTGGTAATGGCTGTAATGGTGGTACCTGCTGGCACAGTGAAGTCTCCCTCTTTAAACTTTTCCGCAACAGGAAGCACTTTTTGCAGTGCATTTGCCTTTTCCATTTGAGCTTGTTTGGCAATTGGTTCTTTTGTAATATCATAAACATATCCCAACAGAATAGCCGCAATGGTACAAATAAGTAGCAACATGAATCCTGGTTTTATCATATTACCCATTATGTCTCACCTCCCCAAAAACCCTTCCTTTAACAAATCTATCAATAAGAGGAACGACAAGGTTCATAATTAAAATAGCATAAGCAACCCCTTCTGGGTAACCGCCATAAATTCGAATAACGCCAGTAAGGACACCACAGCCAACCCCCATTATTAATTGCCCAGCAGGCGTAATAGGCGAAGAGCTATAGTCCGTCGCCATAAAGAAAGCACCCAGTAATAATCCCCCCGTTAAAAGTTCATAAACTGCTACGCCGTTCATTAAACCAGCGCCATTTCTTCCAAAAATAAAAGTAACCACAAAAACTGTACCAATGTATGTAACAGGAATTCTCCAAGAAATAACTTTTCTCGCCATAAGATAAAGCCCACCTAAAATAAGCGCCAACGCACAGGTTTCTCCAATGGTTCCTCCAATGTGACCAATTAAAGCGTTGATGTAATCAGGCGACTTGGGGATAAATCCATTTTCCTTCATCATAGCCAGTGGCGTGGCAGAAGAAACACCATCTACCACCCAGTCGGTCATTTTAATAGGATAAGCTGCCAGTAAAAAAGCACGAGCTGCAAGGGCAGGATTCATAAAATTTTGCCCTAAGCCACCAAATAATTGCTTTACAATAACAATAGCGACGAATGATCCCACTATCGGCATCCAAATCGGAGAAGTTGGTGGAAGATTCATCGCTAACAGTAAACCCGTAACAGCTGCGCTATAATCGTTGACAGAAATTGTTTGATTCGTCATTTTTTGAAATAACGCTTCAAATCCCACACAAGCAATAATGGAAATAGCAATGGTAATCAACGCATTTATTCCAAAAAAATAAACACCCATCACCGTGGCTGGTGTGAGAGCAATCAAAACATCTACCATAATATTCTCAATGCTGTCTTTTGAGCGTATGTGAGGCGAAGATGATACAGTATAAAATTGTTTTCCCATTACGGAACTCCCCCCTTTATTTTTTCTTACTGGTCAACAATGTCTTTTTGGTTGCGCGAATGGACTGGGCAAGATGCCTTTTGGCAGGACATACATAAGAACACGAACCACATTCGATGCAGTCAAGACCGTTGTCTTTTTCAAAGTCGTCTATTTTCCCATGAATTACGTGGCTGTTTAATTGAAGGGGAAGAAGTCCCATTGGGCAAGATTTAACGCATTTTCCACAACGGATACAATTTTTTTCTAGTGGGATGTATGCTTCTTCTTTTGTTAAGCAAAGAATACCTGATGTAGTTTTAATAACGGGCATATCAAGAGAATAAACTGCAACTCCCATCATTGGCCCACCGCAAATAATTTTTTCCACATCATCTGTTAAACCACCAATGGCTTCTATTACATCCTGAACAGACATTCCAAGGCGTACTTTATAATTTCCCGGATTTTTAACCCCACCCCCTGTAATGGTTACAATCTTTCTCATCAGTGGGCGACCACGGAACAAGGCTCCATGAATGGCAGTCACCGTATCCACGTTATGGACGATACAGCCTACATCGGCTGGCAATCCTCCAGAAGGAACTTCACGACCTGTACATGAAAAAATAAGTTGTTTTTCTGACCCTTGTGGATATTTTGTTTGTAACGTTACCACTTCTATTTTTTTTTCACCAACGCAAACTTGCTTCATGGCTTCAATTGCATCAGGTTTATTATTTTCGATTGCGATAACGATTTTTGCAGTTGGGTGAATGTGAAGCATGACTTTTAATCCTAACATAATTCTTTCCGATTCTTCTAGCATAACCCTGTAGTCTGTGGTTAAAAACGGTTCACATTCTGCACCATTGATAATAATAAAATCTATTTTCTTTTCTTTGGGAGCGTTTAATTTAATATGAGTGGGGAATCCAGCTCCACCAAGCCCCACGATTCCCGCTTCTCGAATGATGGCAAGTAGTTCCTCTTTGGAATATTCTTTGTAATTTTTTTTTGGTGCAATGCTAGGATGTTCTGTCAATTTTCCGTCATTCTCGATGACAATGGCATCATATGTATTTCCGTTTGGGCTTAAAGATGGACGAATTTCTTTTACCACACCTGACACACTTGTATGGATGGGAGATGAAAAATTATTTTTTGAATCTGCTATTTTCTCTCCTAGAAGAACCCTTTGCCCTTTTTTCACTAAGGATTCACAAGGAGCTCCCATATGTTGCACAAGGGGATAAACCATTTCTGCTCCATCTTTGGGAAGGATGATTTTAATTGGTCTACTGGCGGTTCCTTTTTTTTCATCTGGTGGATGTATTCCACGTTTAAACGTGAATAAACTCATTGTATTTCCCTCCATTTTCATTGCCTTCCCTTGTTTTAAGCCCCCGTAATTTCAGCAAGTCCCGCTTCGATATCTTCTTTTAACCATTTCATCACCGATGGCTCTGTTATGGGAACGTCTTCTAAAATTTCTTGTACTACTTCCGTATCTAAAATATATTCTTTGTTATTGAACTTATGAATATATTTAAACTGAACTGTTGGATTGGTTACTACTACGATATGTATGGAAGAACATAGGTCCCCCATTGGGGGACGATCTATGTTTTTATAACTCATTGTTGCAATTATGGTTGTTCCAACACCTAACGTGCTTTTTATTTCTAAATTTCCATCACATTGCTGGCAAGTTTGTTCTAACATGGGTATTCCTAAACCCACTTTTCTAGTGGTACGAGAAGTCGTAAAAGGATTTCTTACTTCTTTCATAAAAGCTTCTGACATTCCACTTCCGTTGTCTGCTACTGAAAAAAGAAATAAATCAGCCATTTCATCCTCTGTTACTTTTATTTCTATTTTGGTTGCGTTTGCCCTAATGCTGTTTTGGACAATATCCAAAATGTGCATGGAAAAATCTTTCATCATGGCCTTATACCGATTGATAAAAGCAATTTTTTGGTGATTCTATTTTTCCTTCTGCTTTTAATTTTTTAATTGCTTTATCGACTTCTTTTTTTTCGATTCCTGTTTGTTCTACAATTTGTGCAGATTTAAGTGGTTCTTGTGAATTCTTTAGTACCTCTAATACTTTTTCTGTTGTTTCCATACATAAAACCTCTTTCTTTTTTAAATTTTTGTTGTCATTTGTACACATTTATTATACCCTAACAACATAGGTTTTTCTAGCTAAAGTTAAAACCAAAAACCCTTTTTTCCTACAAGAAAAGACCCAAAGGGTTCTCTCTTTTAATCTTCCCACAAGGAGTTTTTTACATGAATGAATTTATTTCCATTAAATTAAATAAAAATAGCCCAACTCCCATTTATCAGCAACTAGGTGATGGACTTCGTGAATTAATTACACAAGGAATATTAAAACCAGAAAGCAAACTTCCCCCCATCAGAAAAATGGCAGAAAGTTTAAAAGTAAATAATGTCACGGTGGTAAATGCCTACAAATATTTAGAAAATAAAAAAGTGGTCTATTCCCAAGCCGGCAGTGGAACATATGTGTCGCCTATTCCGTTGGAAGAAATTTCTGCCCCTGTTTTTAATAAGCAAATTACCAATTTTAATCATAAGCTTGAGCGTAACCCGAGGGATATGATTAACTTTGCCAATACGGCTGTCCCAACGGATTTATTTCCTGTGGCGGATTTTAAAAAATTGTTTAACGACGTCCTTGATCGTGATGGGGGAAAGGCTTTTGACTATCAAGATAGCCAAGGTTATGAAGCACTGCGAAATTCTATTTGCCACTATGTAGCCACATTTGGCATTAAAACCACGGCGGATAAAATTCAAATTATTTCTGGCTCTCAGCAAGGGCTGGATATTATGTCAAAAGTCATGTTAAAAGCTGGTGACGTTTTGTTTGTAGAAAAGCCAACCTTTTACGGTGCGGCGGCTTCTTTTTTGTCACGAGGTGGCATGGTAGTGGAAATTCCTCTGTTACATGACGGTCTTGACATGGTTATTTTTGAATCTTATTTAAAATTGTATAAGCCAAAATTTATTTATTTAATGACAAATTATCAAACTCCTACGGGAATTTCTTATTCTTTACAAAAGAAAAAAGATATTTTGGAGTTAGCCGATCAATATGACTTTTATATTATTGAAGAAGACAACCAAAGTGATTTTAATTATTATGATCACAAGATTATTCCTTTAAAAGCCCTTGATTATAAAAATAAAGTAGTTTATATCAAAAGTTTTTCTAAAATATTAATGCCAGGGATTCGGCTTGGTTTTATGATTTTGCCAAAAAAGCTTCACCAAAGCGTTTTAATTGCAAAACATACCTCGGATATTGTCACCTCTAGCTTTATTCAACGGGCTTTGGATTTATATTTACAGGACAACTCTTTTTTTACACATACTCAAAATATGAAGCATTTTTACAAATTGCGCTATGAAAAGATGATTGGAGCCATCCACTGTTATCTGAAAGATTTTGTTCATATGCAATTTCCAGACGGAGGACTTAGCGTTTGGCTTACCTTAAAACAAAAACAAAATATAGAACAGCTTTGTAATGAATTTTTGCAACATAAAGTAATTGTCATTCCAGGGAATTTATATTGCCTTACGGGGGAAGAAAATAATTGTATTCGGTTAAGTTTTTCAAATGTTGGGGAGGAGGAAATAGAAGAAGGTATTGAGAAAATGGGAGAAGTTTTAAAAGGTGTTCAATAAAAAATAAATATTTTTTAAGTTTAAGGTTCTTTTAAGGTTCAAGGCTTAAGATACATATATAAACTTCTTACTCACACAAAACAAATACATAAACCAATAGAAGTTACCCCATCTTAATTTGAAAAATTGAAAAGGAGCGATTATATTATGAAAAAGAATCTTAAGAAAAATTTATTTGTAACATTGGCGTTGGCATTGGCAATTACAGGAACAACTGCATTTGCGGCGGTACAAACGACGACGACCACAACTCCTCAAGCACAAGCAGGTCAAGAACTGAAAAAAGGCGCAGAAAAAAAAGCTGATTTTTTAAAAACACTGGTAAGTTCAGGTGCTGTTGACCAAGCAACTTATGATAAAATGGTAACTTACATGGAAACAGTAAAGCAACAAAACGGAGAAAAGCAAGCATTTGAGAAAAAAGATATGTTTAGTGATTTAGTAACCAACAAGATTATTACACAAGCACAATATGATGCAATGCAAGCCTTTGAAACAAAACAAAGAGAAGCCATGAAAGAAAAGTTTGCCAACAAAGCGGAGAGTGCCGACAAAAAAAATGACACTACCAAAAAAGCTGAAAGATTTAGCCCATTTGCAAACTTAGTAGAAAGTGGCAAACTTCCACAAGCAACGGTTGATAAAATAGAAGCTTACATGGAAGCAAACAGACCAGCAAAACCAACAGCAGATGTTCAAAAAAATGCTTCTGCCACTGATAAAGCAACTACCGATAAAACAAAAGTAGCAGTAGAAAGAAAAGATATGCTTGCTGACTTGTTAACAAATAAAGTAATTACCCAAGCAGAATATGATGCCATAAAAGCTGCTATGCCAGAAAAGCCAGAAGCTGACAAAAAAAGTCCATTTAATCGATATGTAACAGCTGGAATCATTGACCAAGCAACCGCAGATAAAATTCAAACTTACATGGAAGCAAACAGACCAGCAAAAGAAGAAAAATCAACTGAACCAAAACAAGAAAGAAATGATATTTTTACTTCAATGTTAGCAGATGGAATTATCACACAAGTTCAATATGATGCAATTAAGACAGCAATGCCACAAAGAACAGAAAAAGAAAATGGGATGGGCTTCGGAAGAGGTCATCGTCAAGGTCAAGGGCAAGACCAATCTCAAAGTCAACCACCAGTTCAAACACAAGTATCAGGAACTATATAAATCTATAATTGACAAGAAACACAGTAATCAATAAAAATAATTCATTTTCCTCCTCTAAAATATAAAAAGAGTTGCCGAGAAGTTGGCAACTCTTTTTATATTTCTTCATCCTTTAACTCACTTTCCATTAAAGAAATATCTTTTCTTAATTCTTTTGCTTGTTCCCTGGAGATAGTTCCATTTTCAAACATCATTTGAATGTTATCACGCTCTAGCTGAAAACCTACTAGGGAAAACTCCATTATTTGAGGTTGTATCTCATTCATCGCTTTAAAATCTGGGCGCTCTGCGTTGATCATCTCTACTGCACGTTTGTATTTTTTAACATATGTTTTCATCAGTTCACTATTGGGATGACCTTTTTTGATTAACTGATTTAACTTTTCAATGACATAGTTTATATTGGATATTCGAATTTTTTTAAGTTCATTTTCATTTTCTCTATGGTGATCTGATTTCTTTCTTTTTAAAAGAGAACCTAGCAAGTGAAAAATTCGCCCTGCATCCCCTATTAAAAGACCTGCCATTCCTTTTCTACCTTTGTTATGCTTTAAAATTACTCGATTCAAAATGTATAAATACCGAGAAGCAACCAGTAAGTTTACTGCATTGGATTCCATTAAGTGATTGATATTTTCTTTTTCCCACTCAAATACTTGAAGCCTCAAGTTGCCTTCTTCTATATTTTTTTTCCCTTTGCTTTTTTCTTTGTGCTCTAAGCTTTGCATTCGCCTTAAATAATCCCTGCATACTTTTTCTATGGCAATTTTGTTTTCTTCTGTAATTTGGTTGCTTAATTCTTCTACCACATTTTTTAAAATTTGTATGCTGGCTTCGTTTTCAGAAATGGCACCTGCATCTAGTAAAACAATTTCCTTTTTTGCCAAAAAGGGAAGTAAAAAATTTGCCAAAATCAACGAAGTCAAAATAACCCCCGATGCAATAAAAATAATCAAGTCACGCTGTGGAAAGGCATTGCCGTTAGCTAGTACAAATGGAATAGAAAGAGTACCAGCTAATGTAACAGCTCCCCGAACCCCCGACAAGCCAATAAGCAAAGCCGAAGCAATTTTATGGGTATCTTGATTTTTATCGGTAAAATAACTTTTCTCTACGGTCAATAGCACCCATAAAAATCGAAGTACAATAAGGGCAAATGTAATGAGTAAAATATAACTAACAATTTCTACATTGCTTACATATTCGTTATACCAAATGGTTCTAATAATATCTGGCAACTGTGTCCCTAAAATTAAAAATACCAGCCCGTTTAAAACGAAAACAATTACCGACCATGTACTTTTTGACGTAATACTAAGGCGGGCAGTTTCTGGTGTTACCTGTTTCAGTCCAAAAGAATGCGCAACGCCCGCTGCCACCACCGCAAGGATACCACTGACACCCACATCCTCTGCAATTAAATAAATTAAAAATGGCGTAAGAACTTCAATGAGCATATGTAGCGTTACGTTCTCCATTCCTAGTGCACGAATAATTTTTACCAGATGATATTTCAGTGCTGTTAAAATAAGTCCCACTAAAACTCCGCCAGCGGAAATTAAAACAAAACTTACCCCGGCTTGGACAAGAGAGAAAGTTCCCATCACCATAGCAGCAATTGCAAATTGGAAGGAAACAAGACCTGACGCATCATTAATCAGTGCTTCTCCCTCTAAAACATGGGTGGTTACATGGGGAAATTTAATTTTTTCAGACAAAGAACTAACTGCCACTGCGTCAGTTGGTGCTAGTGCTGCTGCCAATGCAAAAGCTGCTGCCACAGGAATAGACGGAATTAAAAAGTTAATAAAATACCCGATAACCACCACTGTCAAAAAAACCAACCCAATTGCCATCAACAAGATGGGCTTTCGCAATTTCCACAAATATTTTCTATCTGCTAATCTTGCATCATTAAACAGCAATGGTGCAATAAATAGTACAAAAAACAGCTCATGATTTAATTTCAGCTGAAAGTGAAACGGAAGCAGTATAATAAGTACCCCTAGTGCAATTTGAATAATGGGGGTGGAGACCGAAGGGATGAATCGATTAATTAAATTTGAAATAAAAATAGCCACCAGCATTAGTAAGACATACTGAAATATTTCCAATGTAACAACTCCCTTCTTACTTTACCACTACATAGTCTCTCCAATTGTGAATAGGTTGCCAATTGAGTAACTGTTTTGCTTTTTTGTTATCCAAAATCGTTTGATATGCTGAAATGTCACTGCGAATATCTGTCACATCTGGATATTTTTTTGACATTAATTCACTGGATGTTATGTTCATGCTAGTGTTGTCTGCTGCAATATTAAGAGAGACACAACCTAGACCATCCGTTTCAACAGCAAGTCGACACGCAGAAGCAGCATCTCTGGCATCAATATAACTCCACAGCAAATGAGCACGCTTTGTTCCATCGTTGATAAACGCTGGAAAATTAGCATACATTTCGGGGGTAATTACATTTCCCAGTCTCATACAAACTACCTGCATATTCGTCCTTCTATGAAATGTTTGTGCCGTTACTTCGTTTACAATTTTAGAAAGCCCATAACAATCTTGTGGAAGTTGTGGATGTTCCTCGTCTAATGGAACATATTGTGGTGCTATGGGTGCATTACAAATTCCATAAGATGCTTCGCTAGAACCAAGCACTACTTTTTTAATTCCCAAATTGGCACAAGCCTCTAAAATATGAAACGTACTCATGACATTGTTGCGATAAACAACATCATTGGGATTTTTAAAAGGGTTGGGAATTGCCGCCATATGTATCACTGCATCGGCACCAGCCAAGCAGTGATACACTTCCCCTAAATTTTCAAGGTTTGCCACTACTGTTTTGGTCAAAAGTTCAGTGGGTTGCTTCCAATCTACATTAATTACATGATAGCCTTTTTCTAGAAATTCTTTTATGACCCACGTGCCAAGTCTTCCGCTTCCACCTGTTACTACAATATTTTTTAACATGATTTTCTTCCCTTCATTTTTATTGTGTAGCATCCTATTACGTATTAAAACAACTTCCCCCGATAAACTCCCTCATAATGGAGATTCTCGGAACATCCTCACTAGGAGCACTTAAAAAATAATCCATAAACTTAATAAGTCTGCGAGCCTCTGTATATTGACTCATGGATTTATCAATTTTAAAAAGCAGTGGTTCCACATACTGTTTTAAAATACACATTTCATAAACCAACGCTGAGTTAAACATGGCATCTGCTTCTTCTTGAAATGGAAAAATATTTTTCGCTTCTCCTGCCATCACCGGATTCCACAAATCAATGGTAGAAGCCGCATCTTTTCCTCTAAATTGGTTGTCACGTACAATTCTTCTAATTAAACGGGAGTCACTTGTAGGAATACGATTGTGGTCATCAATGCTTAATTGAGTTAAAGCACTAATAAAAATTTTAAATTTATTTTCATGAGGAATAGACTCCGAAAGTTTTTCGTTCAGCCCATGAATCCCTTCTACTACTAATACCGTATCTTCTTCTAATCGTAAAAAATTCCCACGGTACTCGCTTTCCCCTTTTATAAAATTAAAAGTAGGAATTTGAATGGTTTTCCCTTCTAGTAAGGAAGACATATCTTTATTAAACAAAGGCACATTCACCGCTTCTAGGTCTTCAAAAACAGGATTACCGCTTTCATCCAGTGGTCGGTCTGCTATGTTGGTAAAGTAATTATCCAGTGATATGATAAACGGTTTTACTCCGCTGGCTCTCAGCTGAATACAAAGTCTTTCTGCAAAAGTTGTTTTGCCTGAGGAAGAAGGCCCTGCAATGAGTACAATTTTAATTTTATCTTTCTTTTCGCTAATTAAATCTGCCATCTGGGCAATTTTCTTTTCTTGCAATGCTTCTGAAATACGGATTAAATCCCCTAATTTTCCTTGACAAATAATGTCGTTTAAAGCACCTACTGTATCCACTCTCATAATTTTTCCCCAGTTGGAGGACTCTTTAAAAACAGCAGAAATTTTTGTAAGGGGTTTATATTCAGGAATAATGTCTGGATTTGCCATAGACGGAAACATAATTAAAAATCCGTTGCCAGTTTTCATCAGTTTAAATTTACTTAAACAGCCTGTGTTTTCTGCCATATGCCCATAAAAATAATCATAAAACCAATCCAGTCTATAAAAGTTTACGGTGGAAACTCTTCTATATTTTAAAATTTTTGTTTTGTCACCCATGCCAAAATCATCGGCGATTTTAATGGCTTCTTCAATGGGAATATTTACTTTTTGAATTGGTAGATTTTTTTTAATAATGGTGTTCATTGTATTTTCTAATTGTTGTACAAATTCATCTGTTAGCACAAAATTATTTTCTAAAATTTCGCAATACAAATTTTTATTAATAGAATGTTCTATTACCACTTTTGCTTTTTTTCCTATTAATGTTTTCACCGCATAAATCATCACCAAAGAAAGACTTCTTTGATATACTTTCATTCCTTGAGGGTGTGTGATGTCAATAAATTGAATTTCGCAGTCTTCCACAAGGGTTTTGTGCAATTCTTGAAGCTCATTATTCACTTTGGCTTGAATAATTGGGTATTTCAATAAATGCTGATAGTCTTTTGCAATATCACCTATTTTTTTTTCGTTGGAAATAAGTTGAGGAACCTGCCCCATAATTCTTGCATTTACATATTTCATCTTTATCATCCTTTTATACCAATTCCGCTTCAAGGATACCTACCGCTAATGGGAATTCGTATTATATTTGTTTAAATGGTTGTTCTTCTTTTTCAAATTTACAAAATGAAATGTTGGAAATTTCTTTTTTCAAATAATTGCACAACTCAAAAATCCCAAATACTTCTGTTGCATAATGGGTTGCATCAATTAAGCATAATCCCATTTCTAAGGCTGCCTGTGCATCGTGAAACTTAATGTCGCCCGTTACAAAAACGTCAGCTCCCATTGATTTTGCAGTTGCAAAATCAGAAACATTGCTTCCACTGCCACTGCTTACGGCAACTTTCGTAATTTTCTTTTGGAAATCCCCCACCACTCGAATAGGCGGAAACCCTAGCACTTCCCTTACAAATTCTGCAAAATACAATAAGCTAATGGAATCTCTTACCTCGCCGATTCTTCCAAGTCCACAGGTTGGAAATTGAGGGTTCGGTAACATTACTTTTACATTTCGCAAATTCAACTTTTCTGCTAACACATCATTGACACCACCTTCGGTAGCATCAAAATTGGTGTGAGCAGCATAAACACTAATATCATTTTTAATCAACGTCATGAGCATTTTTTCCATGGGATGAGACGTTGTAATACTTTTGATTGATTTAAAAATAGGTGGGTGGTGAGTAATAATTAAGTCAAAATTATTTTTTACGGCTTCCTCACAAACAAGGGCTGTTAAGTCAAGGGCAAACAAAACTTTAGATACAGGTTGCTCTGGGTCACCACAAATAAGCCCTACATTATCCCAACTTTCTGCCAACTCTGTTGGTGCAAATTTTTCAATTACTTCTATGATTTCTTTACAAGCGATAGACATTGTAACACCTCTTCGTACATTTTTTTATGTTTAATTACTTCGTCAATTGGCTTTTCTGCCGATGAAAGTATTTCATGAAACTTTTCTACTTTATGTTCTACATATTGTTTTAGAATCATGTCCTTTTTCTCCATTAAAATTTTTCCAAATTCATATTGCTGAGAGGTGTAACTTTCTAACACGCCATTGTCTGCTACTGGCATGGCGTTAATAATGGTGTAATATTTTCCCCATTCCAAAATCATTTTTTCATCTACAATGGAAAAACCCATGGCATGAACAAACTTCCGAACTGCACCCACATCATGCTGGGGCTGTAGAATAATTTGTTTTATGTTTTTTAAAAAATCTTTTGCTTCCTCTAAAATAGAAATAACCGTCATACCACCCATTCCCGCAATGGTGACCACGTCAATAGGTTCGTTGAGAACAGGCAAAAGTCCTGCACCTTGCCTTACCTCCATTTTATGTTCCAGTTTATATTTTTTCATATTTTCAGTTGCTTTTAACAAAGGGTTTTGATTGATGTCGCAGGCATATGCTTTTTCTATTTTTTCATTTTGTATTAAATAAATTGGTAAATACCCGTGGTCTGTTCCAATATCGGCAAGAATTCTTCCTGCTGAAACAAAATCTGCCACGCCTTTTAATCTTTGTGAAAGTTCCATTTTATCACCGTTTCTTTTCGCATTTCAAAATGTAGTCGACGATTTTTTCGGTTACGTCAATTCCCGTACAATCAAGCAAGTTTTTCATATGTGCGTTGGAGTTTACTTCACATAACAGAGGCTCTCCTTCTTTTCCAAATAAAAGATCAACGCCAGCAAAATCTAGTTCTAGTGCTTCGCAAGCTTTGATGGCAATTTCTTTTTGTTCTTTGGTTGGTGTATAGGGTTGCATTTTTGCTCCATTTGTTACATTGGCTCTAAAGTCGCCATTTTCGGTGTAGCGTTTCATACAGGCTACAACTTCCCCACCAACTACTTGTATTCGTATATCTTGCCCAAAACTTGATTGTATAAATTCTTGAAAAATCATGGGCTTTACCCCAATTTGTTTTACTTTTTCGATTAATTCCATTAGATTGTTTACTTTATATACTTCATTTCCAAAAGAACCAAAATTTTCTTTTATAATTAATGGAAATTTTAGTTGGTCAGCAATTTTTTCACAAAACGACATGTCGCTATAGCCCGAATAAGGAAATGTTTTGGGTGCAATCATTGTTTTTGGCATATTTACTTGATACTGTGAAAGTCTCTGGTGGGTCAGCGCTTTGTCATCACAAAGGGCAATGGCATTTTTGCTATTATATAATTTTATTCCCAAACATTCCAGATTTTCTGCTAAATACATATCCTTATCCCAAAAAATAGCAAAGGCAGGAATTTCTGTTTCATTTTCTAATGTTACTCCGTCTTTTGTTAGGCTACAAAATAATTCATTATTTTTTTTTACGGTAAGATGTAATCCCTTCTTGTTTGCTACCGAAACAAAGTGATCGAAGAGAGAAGAAAATTTTTCGGTTTTTATAAA
The DNA here is from genome assembly GCA_031546905.1 of Eubacteriales bacterium. GTDB lineage: Bacteria > Bacillota > Clostridia > Lachnospirales > JAVBJQ01 > JAVBJQ01. Next base: position 100,736 of record JAVBJQ010000001.1, on the reverse strand, counting down.
TCCATTTTTGATTATCCAAGCGTCCAAAATAAATTCTCCTTTTATATACAAAAATAAGTGGATTGTTTTTTTCATTAATTATGGTAAATTTTTTAAACACTTTCTAGCTTATCAGATGTTTAATTTGTTGTCATCATATTTATAAATCTTGCAGTAAAATAAAATTTGTTTTAAAATAAATGAAACACGAAACACTACCTACTATAAATAGAAAATGGAGAATATTGTATGGAAAAAAGAATTTCTTTCAAAGACTACAAACGAGTTGTCATTAAAATAGGAACTACCAGCCTTACTTATCCCAATGGAAAATTAAATTTAAAGCGAATTGAAAAACTTTCGTGGATTTTAACAGATTTAAAAAACCAAGGGAGAGAAGTTATTTTGGTTTCCTCCGGTGCTATTGCCGTTGGCGCCGACAGGTTGGGACTTCAAGAGCGACCTCGTGACACCATTGGCAAACAAGCGGCCTCTGCAGTTGGGCAAGCCATTTTAATGCAAATTTACGAAAAGTTTTTTACAGATTATAACCAAAAAATAGCACAAATTCTTTTAACCAAAGATATTATCGAAGTAGAAGAACGCCGTACCAATGCAAGAAACACATTTTCTAAATTATTAGAGCTTGGGGTTATTCCCATTGTAAACGAAAATGACACCATTTCCACCGAAGAATTGGAATTTAGTGACAACGATACCTTATCTGCTTATGTATCTTGTGTTGTGTCTGCCGACCTTTTGATTATTTTATCTGACATTGACGGGCTTTATGACAGCGACCCAAAGAAGAACCCTGATGCCAAAATGATTCATGAAGTAGCCGCCGTAACTGCTGATGTGAAAAACAAAGCTGGTGGTTCTCAAAGCACTTTAGGTACTGGAGGCATGATTACTAAAATTTGTGCCGCCGAGATTTGTGGCAATGAAAAAATTGACACCGTAATCGCCCAAGGAGAGAACCCAGACATTTTGTATGACATTTTAGAGGGCTATGAAGTGGGAACGATTTTTTTAAGCTAACCTAATTTGAGGTGATACTAAACAATGAAAAAACAATTGCGGGAAGAATATGCAGAAAAACGAAATGCCATGAGTGCCGAGGAAAGAAACAGTAAAAGTTTGGTCATTGGAAAAAAACTTTTTCATATGGACTGCTACAAAAACTGCAACACCATTTTTATTTATTTCAATATGAACTCGGAAGTGGAAACGACGCATATCATAACCCAAGCTTGGAAAGATAATAAAACCGTAGCAATTCCTTACTCCGTTCCCAAGTCCAGAGAAATGCACTTTTTTGAAATAAAAAACTATGATACATTAGTAAAAAGTAAATTTGGGGTTTTAGAACCTCTGTATGATGAAAATGCAATTTTAAAAAGTGATGAAAATACACTTGTTATCGTCCCTGTCATGGTGTTTGATAAACATAAAAATAGAATTGGCTATGGCGGTGGCTACTATGATACCTATTTGGAACATATTCATTGTGCTAAAAAAATTGGGATCGCCTTTGACTTGCAACACACAGAAAATATTCCCGTTGCTCCTCATGATGTAAAACTAGACTGCATCATTACCGACCAACATATTTATGATACAGTCCATTAACTCAAAAGTATCACCAACAAGGAGGAATAAAAATGTCTCTTACACAAATTGGCGAAAACGCAAAGCAAGCTTGTCACAAAACCAGAAAACTAACCATGACTGAAAAAAATGATTTGTTAAAAAAAATGGCATATGCCTTGGTTGAAAACAAAGAGAACTTAATAACCGAAAATAAAAAAGATTTAGATGCAGCAGAAAAAAATGGAATGAGCAAATCTCTCGTAGACCGATTGATGCTAAATGAAAAAAGAATATTGGATATGGCAGATGGTCTTCTTAAAGTAGCAAAACTAGATGACCCTGTAGGCCAAGTACTTTCTATGAAAAAAATGGAAAATGGATTAACCATTGGGCAAAAACGAGTTCCTCTTGGTGTAATTGGAATTATTTATGAAGCTCGTCCCAATGTTACGTCCGATGCAGCAGGACTTTGTTTTAAAGCTGGCAATGTGGTTATTTTAAGAGGTGGCAAAGAAGCCATTCATTCCAATACCTGTATCGTAACTATTTTTAAAGAAACATTAGCACCCTACGGCTTAGAACATACCATTCAATTAATTGAGGATACAAGCAGGGAAACGGCAAGAGAAATGATGCGCATGAATCAATACATTGATGTTTTAATTCCTCGTGGTGGTGCTGGTCTGATTCAATCAGTAATTGAAAACAGTACGGTTCCTGTCATTGAAACAGGAGTGGGAAATTGCCACATATTTGTAGATGAATCAGCCAACTTAGAAAATGCAACAGAAATTATTATTAATGCAAAAACCCAACGACCTTCTGTTTGTAACGCTTGCGAAACTTTCTTGGTTCATGAAGCCATTGCAGCAAAATATTTACCCTCCATTTGCAGGAGGCTACAAGAAAAAGAAGTAGAAATACGAGGGGACGAAAAATCAAATCAAATCATTAAAAATATAAAATTGGCAACAGAGGAAGACTGGGCAACAGAATTTGGAGATTATATTATTGCGTTAAAAATCGTAAAAGATATAGATGAAGCCATCGCCCATATTACAAAATACAGCACCCAACATTCCGAAGCTATCATTACAGAAAATTATACCAATTCCCAACGGTTTTTAGATGAAATTGATGCTGCAGCCGTTTATGTCAATGCGTCTACTCGATTTACAGATGGAATGGAATTTGGGCTTGGTGCAGAAATCGGCATTAGTACCCAAAAGCTCCACGCAAGAGGACCAATGGGTTTAAAAGAGCTTACAACCACCAAATATATTATTTATGGAACAGGACAAATCCGAAATTAAAATTGGAAAGTGAAATTCCAAAAACTGCATGAATATTTGAATCCTAAAATCACATAATATGATTGTACCAGAAAGCTCAAAAAAATAATTCACTACACAGTAGCAAAATTAGTTTTTTGAATTTAGACGGTATAGACTTTATAATTTAACAATAGATTTTAGGAGGATTTTTAATTATGTCAAACAATACTAGCGGAACAACAGGCAGAAAAGCAGTACCAGAAGCAAGAGAAGCATTAAATCAATTTAAATATGAAGTTGCAAACGAAATTGGCGTACCTTTAAAACAAGGATACAATGGCGATTTAACATCAGCACAAAACGGATACGTTGGCGGATATATGGTTAAAAAAATGATTGAAGCACAAGAACGCCAAATGGCAGGAAAAGGTTCAACTAATCTCTAAAAAAAGCAATTGACATTTCTGTTTTTAGATTTTAAAAAAATAAGTTACGGATTTGGAAGAAGAATATAGAATGTTAAAAAAGGCTCCGCGTTTGATTTTAAAACGCGGGGTTTTTTATTTGTACGGTAAAAATAGCGAGCCTATTTAAAAAACAATTTTCCTATGTTACACTGATATAGCTGTTAAACCAGCATAAAATAAAAATGAGGTGATTTTTCATGAATGACTTTATCAATACAATGCTACCTTGTAGTTGCGGTAAAGAACACCATTTTAACATTCAAGGAATTGAAATTTCTCACAATGCAATTTCATTATTGCCAAGCTTTTTAAAAGAAGACAACTATAAAAAACCATTTTTTGTTTACGATATGAACACCTATCAAGTGGCTGGAAAAATTGTAGAAGAAGTGGCCACACTAAACCATATTTCTTTCGAAAAAATAGTTTTGTCTTACGAGTATTTAGTTCCCGATGAAACTTCTCTTGGTGAAATTCTCACTGCATATGATAGAAGCTGTGATATTATTATCGGCGTTGGCTCGGGTACTATTAATGATTTGTGTCGGTTTGTCAGTTTTCAATTACACCTTCCGTTTTACATTATCGCCACTGCTGCCTCTATGGATGGATACGCTTCTGATTGCGCCCCCCTCATCACCAAAAATATGAAAGTTACCTATCAAACCCACACACCAAGTGGCATTATTGCAAGCACCGAAATTTTAAAAAATACATCTCTAGAAATGATTTCTGCTGGTGTGGGAGATATTTTAGGGAAATATACGAGCCTTTGTGACTGGGAACTTTCTCACTTGGTAACAGGAGAATATTACTGCCCCTTTATTACTGATTTGGTGAAAAAATCTATGGCAACCATGGTAGATAATCTTGCCCACATACCACAAAAAGAAGAAAAGGTCATAGGAACTATTATGGAAGCACTGGTATTAAGTGGCATCGCCATGAGTTATGCTGGCAATTCAAGACCAGCTTCAGGAAGTGAACATCACCTTTCTCATTATTGGGAAATGCAATTTTTATTTAAAGGGCGAAAACCAATTTTACATGGAACAAAAGTAGGCGTAGCTACAGTCATGGTTTTGAAAATGTATGAACATTTAAAAAATAGCGTCATTGATTTCGACAGAGCCATGGAAAAAGCACAAAGTTTTTCAAAAACCCACTGGGAACTTGACATGAAACGGATGTACCGTTCTGCATCAACACAAGTCATTGCCTTAGAAAAAACAGCACAAAAAAATAAATCCCAACAAATAGTAAAACGTATCGAATTTTATAAAGCCAACTGGAATCAAATAATAGATTTACTAAATCAAAATCTTCCTACCTCACAAGCAGTAGAAAAAATGCTAACCTCCATTAATGCGCCAACTTCTCCAGCAGAAATCGGTGTAGATGACCAAATGTTTGTAGACAGTGTCTTAGGTGCAAAAGAATTACGAAACCGATTTGGTTTGTTACAACTATTATTCGACTTGGGAATCTCAAAAGAAGTTGCCGAAAGCGTTATCTCTGGCAGTTCCATAAAACAATTTTAAAAATCCATAAAAAAAATTCTCCCAACAATGTGGCAGAATTTTTTTATGGATTTTTTTGTTAATGATAACAGTTGGTGTTGTGTGCAAGAAAAAAATCAGCAACTACTATTATGTTAATCAGTTATTTAGGAATTCCAAATTGAGAAAGAGAACTGTTTTTATACCTTGTATCATACGTAACGTCTGGGCCAAACCATTCTGGTGGAACAAAATTAGTAGCTTCTAGTTTGGTTTCAAATTCCACCTCAATGGTAGCAAGCCCTGTCAGTTGTTCATCATAAATATCAATTTCTGCCACCAGGTCATTGTCAATGGGAATAAAATATCTTATTTTACTCACTACTTTGGTTTCGATTTTATGCCATAAATTTTGAAACTGCATATCTGTTAGCTCAAATTCAAATTCTTCTCGTTCAATATGTCCCTTTCCTTTTATTGTAAGTATATACTGGTCATTGCATTTTCTAAGTCTGATCGCTGGGTCGGTTGAAATGTAGGCTTGTTTAATTTCTTGTTTTTCAAAATCATTTAAATCAAATGGAATTTCACTTGCCAAAAACTTTCTTTCTATTTCCATAAGCTCTCTCCTTTTTTATCATGGTTCATAACATAGTATAACTTTAATTTGGAATTATATAAAAATAAAAAAATATATACTTTTTTATGAAAGGTATATATAATAACTATACAATTATTTTTAAAAAATTCAACATTTTTTATTAAATTTATAAAAATTTTTATGGAGGGGTGTTTAGAATGAAAAAAGTATATCTTTTTTTAGCCGATGGTTTTGAGGAAATTGAAGCTTTAACGGTAGTTGATGTTTTAAGACGAGGAAAAATAGAAATTGAAATGGTTTCTGTAACAAAAAATAAAACAGTTATTGGCTCACACAACATAAGTGTACAAGCAGACTGCCTTTTTGAAGATATTGCAGAAGAAAATATTGCAATGGCAATTTTGCCTGGCGGTGCTGGAACAGCTCATTTAAAAAAACATGAAGCCCTAAAAAAATTAATCGTAACCCTAAATGAAAAAAATGTTTACATAGCCGCTATTTGTGCCGCACCTTCTGTTCTTGGAGAATTAGGCCTTTTAAAAGACAGAACTGCTGTTTGCTATCCAGGATTTGAAGAACAACTCCTTGGAGCAAAAATAGGAGCAAACAACGTTGAAATAGACGATAATTTTATAACATCAAAAGGCCCTGCTACTTCTATGGAATTTGCATTGGCTTTGGTTGGTATTTTAACTTCTTCTGAAAAAGCAAGCCAAGTACAATCCGGACTTCTCTTTGTGTAATTTGGTTTATATTTCCAGTATTTTATATTTCAGAATGGATAATATAATATCAGCAGGGTAACTACGCAACACTTTTAAAAACGTTATTTTATGAAAGCTATGATTCATCTAGAACAATTCATGTTCTAGCAGTAATAATTCTTTACACAACAATAGAGAATTATGATGAATGATAGCCACCTTATAAATACGAGTACTTGCCCTGTAAGGGTGCAATTAAGCACCCGTCTACATACGATTATATTTGCAAAAAAAGTCTTGCCAAGGAGTTGTTCCATTGGCAAGACTTTTTTTGATAAAACACGATACGGATTATATTTTAAATAGCTATTGTGTTTACGTTCTTTTATCTTACTTTTAGCCCGTGGCTTTCAAAAATATCTTTGACTTTTGAAATCACTCGTCTGTGTGGTGTTGCCGTATGAGAAAGCTGATAAGGTAAACCCATTTCTGCCCACTTATATTCGCCCATTTTATGAAAAGGCAACACTTCTACCATTTCTACATTTTTGAAATCGGAAAGATACGCCGCCATTTTTTCAATGTCATCCATGTTATCTGTCAACTCTGGAACAAGAACGAACCTAATCCAAACTTTTATATTTTTTTCTTTCAAATAATCTAAAAATACTAAAGTTGGGGCAAGCTCTACATTGGTTACGATTTTATACGTTTCTGGGTTAAAGGACTTCATATCAAGCAACACCAAATCGGTAAACGCTAGCGCCTGTTCTGCCTTATCTACGGGAATAAAACCAGACGTGTCCAGCGCAGTGTGGATTCCTTCTTCTCTACAACGTTTAAAAAGTTCCCCTACAAACTTAGCTTGTACCAGCGGTTCTCCACCAGTGGCTGTCATTCCACCACCAGAGAAATTCATATAGGACTTATATTTTCTTATTTCTGCCATTAATTCATCCACTGTATACTCGGTTCCCTTGGTAGGGTCCCAGGTGTCTGGATTATGGCAATATTGACATCTCAACGGACACCCTTGAAAAAACGCCACAAAGCGAATTCCTGGTCCATCTACCGTTCCGCACGTTTCTATGGAATGAACGCTTCCTTTTACATCCATTTTTATGCCCCTTTTTTATGCCCAAAAATTTAAATTTTAAAAAAATTTGTGGAAAGCAACGCTTTCCACAAATTTATCGCTCTGGCTGTATGGCTATTATAAATAATAACCTTTACAACAGCCCTTTTTTTATTTTACTTCTTTTACCTTAGAACTTTTGGTGGAAAGTTCTGTTGATAACGTCCATTTGTTGTTCTTTGGTTAATTTAATAAAGTTAACAGCATATCCTGAAACACGAATAGTAAGTTGTGGATATTTTTCTGGATGATCCATGGCATCAAGCAAAGTTTCACGGTCAAAAACGTTTACATTTAAGTGGTGACCACCGTCATTAAAGTATCCGTCCATCATACCAGTAAGGTTTCTTACTCTTTCTAACGCTTCTTTTCCTAACGCACGAGGAATAATAGAGAAGGTGTAAGAAATACCATCTTTTGCATATTCATAAGGAAGTTTTGCAACAGAAGCCAAAGAAGCAATGGCACCTTTTACATCACGACCATACATTGGGTTCGCGCCTGGAGCAAAAGGTTCTCCTGCTTTTCTTCCGTCTGGTGTGTTTCCTGTTTTCTTTCCATAAACAACGTTAGAAGTAATGGTTAAAACAGAAAGGGTTGGCATACTATTTCTGTATGTTTTTTGTTTCGCTAATTTTTCCATAAATTGTTCTACAATGTCGCAAGCCATTTTATCTACTTCGTCGTCATTGTTTCCGAAAGCAGTGTAGCTTCCCTCTACTTCATAGTCAACTGCAAGACCGTTTTCATTTCTAATTACTTTTACTTTTGCATTTTTAATAGCAGAAAGTGAATCTACTACAACAGAAAGTCCAGCAATTCCACAAGCTTGTGTTCTTAAAATGTCTTTGTCATGCAACGCCATTTGAAGTCTTTCAAACGCATATTTATCGTGCATAAAATGAATTACATTTAATGTATTAATATAAAGTCTTGAAAGCCATTCTAAAATTTGGTCAAATTTAACTACTACTTCATCATAGTCAAGGTATTCAGATGTAATTGCTTCAAAAATTGGCGCAACTTGTTCGCCAGTTTTTTCGTCTTTCCCACCGTTGATTGCATAAAGAAGCGCTTTTGCAAGGTTGGCTCTGGCACCAAAAAATTGCATTTGTTTTCCAACACGCATAGCAGAAACACAACAAGCAATTGCGTAGTCATCGCCCCAATATCTTCTCATTAAATCGTCATTTTCATATTGGATAGAACTTGTATCCACAGATGCTTGAGCACAGAAATCTTTAAAACCTTCTGGCAAATGAACAGACCATAAAACAGTCATGTTTGGTTCTGGCGCAGGCCCTAAATTATAGAGTGTGTGTAACATACGGAAGCTACTTTTTGTAACAAGGGTTCTTCCATCTTCGCTCATCCCACCAATTGACTCTGTAACCCAAGTTGGGTCTCCTGAGAACAACTCGTTATAATCTGGTGTACGAAGGAAACGAACCATACGTAACTTCATTACAAAGTGATCCATAATTTCTTGTGCTTCACTTTCTGTAATGGTGCCATTTTTTAAATCTCTTTCAAAATAAATATCAAGGAATGTAGAAACACGACCAAGAGACATTGCTGCGCCATCTTGTTCTTTTATGGCTGCTAAGTAAGCAAAATAAGTCCATTGTACGGCTTCTTTTGCAGTTGTCGCTGGGTTTGAAATATCAAATCCGTATTCTGCTGCCATTGCTTTTAATTGTTTTAATGCTTTGATTCCTTCTGATGTTTCTTCACGTTGTAAAATAACATCTTCATATAATGTAGGAAGATCTAATTTTTCAAGTTGATGTTTTTTATCTTGAATAAGCTTGTCTACTCCGTAAAGTGCAACACGTCTGTAGTCACCAATAATTCTTCCTCTGCCGTAAGCATCTGGAAGCCCTGTGATGATTCCTGTATGTCTTGCTTTACGCATATCTTCTGTGTATGCGTCAAAAACACCATCATTGTGTGTTTTTCTGTATTCTGTAAATATTCTTTCTACTTCTGGATCTAATTGATACCCGTAAGATGCCAATGCGTTCTTTACAACTCGCAAACCACCTTTTGGCATAATGGCTCTTTTCAGAGGCTTGTCTGTTTGAAAACCTACGATTTGTTCTAAATCTTTGTCAAGGTATCCTGCTTTGTGTGAAGTAATAGAAGAAGGAACTTTTGTTTCTGCATCGTAAATTCCTTTTTCAGTTTCTATTTTCATTAAGCCTACTACTTGGTCCCACAAGGTTTGTGTCTTTGCGGTGGTTTTTTCAAGGAAAGAAGCATCCCCTGTGTAAGGTGTGTAGTTCTTTTGTATAAAGTCCCTCACGTTTACTTCGTTAGTCCAAGCACCTTTTTTAAATCCTGCCCATTGTTCATTCATCATTTTTGTCCCCTCCATGTTAGTTTGTTCCTTACGTTAAATGTACCTTGCTACCTTAGCACAATAAAATCCTTTTAATTCTTCAATTTCCCAAGTCAAAAAAGGTTTTTGCCTAAGCTGTGCAAAAAATATATCACCAATTGTTATTTGCGAAATAAGATTCGTGTTTAAATTAATTTTTATATGTCTGCCACTAAACATCTTTCGGACAACAATTGAGTTGTTTGTAAAAAATTCAACTACTTCAAAATAACCAACTTCTGAAACATCAAAAGCCGTTTTATATGCAGTACGATTTTTTCGCTTTTTATAAAGTTCAAAATCGATAATCAATGGTTTGTAGCTTACCACCGGCTCACAAAGAAAAATTGAAAATTCTTTTAAAATAGCCGTTATTCTCTCAATATCTTTTTTCATGGTGCCCCAAATACCATTCCATATTTCAGTTGCATTATGAAAATCATATTTGCCTGCCATAAACTGACAAAAATCTTTTAAACAATCAAAGAAGGCAATATTAGAAAGCTTGTACGAATTCTCGGGTATGTAAATAACAAGAAAACGCTCCAAAATTTCTGAGTCAAAATCATAAAGAGACAATGTAGTATAATATTTTTTACAATAGAAATAAAAAATAGTAAAACAATATTGCTGTTCTTTTGATTTTGTTTGTTTTATGGCTTCTCTGTATTCAGAAACTACATCCAATAAATAAATATCATAATTTAAATCTAGCACAATATCACCATTCCTTCGGCAAAATATATTTATATAGTATATTTTTGCTAAAGCTCATAATATTATACATTTTTGAATTTTATTTATGAATCTAAAACATCCAGATTATGCTTCTTTTGAAAATTTAGCGTACAGCGCACCAATTATATATCCAGAAATCAAACCACCTAAGTGTCCTGCATTGTCTACATTTCGCATTAAAAAGTCAAAAGCGATATAAGCCACTGCCATAATCAGAATGGTATAAAAAGATAAATCATCAATGGATTTTCTTTTTATTTGAGATAATGCCACCATCGCACCTAAAAGTCCCATAATAGCGCCAGAAGCGCCTGCGGAAATTTGGTGTGTAAAAATAAGACTTGAAACGCCTGCAAGTAGTCCACAGGTAAAATAAATGAAAAGAAATTTCCTCGTTCCATAATATTTTAACACCCTTACTCCAAAAATATAGAGCGCAAACGTGTTGGACAACAAGTGCATGATTCCAATATGCAAAAACATATAAGTAAAGAGTCGGAAAAACTCTTTATTACCTAAAATAAGATTTGGCTCAATCGCCCCAAAACGAATTAAAACATCTGTGTTGGTAGAGCCACCGTTTAGTTCTAAAAAAGCAAAAACAAAAAAGTGAAATAACATCAACACATATAATGCTATGCTATTTTTTGATTTAACTTCCAGTGATGATTTTTCAACTGCATCCATTGCAATGTTAGAAAGCTCAAGAGACTTTTTGGATTCAAAATATCCTGCTTGTTTTGTTTCCGACAGTGAATGGTGAATCAAGGTTTTTATATTCAAAATCTCACTTGGCTGATCTTTTGGAACAAAAATGGTTTTGGCTTCTCCATCTACAACCCAGTGGAACAAATGAAGGTTGTCGTTTTCAAAAACCAAATCAAGTTCTGTTTTTGTAAATTGTATTACATCAGAAGCATTTTCGTTGCAAAACAAAGTAGGAAGCAAAATAATATTGGCTGTCTGTAAATTTTCATACCGCTCTGCCACTTTATTTTTATAATCCACAATAAAATTTTTATAATTTTCCATTCCAAGCTCATTTATGTTGACAATAAAAACAATATATATGATATTGCCAATGGATTTCATCAACCCAATATATTTTGTTTCTTCCGAAAGTTCATAGCTTGCGGAAAGTCCTTCTACCAGCCTGAATTCTTCCGAAATTAAATTTTCTAAAAAAGCTTTTGTAAAAGAAAAAAACATATCATCAAGCCTCTCAAAAAATCACTTTTTTATACTACAAAAAACAATATTGTATACAATGTACATTGTACTCAATTTTACAGACAAAGTCAATCCATTATAAAAGAATAGCGTGAATTTATTTTTTTATAAATCCACGCTAAAAATTTTTATATGGTGATGATGAGCCTTAACCGCTATGTCGATTAAGGCTATAATATTATTTTTAAAATATATAAACTAATAAATCCTGGTATGCCCAAGACCCCCACAATAAATGCACTTAATCCGTTTATTCCAATGGCAAATCCCATTGGTGCAAACAGCATATTGGAAATAAAAAGTGCAACCATTCCTAAGGCACTATTAATTAAAAATTTAAAAATCACTTTCAATGGTTTTATAAAAATAATAATGATCATGAAAGCAACACAAATCAACATCATATATAAAATTACTTGATTCGATGACAAACTCCCACCCCCATAAAATCAAATTTTTTAAACATATGCTAACTAATACAAACTAGACACAATCCCTTTGTCTTTACATTTTTTTAAACAGTATTCGTACTTCATATGCAACGATTTTAATTCGTAAATATAGCTATCAATCAGAACAGGGTCCGTTGCATAATCTAAGCTGATATGTATATTCACCATATCCTGTTTTAATTCTTCTAGTTTATTTACGATTATCATGTCGTCGTCTGAAATATTACTTTTTGATTTTCCAAAAATGAAATTAAATACACCTTTCTCGGACTTTTTTTGAATCATTTCTACTGACACGTTAATCACTCCTTGGCTTGTTTCAATCTTTGTATAAGTATAGTCATCAAAATATTTTTTATTCCATAAATTAGAACTTTTTTGTTAAAAAATAGAGATTCTATTGATAAGTAATTTTTAATAAGATATACTGTTTGAGAACTTACCCTCAGCTAAAAATTTAAAAAAAGGATTGATACCATGGACTTGATTATTCATTTAATAACGGAACTTTTACACTTTGACAAGTACATCGAAATGTTTATACAACATTATGGCATTTTAATTTACGTTATTTTGTTTTTAATTATTTTCTTTGAAACAGGAATTGTATTTACTCCCTTCCTTCCAGGAGATTCTATTATTTTTGCTGCTGCTGCTTTTGCGGCCATTGGAAGCCTACATATTTTTGTCTTGGTCTTTGTGCTTTTAGTTGCTGCTATTTTAGGAGACGCCTCCAATTACTTTATTGGGCAAAAATTTGGGGAGCGTATTTCCAAAAGTCGCTTTGTAAAAAAATCCCATTTAGACAAAGCACACCAATTTTATGAAAAATACGGCGGGAAAGCCATTACCATTGCCAGATTTGTTCCTATTGTAAGAACTTTTGCACCTTTTATTGCGGGAATTGGTGAAATGAAATACACTCGTTTTTTACGATATAATTTTGTAGGAGCTGTTTTGTGGGTAGGATCTATGAGTATATTCGGCTACTTTTTTGGAAACATACCTGTTGTAAAAGAAAATTTTTCCCTTGTTACCCTTGGGATTATTGCTCTTTCTATTGTTCCTGTTGTGGTGGAATTTGCAAAAGTGAAGTTTGCTCGTAAGTAATACTAATTCGTCTTCGCTTAGATAGCTTGTTCAAGATACTTAGATAAAAGTGTTCGTCGAAAGGAGTTTTTACATTGGATTTTAATTTTGAAAAAGGAAAAATTTACGCACTAAACTCAGATGGAAAAGTCGTTGCAGAAGTTACCTATCCAACTGTTGAGCCAGACACCGTTTGTGTTGACCATACGTTTGTTGATAATGAACTTCGGGGACAAGGCGTAGCAGGAAAACTTATGCTTGCCCTTGTAGATGATTTACGAAAAAATAATCAAAAAGCCATCCTTTCCTGCTCTTATGCAAAAGAATGGTTCAACAAAAATATTGAGTTTCATGACGTGGTAAAATGATTTGGTCTCACATGAAATATATGTTCTTTTCTGCCATTTACTTTATCCCACTGGTTATTTTTATAAGGGTTTTGGCAAATGTTATTTTTAAAAAAACGTCCCATCAAACCACGTGGCTACACGAAATCGGAGTAGGTTTATTTATTTTATATTTATTTGGACTGTTTTCACAGACGGTTGACTTCTCTTTCCTTGTAAAAGGAAACATACATTTTCAAGGTAGAATTAATTTAATTCCTTTTAAAGGCATTAGACAAGTGCTAAACACCAGAGAAGTCCAATATATTGCCATTAATATTTTAGGCAATATTTTTGTGTTTTCACCTGTAGGATTTTTTCTACCTCTTTTATGGAAGAAATTTAATCATATTTTATTGGCAACCTTTTGCGGATTCTTGCTGTCCTTGTTTATTGAAACCATGCAACTTTTTCAATATAGAGGAACCGATGTGGATGATTTAATTTTAAATACTGCGGGAGCACTTGTGGGGTACGGTTGCTATTTGTTTTTTAGAAAATATTTTTATACCACTATAGGAAAATTTAGATTACAATCAATAAAGGGGCGATAGCCGATTTTTTTAAATCAGCTATCGCCCCTTTGCAAACATTAAAATAGGGTGGAAATTTTCATGACTTAACTTGGTCTCTTCTTTTATCTTGAACAACTATAACAGTGCCAGTTCATAATAATCGAACTTAGCTTCCACGGCAAAACCAGATGTTTCATACAAATGCTGTGCATTTGGGTTCTCTGTGGACACTTCTAAATATATTTTTTTGTATCCCTTTTCTAAAATAGTTTGAATGGTGGTAGTGAGTATTTTTCTTCCGAAACCTTTTCCTCTCCATTTTTGGTGAACTACAAAAGCATATATACCAAAGATCCCGTTGTTTTCATGGATCTTAATTTTTCCAATTACTGCTCCATCTAAAAGAGCCAATTTTATACCGGTCATATCAACTGCTTTTGGCAATTCTGTTTTCATTCCATCTAAATCTTTCCCAAAAGCAACCTCATCTAGTCTCATGATTTCTTCACTATCAGCACAAACTGCATCACGCATCATTATTTTATGTTTTTGCATCAACTGAAACTTTGTTTCGTTAAAGTTCATTCTGTTTTCTGCAAAGGAAAACGTTAGCCCCAAGTTTTGAATGAGCCTCACCAGAAATAAATTATTGCAATCTATTATAAACAAAACTTTTTCCACGCCTCTTTGGGTTGCTTGTTTCACCACTGCGTCATACATCTCATAAAACGCATCTGCGTCCTCACTCATAATAGGGCTAACTTCCATTTCTTCCTCTCCAAAACAACTGACTGCCATATAACCAATTAATTTATTTTCTTTGTAATATACTATATGGCTTGGTTCTTGATTTTGGGCTTGATCACTGGCACCACTAAGTGTGTTTGGGTCAATCTTAAAAAAAATATTTTTTGTTTCATTATTTCTTTTCTCTAAGGCTTCTACTTCTGTTATTTCACTATTACTTAATTGATATACCAACTCCATGCCATTTCTCATCGTAAAATCCCCATTTCTCAACAGCATATCAAGATGTGCAAAATTGAACCATCGTCAATGAAGAAAACACTCCACTCATTCCGCTATCTTTACTTGCTTAACTCCAGCGCTAGTTTTGACCATTAGTACTTTTTTACCCTCTACATCAAAAGAAACTTCACTTGCAGTCTTATCAAACCATTGTGCTCTATCACGTTCAATATTTTTGGCATTGCTATTTGCAATAGAATCCATCATCTTTCCAAGGGCGTTTGTAAGAAAAGTATGTATGTCATCCGTATCTCTTCCCTTTTGATTCTCAGCAAATTGGGTAATATCACTAGCAAAATCCACAGAGTCAAATATATCCTTTTGACTCTGTGGATTTCCGTGTGGATGAACCAGCGCTGAAGCATATTCTTTGATTTCCCCTGTATGAATTTTATAAGCTGCCAAAGCCCCCATTTCCACTGAGTTTGCATGACTAGGATTCACTTTTCGAGGGTCAATTTTCATTTCATATTCCTTGCCGTTAGAATCTACTCCTTTTGCAATCATCATAGGGTTTTCCTCTGTATAGCTGTCGTCAAGTGCAACACAGATGCTACCCGTAGGACCTGCAGACGAAATAATAGGCTTCTTACCATTTAATGAAGCTGCCAGGGTAAACGTCCTATCTGTTTTTGCTGTTTGTACACCAGTTTTATTACTTGAGTCTACGCCAGTTGAATAAACTGAATTGTTACCACCTGAAATATACATATTAAACACTCCTTTTGTATTGAAATATCTTCATCCATATATCGTTATTTTTTCTACTTTTTATTATACAAAAAATCATTTTAATTTATTGTATTCCTCTTTTTGTGCCACGCCGTTTGATTTTGTAATTTTTTCTTGTTATACTTAATTGACTATAAATCCCATTAAACGAAAAAGTAGGTGTTTACTTTGAAACATAAAATTCTACTGTGTGAAGACGAAAAAAATATTGTATCTTTTCTATCTGCTGACTTAGTGCGAGCAGGTTATGAAGTTGATGTAGCTTATGACGGAGAAACTGCCCTTACATTTTTTTCAACAAATGAGTACCGTTTAATTTTGCTGGATTTAATGCTTCCTATCATCAATGGCTTAGAAGTCATACAAGTTATTCGAAAAAGCAGTAACGTGCCAGTTATTATTCTTACTGCCAGAAAAGATACATTTGATAAAGTATTGCTGTTAAAATCAGGAGCAGATGACTACCTAACAAAACCCTTTGACACCATGGAGTTGTTGGCACGGATACATCGCAACATTGAGCGCACCCTTGTAAGCCAAGTCACCCACATTAAACAATTACAGATTGAATACGAAAGTTTTACAGCTCGTATGGACGCAAAAGATTTACTTTTGACAAAAACGGAATTTGAGATTTTATGTTATCTGTCACAAAATGCAAATAAAGTGTTAACCAGAGAACAAATTATCAGAAAACTGTATGGGGATTTTATTGGGGATTCTAATGTTGTGGATGTAAATATTAAAAATATACGAAAAAAAATAGCACAGCACACCCAAACGCCCTACATAGAAACAGTGAGAGGTAAAGGATACGTGATGAGGACATGAAATCAAGAAAATTCTCCAAACTTACCAAGTTAAAAAGCGCAACAAAACTTGCCTTATTTTCTACCTTTATGATGTTTGGCACTATGATTATTTTGTATGTTTCCCTATCCTTTGCCTTCCATGATCGGCTTCGTGACATACAAAAAAGCATACTAACAGAGGGAGTTCGTTCTATCCAGTTTCAACTTGCAAAGGGCGTCCCTTATGAAGAACTCATTTGTGCAAACTTTTATTTTGTTGTGTATGATGCCAACCAAACCATTTTATTTGACGGCTCAAAAGAAAAAAATAATTTTAGGGATTCTAATGCTATCCATGAAACTATTACAGCAGGTGGAAATGAAATTCAAATTTTTTCTAGTATTACACCCCAAGATAAAGGCTCTGAGTATTTTTCAGTGGCTTTTTTTTCTCCTTTGTTGCTTATTTCCATCTTTTCTTTTCTCATTAGCTCTTTGATTATTGACAGGGTTTTAAATCCTGTTCGAGTGATGATTGAAAAAGTAAAATCCATTGGCAATAAAAACTTTAACAGTAAAATTTTTATTGATTCTACAGAAGATGAATTAAAAGAATACGCTTATGCGTTTAATCATATGTCCTCCCAAATCAGCGAGTACATTGAAAAACAAAAACAATTTATCTCCGATGCTTCTCACGAACTTGCCACTCCCATCACTGTAATTGTAGGTCATGCAGATATGCTTATTCGTTGGGGAAAAGAAAACCCCACTACCCTTGATGCAGGACTACTCACCATTAAAAACGAAGCCATTTCCATGAATGAGCTAATCGAAAATTTATTATTTTTTGCCCGTACTGACAATCAAAAAATATCGTATGACAGAAAACCTATCAATCTAACCTCACTTTTACACGAATGTGTCATGGAACAAAAAATGCTTCATCCAGCATTCGAAATTATATTTGAATATGATAAACCCTTCCTCATACTTGCCGATTATGAGGCTATGAAAAGGGTAATTCGTATTATCGTTACAAACAGCATTAAATTTAGCCCCCATGAAAAACAAATTACCATTACCATGGAAAAAACCAGCCACGCCACCAATGTATGCTTCTCCGACAAAGGTATTGGCATGGATCCAGCCTATGCAAGCAAAATTTTTCATCGATTCTTCCGGATTGACGACTCTCGAACCAAACAAACAGGTGGCACTGGGCTTGGCTTATCCATTGCAAAAGAAATTATGGACGCCCATCACTTTTCCATTACAGCCCAAAGTAATATAAATGAAGGTACTACGATTACCATTCAAATGGAGTCCCCACTTTCTTCATCAAACCTTCATGATAATACCATGACTTATTCATGAGTAAGCTGTTATTATTTGTTTATCAAATTTGACTAAAAAAATGATTTGGAGGGGTTATTATGTTTTTCATTGGTATTATTATTTTTTTCCTTGGTACTTCTTTATTTTCTTATTTTGTTGGTGTCCCTTTTGCAGCATTTTTAAATCCTGCTATGATTACCATTATCCTGTTATCCATTATTGGTGTTCTTGTTGCTACCTCTAGCTACAAGCTATTTATTAAAGGACTAAACGCTGTACTATCAAAACATTACACATTAGACAACAAAGAGCGAGATCAAGCAGTGGCATTGTTTCGATTGCTTTCTAAAACCACTATTTTTGCATCCCTCATTGGTACGTTTCTTCGGTGCGTTGCCGTCCTTACTTCATTAGATGATGTTCAACTGTTAGGGCACGCTATGGGTGCAAACTTCATAACCCTTGCAGGCGGTTTTATTGTTTCCATTGCTTTTTTTGAGCCAGCCATTTATATTTTGAAAAAAACAAAACAACAATCTACTTTGATTCAAGAATACCCAAAGCACTTGGGTGATAAATTGTTAGAGCTATGCAGTCAAAATGGGTTATCCCCAGAAGATATTTTAAATGCCACTTCCATTCAATTAAAAAAAGAGTAGACTGAAACCATAAAAAGAGAGACTTACAAATAAAATAATTACTTGTAAGTCTCTCTTTTTATGTCGGTTATAGATAATAACCATTTTTTATTTATTTACTGGTGCTGTATTCATTTTCATTTTTTTAATGGTATTATAAAAAACAATAACTGTCACAATTGCAGAAATAAAGTCACCAATGGGACCACTTAACCAAACACCGTTTAATTGTAAAAATGTAGGCACGATTAATAACAATGGAATCAATAAAATTACTTGTCGAAGTAACCCAAGTACCAATGCAGTGGTGGCCTGACCAATAGCTTGAAAGAAAGAAGAACAAATAACTTGTACACCAACAATTGGCATGGTGAACAACATAATTCTCATTCCATTTTTTGCAATTTCAGTTAATGCTTGATCTTCTGTAAAAAAGTGAATCAACACAATAGGTGCAAACTCCACCATTGCCCAACAAAAAATACAAACCAAAGTCGCTGCTGTAACGGTATACTTTAAAACTTCTTTTACTCTGTCATATCGTCCTGCCCCATAGTTAAACCCAATAATTGGTTGAGAGCCTTGGTTAATTCCAAATATAGGCATCATAAAAAGCATTGCAACGGAGTTAAGAAGCCCAAAAGCACCTAAAGCCAAATCCCCGCCATATTTTACCAATTGATAATTGGCTACCGCACCAACAATACTCCCTGCCACCTGCATTGCAAAGGACGACATCCCAATGGAAAATATTTTTAATATAATGGATGTTTTTAATTTTAAATATTTTTTATGAACACGAATCATACTCTTTTTATTAAAAAAGTAGGACAGTACCCAAATCATACTAACTGCTTGGGCGATAACCGTTCCCGCTGCTGAACCTTTAATTCCCCAATGAAAAACAAAAATAAAAAGTGGCTCTAAAATAACTCCGTTTAAAATAGCGCCGATTAACATTGTAATCATTGCTTGTTTTGGTTTTCCAACAGAACGCAACATATTGTTCATTCCAAAGCCGACGATTTGAAAAATACTACCTGCAATAATAATGAACATAAAGTCCTTTGCATAACCAAGGGTATTTTCTGTTGCCCCAAATAATAAAAGTAATGGTTTCAGAAAAATAAGAAATATAACAGTGGTAAAAATAGAAATGAGAACCAACAACATAAATCCATTGCCTAAAATATTCTCAGCTTCTTCTTTTTTTCCTTCTCCAAGTTTAATTGAAATCAAAGCCGCCGCACCAAAACCAACCAGCATACCAAAAGCCATCAAAATAAAAGTAATGGGCATGGCAACTGTTAGGCTGGAAAATGCTTCTGTCCCAACACCACGACTTATATAAATACGATCTACTACACTATAAAGCGCATTCACCATCATACCGATAATGGCTGGAATGGAAAACCTTAATAGTAGTTTGCTTACCTTTTCTTCTGCTAAATTCATACATACCTCCAAATTGTTTTTGTAAAACGTTTAACCAATAGAAAGAACCATTTTAAAAAACCCTTAACGGAAGCACTTAAGGGTTTTTTGAAATGATTTCTTACAAAAAGTTAAAATGTTCTATTACTATACTACAAGGAGGCTTTTTTAGCAACAGCTATAACAGCGGGCGATCCAAAAATAAAAAAGTCTTCCTTAGTTCTGTGACCGCTGACATTGTAGGACACATTTTCCCAGTTCAGTGGAGTTTGTATCTAGTGCAATTTTTAACCGCTTCCCAACTTGATTTTGTTGAATAGAAAAAGGAATTTGTGCATTTTCATTTATATTGTCCTGCATTACAATTGCCTCACTACCGATAAAAACAGTGATATTGACAGAAGTCATCCCGTCTGAAAAATCCGACACCTTTAACTGATATTCACCCACCTGATCATCACCTATGGTTGAAAAATATTTTATACCTTCATTATTATCAGCATATTTAGGAAGAACAGGAGTTGTTTTTGTTGTGATACCTGTTTTTACCCTAGGAAGCATATCATCATATGTTGTAGCATCGTTCACTTGATAAATACTTTGTGCTATTTTTGTTACTTCTTCCTTGGGAATTCCTTCTCCCCTTATAGTAAGAGATACCGAACGATAATAGTCAGGAGAATTATAATAGCCACCACTTGCAGAACTAGGTGGACTTAAAAATACCGCGCTTGGTTCCATGGCACAATTTACCTTAAAATCAACATTTCCATCTCGTGTTACCGTGTAAGCCTTATCAAGTTTTAAAAAGTCTTCTTTTGAAATTTGACCATTTTCATTTTTTGGCTTTTCTCCATTAGAAAAATCTAACCCGTATCGATACTCTATGCTATTGCCTGCACTATCTTTGTACCTTATGTAAAAATTATCTACATTCCGATTATATGCCTCGCTAAGTTGGTACACCTTGAAAGTTACTCCCTTTTCAACCAGCTCATTTTTTATAGGAGGTTTTGATATATCAAAACTATCATAATTCATATAATAGTATATACCAATGTCTTCTACTTTAAATCCTGTGGGTATATAGTTTGGTAAGTAAAAATCTAAGTTTGCCATTTTTAGGCGTTCTGTCAATTGGTCCAATGATTTTAATTTTACAGGACTATTTCCAGAAGAAGATGCCACCTGTGGCTCCGGTTTTTTTATTTTGCTTTCTTCCTGGGTGTATTCCCAAATATATCGTTGATTTTCTTGAATGGCATTTTCATATTGTTTTTTATAGGCAGGTTCTTGATAAGTCCCATTTCCATTACTGGTCGTCTGCCCTTCCGTGGGCGTAGCAGTTACCTCTTTCGCAGGCAATGAAGCTGTACTTGCCGGTTGTTCACTTTGTTTTTTTACACACCCTGTCATTACACTTGTTAATAACAGTAGAAATAGTATATGCAACATAACACGCTTGGCTTGTGTACTGCTTTTTTTAGTTGCCATCGTTGCGACTCCTCCCAGCTTACACTTTTTTCTTTAGTTTATATTTGATCCCATAAAATATACTTAGGGCCAGCAACCACGCAGGAGCTACTAACACTGCCAGCCTATACCCTTTGGATGTAAACATGATTACGATGCAAACCGTCAAAAATGCCAATACAAAATAATTGGATAACGGATAGAAAGGCATTTTATATTTTAAATTTTTAAGTTGCTCGTGGGTTCTTTTTTTTCTAAAAGCAATTTGGGTAATAAGAATCATAAACCAATTGATTACAATAGAAATCGTTGTTATATTCATCATATATCCAAAAACTTTTTCTGGTGATAAGTAGCTAATAATGACCACCACCAGCGTAACACCGCTTGATAACAAAATACTAGCAACTGGTGTGCCCGATTTACCCGTAGATAAAAAAATCTTTGGAGCATTCCCCTGAACAGCAAGACCATGTAACATCCGACTGTTACTAAAAAGAGAACTGTTATATACAGAAGCTGCCGCTGCAATAACCACAAAGTTAATAATGCCTGCCGCATAAGATATATGAACATATCTGAATATTTGAACAAACGGGCTACCATCAAATCCAGATTTTGCACCAACCTGATCCCACGGAAATATCATGAGAATAACAAGAATGGCTAAAATATAATATGTCAATATACGATACACCACTTTGCTAATTGCCTTTGGAATTGATTTTTCTGGTTCTTCCGCTTCTCCTGCTGTAATTCCGATTAACTCAGACCCACCAAAAGAAAACAAAACACCTACAATGCACAACATAATACCCTGTATGCCATTAGGTGCAAATCCTCCATGGCTCCACAAATTGTGAACCCCCACATCTAGTCCTTGCTTTGCACCTAAGCCAAATACAATAAACACCACTCCCATTACAATAAATAAAATAATGGTTACAACTTTGATAATGGCAAACCAAAACTCAAACTCCCCATACAACTTGACATTTACTAAATTGATGCTGGTAATGAGAAGCATAAACACCAAAGCAGTCGCCCACGCTGGGAAGGTTGGAAACCAAAACTTCATATAACTTCCAATGGCCGAAAGCTCCGCCATACTTACAAATATGTAGGTGCTCCAGTAACTCCACCCTGATAAAAACCCTGCGTACTCACCTAAGTTGTCATAGGCATATTGACTAAAAGAACCCGATACAGGCCTATCTACCGCCATTTCACCCATTGCCCTCAAAATAAGATAAATCACAAATCCACACAACAAGTAAACAAGCACAACCGAAGGCCCAGCAGAGGATATGGTTTCTTTAGAACCATAAAAAAGTCCTGTACCAATTGCCCCACCTAAGGCAATCATTTGAATATGCCTGTTTTTTAAGTTTCTTTTTAAATTTCCGTTATTGTCGTTCATATAAACCTCCCTTTTTAAAGTAGCTGTTGCTCATTGCCTTATACTATATCGTGTTTGAAAATTCATTACAAGAGGTTTGTCAAGCCTTTATAAAAAGTTTTCCGGGGAGACCGTGGGAGGCTTCCTCTTTTATTCCACAAAGAATGATTGGGAACGAATCCCCACAACCAGTAATATAATGAAACAAGTCCAAGAAAAAGGAGATGGAACAACAATGACGATGAAACAAAGTTTTAATAAAAATTCTACGATTAAACAAATTCTCAATCACCCCATCGGAAATGACATTATAGACAGGCTATTATTAAAATTAAACGTAAATAAAATTTTGGTAGATAATATATTGGTTCAACAGCTTACACTCACCCATCTTAAATTATTAAGTTTTCATTATATCAACGATGATTTTATCAATACCATTTGTGACCTATTAAATCAAAGTGCTGGTGAAACCATTATTCCAACAAACGTAGAATCACGGGCGTGGTGGAAGGAAGCTATTTTTTACCAAATATATCCTCGTAGCTTCTTTGATACAGATGGGGATGGACTGGGGGACCTTAGTGGAATCATAAAGAAGTTGCCTTATTTACAACAACTAGGCGTTACTGCTATATGGCTTTCTCCCATCTATGATTCTCCTATGGATGACATGGGATACGACATTCGAGATTATAAAAAAATTTTTTCACCCTTTGGTACGATGGAACAGTTTGACCAGCTTCTAGACGAAGTTCACCGACTTGGTATGCGATTGATTATGGATTTAATTGTGAACCACACTTCTGATGAACATGATTGGTTTACGAGAGCGTTGCATGGCGAAGTACCCTACACTGATTTTTATATAAGCAAACCAGGGGATGGGGGGAAAATACCGCCCAACAATTGGACGTCCTTTTTTTCTGGCTCTGGGTGGAATTATGACGAGAAACAGGATAAGTGGTATTTACACCTGTTTTCAAAAAAGCAAATGGATTTGAACTGGGAAAGCGAAGCCTTACGCCAGCAAATATATGAAATGGTAAACTGGTGGCTGGCAAAAGGAATTGATGGATTTCGTTTGGATGTTATTAATTATATTTCAAAGCAAGCTGGTCTTCCAAATGGAAACGAAGTAATTGCAAAACTGGTTGGGTATTGTGGAATTGAACATTATTTTTATGGGCGTTATTTGCACAATTATCTTCGGGAGTTACGCCTAAAGACCTTTGAAGTTTATAACGCCGTTACCGTTGGTGAAATACCGGGATGCGGTGTAAACATGAGTGAGCTACTGGTACATGAAAGCAGAAAAGAGCTGGACATGATATTTTCTTTTGACCATTTGGAAAGCCCCGGCAAGTCACGGCTTGACGATTATGCCTTCGACTTAATTGCCTTGAAAGATATTTTGATAAAATGGCAGGGCATGGAAAAAGGTGCGTGGAATACATTATTTTTTGAAAACCATGATAACCAACGAATGATTTCAAAAGTTTTAGGAAACGGCAACCACCCCCTACGCTTTGCCCTTGGCAAAATGCTGGCTGTTATACAGCTGACATTAAAGGGTACGCCCTTTATCTTTCAAGGGGAGGAAATTGGAATGATTAACTGCGACTTCCCTTCCATTGATGAGTTTCGGGACATTGAAAGTTTAAATTTGTATGCGTCCCTCATTCAAGGTGGCGCTTCAAAAGAAGATGCACTAAAAGAGGTACTGGCAGGAAGTCGCGACCACGCCCGCACCCCATTCCAGTGGGATAGTACAGCCAACGGTGGATTTTCTACTGGTACCCCATGGCTTATGGCAAACCCTGACTACAACATATGTAATGTAGCGAATCAGCAAAACGACCCGTCTTCACTGTTAAACTTTTACAAAAAACTAATTGCTTTACGAAAAGAAAATGACGCTCTTATTTACGGAGAATTTAACCCTACCAATGGACATCGCTACAATTTATTTTGCTATTATCGTATATTGGAATCTAAAAAATATTATATTGAAATAAATCTTACCCAAAAAAATGTATTAAAACCCCTAAATTTAGGAATGGGACAACGTAAATTACTTATATCTAACTACGACGGGGATAGCTTTATGCTCCGACCATATGAAGCTTCTATTTTTTTATGTCAATAAATTAAGTAAAAAAAGGGTGGTTACGAATAAAATATTCTTATTCGTAACCGCCCTTTCTACTGATGATAGCTGTTTAACACTTCTATGACTTACTCTTTTTTATTTTTCTCCAGCCAAATATCAAGCGCATTATTTAATTTATATAACACAACCATGAACAATACAAATCCTGTAATCCCAATTAAAAGCAAAATAGTATTTATTAATTGAAGTACAATCATCACATCTTCCCCCTCATGCTATGCTTCCCACCAAGGTATCAACCAACTATTTAATTTTTATTGCGAAAATGAGGGGAGTCTCCCCATTCACCAAATCCAACCTGATCACCCACACTTGCAACTCGATTGGTAAGACACGTCTTACACTTATCCGCACTGTCATTTATACAAGGTTTGTCATCATATAGTTGATATTTTTCTCTGTAATCCTCTAAGGTAATAATGGGCATTAATATATTGGCACCCGCTTTTAAACCAAGCTCTCTGCCCAAAGGGTTTAAAGCTTGCAGTGCCGTTGTAGCTGCAATATTTACATCTTTTAAAAATATTCTGGTAATTGCGATCATTTTTAAGCCCATCTCAAATCTTTTATTTTTTTCTTCCTTGGTATCCAAGTTGTTTTCAATGGCTTCTCTTCCTAAAGGAGTATCTTGATGAACTACATAAGGGCCCATGCCAATCATATCAATGTCCATTTTTTTAAAAAACAAAATATCGTCTACTAAATCTTCTTCTGTTTGGTGTGGCAAACCAATCATTACACCTGTTCCCACCTGATATCCAATGGACTTTAGTTTTTTTAGACATTCAATTCTTTTCTCTAGCAAATGTTTTTCATTGTCAGGGTGGATTTTTTGATACAGTGTTGAGTTGGTTGTTTCAATTCTGAGTAAATATCGATGTCCCCCTTCTGCAAACCACTTTTGATATGTTTCTTCGGTCTGTTCCCCTAGGCATAAAGTTAGTCCCAGTTTTCCCTCTGTTTCCTTTTTTATTTCAGCAATCACTTCTGATATAAATTGTATAAATTCTTTGTCCTGTCTTTCCCCAGATTGCAAAGTAACGGACCCATAATTATTTTCATTTGCCCATTTTGCCATTTTTAAAATTTCATCTTTGGTCATGCTAAATCGGTCTACTTGAGAATTGCTTTGTCTTATTCCACAGTAGTAGCAGTCTTTGATACAGACATTGGAGAACTCAATTAACCCTCGATAATATGCTTTTTTACCTACATATCTTTCTTTTACTTCATACGCTTTTTGATAAAGTAATGCTAACGCTTGGGGGTTTGTCAAACTCATAAGGTATAAAAGATCTTCTTTTGTTATAATTTCTTTGTTTAATATATTTTCTAACACATAATCACCTTCCCATGACTGTTATAGCAACCGCTGTATCCTAGCTGAAATTATACCACCTATAAAAATAAAAATCTATTGCCTTTGTCTTTTTTGTTTTTCTGCTTTTTATTTTTCTTCCTTCTCCCTTCTGCATAACAAAATCTTTTTTCGGGAAAAATATCCCTAGTTACGGCTTATGAAATTGTTTAGTTTAAACAAAAAAACAAATTTTTAACAGTTTTTTATAACAAAAATCTAAAAGTATGTTATACTATTTTTGTTATTTGCATTATTTTTTACAGGAGGCTTTTGTCCAAATGATCAGTAAAAAAAAGATTGCAACCATGGCGAAACTTGCCATTTATGATAAACATTTCGGTGTCATAGACCGAAAGACTAGCGAATATTTTAGATACGATTACATTTATCGAAGAAATACAACGGCTCGCATTTTTGTTGCTTGCGGACTTGTTATTTTATTTCTATTTTACATGGGATATAAAATTTTTGTGGAACAAATAAACCTAATGGAGATAGACTTAAAAGTTTTTGCTTACAAAATTATTTTTTTTGGTATTGCCGTTTTAATTTTTTATACAGGCGTTAGTTACATACAAGCATTACACCACTATAACAATTCTCAAAAAAGACTGCGAAAATACTATATAACGGTTCATAGCTTAGATAAGCCAAAAGAGAAAAGGAAAAGAGGTTCACAAGATGGAAGCAATTTTACAAATGAGAGAAGCCACCATTAGTTTTTATAAATTACACCAAGCCATCATTCAGTTTATTTTAAAATTTATTGCTGGTTTTATTATTTTTTCACTCATTAACAGCTTGGGTTTTGTGAAGGGATTTAGCCTTCTCCCCCTTATTTTGCTTTGTTCCTTGTTAACCAGCGTACTTCCCATTACTTTTGTACATTTTATCATTATTTTAAATATTACGTTGCAACTTTTTTATGCCTCGCCTTTGTTTGCGGGCATTGCTTTTTTATTTTTTTTAATGCTTTTATTTTTTTATGTTCGGTTTGCACCCAAAAGTAGCTTGCTGGTGATTGGGTTGCTGGTTGCATTTTATTTTAAAATACCTTTTATCGTTCCCATTTTTGCTGGGCTATATTTTGGGCTGGCTGGGGTGATTCCCATTGTCATTGGAACTTTTATTTGGTACTTCATTCCTTTTATCAACGATTTTTCAACTACTGCTACCAGCGCCATCAGTAAAAGTAATATGTTAGAAATGCCAGACAATTTTTCACAAATTTACGTTTCTGTACTGAAATCAGTTACGGGTAGCCATGACTGGATTTTTGTTGCTTTTGTGTTTGCCATTGTGGTAGTGGTTGTTTTTGTTATTTCAAAACTTTCCATTGATTATGCAAAAGACATTGCCATTGTTTTTGGTGGCGTACTAAACATCATGGGAATTTCCATTGGCATACTTGCTTCTGGTATTAATTTTTCCATTGTGGGACTTTTGTTTTTTTCTTCTTTATCTGTTTTGATTGTTTTGATTATTAAATTTTTTGATCTGGTGCTTGATTACTCCGCTGCGGAACGAGTAGAGTTTTCCGATGATGAAAATTACTACTATGTGAAAGTAATCCCTAAAATTATTTTGTCAAAACCAAACCGTGAAGTAAGAAGAATTTCAGCAGATGACGATGATAATGAATAATATAAATTCCTATAAAATGAGAATCTAGGTGGGGCTATTGGTTAATATGCGGGACTTTTTAACTAAATTTAATTTAACGGCACTCAGTTTTCCATCCATAAGGATTTCTGATGTGATCGATGTTTTGATTGTTGCCTTTTTAATTTACAATATTATTATTTGGATTAAGGAGACAAGGGCTTGGTCCCTTTTTAAAGGCATTATTATTATTTTTGTGTTTAGTGCATTGGCGGTGGTGTTAAAACTAACCACCATTTTGTGGATTTTATCAAAAACCATCAATGTTGGTATTATTGCCATTATGATTATTTTCCAGCCTGAACTTCGGAGAGCCTTGGAACAACTTGGACGTGGAAAGTTTTTTGCGTATTTTCTCCCCTCTGGTGAAGAAAAGGAAAACATTAAGTTTTCCTCCAAAACCCTTGATGAAATACTAAAAGCCACTTTTAAAATGGCAGAAGTAAGAACAGGGGCATTAATTGTCATTGAGCAAGAAGTCCCCCTTGGCGACCACGAGCGAACAGGGATTCCCATTGATGCCATTGTGACAAACCAACTTTTGATTAATATATTTGAAAATAAAACCCCATTGCATGATGGGGCTGTGCTGATTCGAAGAAACAGGGTTGCTGCTGCAACTTGCTTTTTACCCCTCACAGAAGTGGAACTAGGAAAGGAACTAGGAACAAGGCATCGAGCAGCTGTGGGTTTAAGCGAAGTTTCCGATGCCATTGTCATCGTTGCGTCAGAAGAAACGGGGGCTGTTTCCCTTGCCCAAAACGGAAAAATTTACAGAAATCTGGATGCGGACAAAATTAAACAAATGCTTTCTTTTGCTTCTGTAGAGAAAAAGAAACGCACGTTGTGGAGGGGTAAGATAAAAAATGAAAATTCTAAATGATCTTTTAACAAAAAATATCGGCTGGAAGTTATTCTCCCTTATCCCTGCCATTATGGTTTGGTTTATTGTCATTAATATTAATAACCCCATGGAGACAAGGGAGTACACCGTTTATCTCTCCTTAATGAACAAAGATAAATTAACGGCACAAAACTTAGTGGTTGCCAATGAAATTGACCTTTCCCAAACTAAAATTACGGTTAAAGTTACAGGGACAAGATTGGCCCTTGACTCTCTTTACTCCCGAAATATTGATGCAATCATTGATTTGAGACAATTTGATATTTTATATGCAAAAGACTTGTCAGAGCCTATTCGAATATCGCCCCAAATAAAACTCCCAAATACAGGAGACACTTATGAAGTGCTGGCATCAAGTCCCAACTATGTTGATGTTAAGCTAGAACGGTTGGTTTCGGTAGAAAAGCAAGTTCAAGTAGTGAAAATTGGGGATGCAAAAGATGGCTATGCTTCCATGACGCCTATGGTGACACCACAATATATTGTCATTACCGGCGCGGAGTCCATTATTGAAAAAATTGATTCTGTTCGGGTAAGCGTAGACTTAAAAGAAGCCACCGAAGATATTGGCGTAAAACAAAAAATTCAAATTTTTGATAAACAGGATAAAGAAATTATCGGACTTTCCACGGATACCTCTGATGTTGTTATTAAAGTTCCGATTAATAAATATCGAAAAGTCCCTGTTAAAATAACAAGCCAAGGGTTGCCCGCTGATGGATTTACTGTTTCCAGCATCCAGTGGGAACCAAAATTTGTTGAAATTGTTGGTAGCAAAGAAACCATTAACAGAATAAGTGAAATTGTGCTTCCTACTATTAATATGCAGAATCTAAAAGATTCTAAAACATACCCTGTAGATTTAAGGGCATTGCTTCCTACGGAGGTAAGCATTAAAAATGGAACGCCTAACGAAGTTCAAGTAAAAATTAATATTGAGCGAGAGAGCATAAAATCCATTAACATTCCTATTAGCAAGATTAAACTGCTGAATTTGGCAGAAGGGTTCCAGTGTAATTTAATGCCCCAAACCTTAGATGTTGTTGTAAAAGGCATTGGTCATGTAGTAGATGGACTGAACACAGACAATATTGATGTATCGATTAATCTTGAAAATGTGGCAGAAGGTGGCCATAGCTTTGATTTAACTTTTAATCTGCCCGAGGGAGTTCAAGTAGTATCAGAACCAAAAAAAGTAGTAGCCATGATTTTTAAACAAGGAGTCGAAGATGGGGATACTACCACACCATCAACTACTGTACCAGCTACTACAACAGATACGGCCACTACGCCGTAAAAAATAAGCATACTGATTATTATCCTTACGCGCTATACCCTTGGGGTTGTATCAAACTAAAATGATACAGCCCCTTATGATATAGCGGAGTGGCGTAGATATTATTTTTTTCAAAAAACTTTATGAAAGGTTGATAAAATGAATTTTTTACTAGGTTCTGTGTTTTCACCACACCCACCCATTCTTATTCCTGAAATCGGAAAAGGAGAAGAAATTTCTGCTATTCAAACAATAAGCGGACTTATTGAGGTGGCTGATTTTGTTGCAGAAAAAAAACCACAGGTTATTATTTGTATTACACCCCATGGTCATGTTTTTCAAGATGGAGCTTGTTTGCTTGACGTAAAAAGTGTACAGGGCGACCTTTCCCAATTTTCTGTTCCCTCTGTTGTGATGGAAAAAAAAATAAACCAAATATTAAATAATAGCATTAAAAAAGCGTTTGATGATGCTAACATCACCTACATCCCCTTGAGCCAAGAAACAGGAAAACCTTTTGGCATTTCACCGCAAATAGACTATGGCATTTTAGTGCCATTATATTATATTGATAAAAAATATCAGGACTACGAAATCATTCATATTTCCATCGGGGGAACCTCCCAATGGGAGCAGTATGTTACAGGAATGAAAATTTTTGAAGCCATTGAAAATGCAAAATTGAAAACATTGATTCTTGCCAGCGGTGACCTTTCTCACAAACTTAAAGTAGATGGTCCTTATGGGCTAAATGAAAATGGAGCCATTTTTGATGACATCCTCGTAAACGCTATTCAAAATAAAAAATTCGAAAACATTTTAGAAATGTCAAAAGACATCAGCGTTCCTGCTGGGGAATGTGGTTTAAGCCCTTTTACTATGGCACTTGGTGCTTTTGATACGTTAGATGTTTTGCCAAAAGTTTATAGCTATGAGTTTCCTTTTGGAATTGGTTATATGACTGGCTCTTTGGATGTTTTAAGTCCAAAAGAAGGCATGACCATTCAACAAGCTTATCTGTTAAAACAAAGGGAAAAGTATGAGAAAAGAAAAGCCTTGGAGGATATTTATATTTCTCTTGCTAGAAGTTCTGTGGAATTGTGGATTCAAGAACGGAAGTTGCTGGACTTTGATGATTTTTGTAAAAACAGAAGTGAACTTGAGGCAATCAAAAAATTAAAAGAAGAGCAAGCAGGGGTGTTTGTTTCTCTTCATATAAACGGAGAGTTACGGGGTTGTGTGGGAACAATTCACCCAGCCTTAAAAAACAAAGCCGAGGAAATTATTAAAAATGCCATTCAATCTGCAACAGAAGATACAAGATTTTCTCCTGTTCACAAAATAGAACTGGAATCCTTAGAAATAAAAGTAGATATTTTAGGAGCAATAGAAAAAATAACTACTGAAAATCAGTTGCACCCTAAAAAATATGGGGTTGTTGTAGAAAGTGGGACTAAAAAAGGCTTGTTACTCCCCAATATTGAGGGTATCGAAACAGTAGATTTACAGGTTCAAATCGCAAAAGACAAGGCAGGAATAAAAAATAACGAGGAAGTGGTGTTGTCCCGATTTGAAGTGGAAAGGCACGAGGTAGTATAATGCAAATTTATGAACTTTCGAGTAATAAAGAAATTAATATTAAACAAAAGCATTGGTATCAAGCCCATGAATCTTATTTTATCATTTGCACTTCCCACGAGATTTTAAATTTGCAACCTACTTTTCATTTTGACAGAAGTACCATTGAAGAATGTGTTAACATCGATGAAAATGTGCGGTTTGAAAGCTTTGAAGGTTATGATTTTATTAGTTTAACTTATTTTATCTATGCCAATCGGAAAATTAGTTTTGAGGAAATTAATTTATACATTGGGGTCAACTTTATTATTTTGGTTTCCCCCAATCCTCAATTTGAAAACAACGAGTTTATTGACTTTTTAAAATCAAAATTCAACGCCACTACGGAAAAATTTTTACCCAGGGTTTATTTCTTTATTTTTGATAAAATACTGGCTGATTTATTTGCTACCCTTGAAGTTATTGAAGATGACATTCAGATGTTTCGAAACGAGCTAATTACCCAATTTAAAGACCGTTCTATTTTGGAAATCAATGAGTTTCACCATATTATTTACAAAATAAAAAAGCAACTAAGACCGTTGCTCTACATTGGGGACCAGTTTGCTGTTAATGAAAATAATTTTATTCCAAAAGATAAGTTAAGATATTTTAAAAATATAGACGTTCGCATTAACAAGCTTTATGATTTTAGTGTTAACTTAATGGATATGGTAGAACAATTAAATTATTTATATGATTCAAACCTAACCATGAAAACCAACACTGTAATTACCAAACTTACCATTATCACCATGCTTTTTGGGCCTCCCACGGTTATTGCTGGCATTTATGGCATGAACTTTGAAGCAATGCCAGAGCTTCATTTTAAATATGGCTACCCTATGGCACTTCTGCTAATGGCGGTTATTACTTATATAATTTATATCTTGGTTAAGAAAAAAAAAATTATGTAATAAAGCTTATTTCCTTTGTGGAGAATAAAAAAGATAAGGTAGCCCATGGCTACCTTATCTTTTTTATTAGTATCTTCTTTTGCCTTTTGATTCTCTTTCACGTTCTTTTGGTTTTTTGTTAGAACGTTCGATATTTACTTTGTTTCCTTTTATTTTGTGGCTCTTCATAATTTGGATAATATCTTTTGCATATTCTTTTGGAACATCCACTAATGAATAATCGTCAAAAATTTCAATATTTCCGATTTGTTTTCCAGAAATGCCAGTTTCGCCAGCCAAAGCACCAACGATATCTTTTGCTCTGATTTTATTATTTTTTCCAACGTTAATAAATAAGGTAACAATGTCTCCTGAGTTTCCGCCACCTGAGTAGCTTGATTCAAAATTCAAATCATCCGTTACGTCAGATTCATCAGAACCGCTGTCTGATAAGTGCATTTTCATCAGTGCTGCTGCAATATCAAGAGAGTTAAAATCTTCGTTCATCATTGTTTCTGCTATATTAATATATTTTGCAAGATGTCCTTCTTCAATAACCGCCTTAATTTTTTCTACAAAGTTTCTTGTTTTAGAAGCTTCGATGTCGCTAAGGGTTGGCAATTTCTTTTGAACTACTTTTGCTTTTGTATATCTCATAATGTCACGTAGCTTGTAAATTTCTTTTCCTACAACAAAAGTGTAAGCTTTTCCGCTTCTTCCTGCACGACCTGTTCTACCAATTCGATGAACATAATATTCTTCGTCTTGTGGAACGTCATAGTTGAAAACGATTTCTATATCATCTACGTCGATTCCTCTTGCTGCAACGTCTGTGGCAACCAAAATTTCCAACGTTCTGTTTCTGAATTTTTGCATTACTTTATCTCTTTGGGCTTGTTTTAAATCGCCATGAAGCCCTTCTGCAAAATATCCACGACCTTGAAGTTGTTCTACCAAGTCGTCTACTTGTCTTTTTGTATTACAGAAAATCAAAGATAATTCTGGATTTTCCATGTCAATTAATCTAGACAATGCTTCTAATTTTGTTTTTTCTTTTACTTCAAAATAAATTTGTTCAATCAATGGAACGGTAAGTTCTTTATGTTCCACCTTTACATGAACAGGATTGGTTTGGAAGTTTCTAGTAAGTTCCAATATTCCTTTTGGCATAGTTGCTGAAAAAAGAATTGTTTGACGCTCATCTGGCACTTTGGTTAAAATTGTTTCAATATCTTCTCTGAAGCCCATGTCAAGCATTTCGTCCGCTTCATCTAAAATAACCATTTTAACACTTTCCATTTTAATGGTGCGTCTTTCCATATGGTCCATTACACGACCTGGTGTCCCGATAATAACGTGTACACCTTTTTTTAATGCCATGATTTGTCTGTCAATTGGTTGACCGCCATACACAGGTAACACTCTGATGTTATCTTTGTATTTAAGTAGTTTTCTAAACTCCTCACATACTTGGATAGCAAGTTCACGTGTTGGGCAAAGTATTACCGCTTGCAACCTTCTGTCATTTACATCAATTTTTTCTAAACATGGAATCCCAAATGCGGCTGTTTTTCCTGTTCCCGTTTGTGATTGACCAAGTACATCCTTACCAGACATTATGACGTCGATTGACTGTGCTTGAATTGGTGTTGCTTCCTCAAAGCCCATGTCCATTACTGCTTTTAATATTTCTTCCGATAAGTTTAATTCTTCAAATTTTAAAACTTCCATAAATCGTTCCTCTCAAAATAGAAAATAATATTATTCAACTCTAAAGCTAAACGCTTCTCAAAACCTAATTAAAAAACCTCAAAGAACTTCTGAATCACTAGAAGTCTATATTCATAAATTTTCAAGCCTAAAGCTATAATATACTAAAAAATATTTTTCCCAGTTCTTATTCAAGAATACACACTATTCTCTTGAAACATATTACTGTTTCCCTTGTAATTTTTCACAACAACCTAATCGTTGGGGCGGAACGATTTTCAATTAATCTCTTGTCGTTATTTCATTTACAAGTCTAATAAGAATTCGTAATCAATATACTTTGTAATGAGTTCTATATAATATACCAATTAATAAAAAAAATTGCAACAATTATTATAATGATTTATAATAATTACCAGAATATTTAGTATTATATCCAATAAATGTTAAAAATTTCAAGTTAGGAGAGAAAAAAATGAATTTTTTACAAGCGTTACTATTAGGAATCATCCAAGGGCTTACAGAATTTTTACCCATTAGTAGTTCAGGACATTTGGTTTTATTTCAAAAAATACTGGGTGTCACAGAACCAGCCATGACTTTTGATATTGTGGTTCACTTAGGAACATTGGTGGCCGTTTTTATCGCTTTTTGGGAGGACATTTGGGGACTTTTGAAAAAGCCATTTCAAAAACTTACATACCTTTTAATTGTAGGAACCATTCCTGCTGTTGTTATTGCGTTGGCTTTTAACAACGTTATTGAGAACCTTTTTGCAAGTGGAAAAACATTAGGCTTTGAGTTTTTAATTACAGGCCTCGTTATTTTATATGCAAATTCTATTAAGAGTGGAAAGAAAACAGCTAAAGATGCCACCTACCTGGATGCCATCTTTGTTGGTGTGATGCAAGGAATTGCCATTGCCCCAGCCATTTCACGTTCTGGCATGACCATTGCTGGTTCCCTATTTAAAAAGTTTGACCGTGACTTCGCTGCTAAATTTTCATTTCTTTTATCTATCCCTGCTATTTTAGGGGCGGCTGTTTTTCAATTAAAAGATATTGTGTCAGAACCAACTGCGCTAGCTTCCCCTCATGTGATGCCTTTGGTTGTAGGCTTTTGTGCTTCGGCTATTTCAGGTTATTTTGCTATTCATTTTATGCTTAAAATCATTCGAGAAAGTAAACTAAAATATTTTTCCTATTATGTTTTTATTTTAGGAGCTGCTATTATTGTGGATCAATTTGTTACACATATGTTTTTTTAAATTTTAAAAATAAAAATGGAACCCATAGAATAGACTTTTTTAGTGTCTACGCCATGGGTTCCATTTTATATAGAACTACTTATTTTTTAAATATTCGTTTCCATAATGATGGCTTACCTGCCACTGGTTCTTTCCTTGCCCATTGAGATTGAAGGGATACAATATCTTTATATTGCTCTCCCCTTAATAATAATTGATGGTTACCTACTTGGTTGATTAACTGGGTGATATGATTATTTTGCATTGCAAGTTGTATATCTTTTGTTTTTATCTGCTCTTGCAGAATATGTACATATTCTTTTACATGGGGTTGTTCTTCTGCTAAAACAGCAATTTTATGGTCGTTTGTATCTTCCACATTCATCATATCTTGAATTACTTCTTGACGCTCTCGATTCAGTGAATTGATGATAATCTGTTCTCCAATATCATCAATGTGCGTAACATTATTCACTTTGATGATATGTCCCTCTAATTCTGTTTTTAGTTGCTGTTTCATTTTTTTATAAATTGCCTCTTTACTTATTCCTAATGATTCAGATAATACTCTAATGGTTTTCAATGTAATCAATCCTTACTTTATCATATGTATATTTAAACTTACGTTTATATAACCAGTTTAAAAAAGTTGTCTCTTGTTTTCAAGTTAATTCATCCGCAAAAATAGACATTTTTCTTTGCTTTCCCTAGCTATCCTCTACTTTCAGATAATTCAATCATCTTGGTAAAAAACAAGTCATAGTTTGTCTTGTAAAAAAAGTTGTACATAAGTTGAAAGTTTTTACAATATGTTCTGTCTCTTTCTGTTGCGTTAAAGTTTAAATATTCATCTACATACACTACATTGGTATCAAGAGCTTCCGTATTAAAAATATGTTTGCATATTGTTAATACAGCATCATACTTTTTATTGGGCATTTCACAAAAAATCGGAAACATATATTGGCTTTTTAATTTTTCTAAATCTTCTACTTGATTGTATATAATTTCAATTTTAGTCTCGTTGTTAATTGATAAAATTTTGTCGGTTACCCTTTTAATAGTTTTATAATCTCCATTAAAAATAATGGCAACGTTTTTTTTATTTTGTAAAATTTCAGTGGCCCGATCGTCAATAACGTCAACTGGAAAAATACATGATGGTTTTGGTATTCCAAATGTTGAACTTATCCCATCATGATAGGCAGACATTAATGATTTTATCGTGTTTTCTTTTTGTTGATAATGACACGCATATAAGGCCTGAAACAAATTTTTTAAATATTCATCACAAAAGCCTTTCATTTCACTTTTCTCTAAATGTTTTGCAAAAAAACGAAGTCGATTTCGCCAGTACATATAAGTAGGAAAAGTAGTTGGGTTTTCCCCTGTTCCAAAATGATGGTAAACAAATGCGTTTGAAATTGCCATTACTTGATACCCTTGTTTTTTGAATCGAATATGATAATCAGCGTCATCCCAATATGTAAAAAATTCCTCATCTGGAAACCCAACTTTATTTACTGCTTCTATTTTTAGCAAAGAAATACCCGCTGGTACAAAGTCACATTCTACTTCACTAGGAATTGTCTCATCGTCTTTTAAATTTTTATAACTATTTCGAAGGCTATAAGTGTCCTTATTTATCCCTGTTCCGTAAATTTGGATCATGGTGGGGTCGTTATACCATAGCATTTTTCCTCCTACGACAGCCACCTGCTCATTTTTTTCTGCATATAGAATCATATTTCCAATGGCATTTTTGTCTAACTCCACATCATGATCAAGCAAAATAACATAGTCGTAATTATGGTCACAAGCCATTTGAATGCCTGTGTTAAATCCTCCTGCACTACCTGTGTTTTTTTCATTAATTAAATAATTTATTCTATTGCCATATTTTTCTCTTACTACCGCTTCACTTCCATCTGTTGAACCATTGTCAATAAAATAAAAATCAAACTCCGTATATACGTTTTTAAGTGCTGAGTCAATGCAATTTATTACATATTCTTTTTTATTATAATTACACACACATACTGCTGTTTTTTTCATTTTGCCACGACCTTTCTTTACGTTATTTTAATACGCCGTTGTACGCTTGTAAATGCCTATAGGCCCCCTTCTTAGAGAGAATTTTTTTCCTTTTCTTCTCCTATCTGAATAATGACTTTTTATTGAACCAATGATATAATAAATAAAAATTTCAAAAGAAACAGGGCGATAGGATGAACTATGCTGTTATTTTCGCAGGAGGGGCAGGCGTACGGATGAAAAACGCTGGAACGCCAAAGCAATTTTTAGAGCTTTATGGAGTACCCATTATTATTCATACGTTAACTATTTTTGAAAATTGTGAGGAAATTGACGGAATCTCCATCGCTTGTATTGAAAGCCATATTCCATTTTTAAAAAAATTAATTGAGAAATACCAAATTACAAAAGTAAAATGGATAGTCCCTGGCGGAACGTATGGTCAGCAGTCAAGATTAAATGCACTACACGCCATTTATAAAGAACGAGGAGAAAATGATGACGATATTGTTTTAATCCACGATGGTGTAAGACCCCTTATTAACGAACAATTGTTGCTGGACAATATAAACTGCGTAAAACAAAATGGAAATGCCATCACGGCCGTTGGAAGTGTGGAAACAGGCGTCATTAGCAACGATGGGGAAATTGTATCTTCTATCCTCGATCGAAACCAACTTTTTATGGCAAAAGCCCCTCAAAGTTTTTATTTAAAAGATATTTATGACATTTATAAAAAAGCAGAGCAAAACGGCATCTTAGATTCTATTGATTCCTGTTGCCTTGCCTCGCAATTTGGCGTTAAAATTAATTTTGTAAAAGGCAAACATTCTAATATAAAAATAACTACACCGGAAGATTTTTATATTTTTAAAGCACTTTTTGATTTAGCGGAAAATGAACGAGTATTTGGCTTAAAGGAGTAAACATTGATGAATTACATGGTGAACCACATTGTAGACGAAGATATTCATACTATTATCGATGGACTGGACTTTGGAAGTTTTAAAAATTCAACTATTTTAATAACAGGTGCTAATGGCATGATTGCATCTTACATGATTTATACGTTAATGATGCTGAACGATAGATTTAATTATGGTATTAGAATAGTAGGGCTTGTGAGGAATGTAGAAAAGGCAAAAAAACATTTTAAAAATCTTTCTACACGAAAGGATTTAGCATTTATTGTTTCTGATATAACAAAACCACTAGATATAAAGGGAAACATTGACTATATTATTCATGCAGCAAGTCAAGCAAGCCCTGCTCAATTTGTAAGTGACCCTGTCGGGACGTTAAAAGTAAATACAATGGGAACCATTCATCTATTAGAACTTGCTGTAGAAAAAAAATGCAGAGGATTTTTATATACATCCACAAGAGAAATTTATGGAGAAAATAATGATAAGGAAAAAGTATCCGAAAATGATTACGGCTATTTAGACCCACTGCAAGTGCGCTCTTGTTACCCTGAAGGCAAGCGAGTTTCCGAAACACTTTGTATGTCTTACGAAAAACAGTTTGGCTTACCTTGCAAAATTGTAAGGATCGGACACACCTATGGCTATGGGATGGATTTATATGATGGTCGTGTCATTGCAGATTTAACCAAATGTGCTGTTTTAGGTGAACATATTGTTTTAAAAAGCCAAGGAACAAAACAAATGGCAATTACCTATATCCCAGATACCGTAAAGGCAATATTTCAAGTATTTTTAAAAGGCACTGATAACGTCTATAATATTTCAAATGAAGATGCCGTTGTTTCTATTAAACAAATAGCACAGCATCTGGTGGAAAGTGTACCTGAAAAAAATTTGAAAATTATTTTTGATATTCCACCCCAAAACGAAAACACAGGTTACAGCAACCAAAATTTTGGAATTTTAGACTGCACCAAATTACGAGAACTGGATTTTTCTTTTACCTTTGCCCCTAAGGAAGGGTTAAAAAGAACAGTTCTAGCCTTAGAGGAGGAATAATTTTGTTTTTAAAAACTAAAGAAGTCATACGCACAGAAACAAAGTTCATTACCTACGAAACCTTTAAACAAACCCTATATCCTTTAACCAAAAAAATTTTCGCTTCTACTACAAGCGAAAAATTACAGCATTTTCTTGGGGAGAGCGTAGAAATAGTAACCCCAGAAAATACGTTAAGTGATAACATTAAAAATGTACGAGAAAAATATTTTAACTGTTTAAGTGCTAACGATGACATTCTTTTCTTTGATGAAAAAGAGTGTTTTTTGTGTAGTATTCCCTACAATTTTTTTGATATATTCCATTGCTTTGTTGAACTGCAAAATACAATAGATAGCATTGAACACGAAACTACAAAACAAGTGTTTCATCATATTATCTTCTATTACATGACAAAAAATTTAAAATATATACACCAAATTATTAACACCCATACAAAGCTTTCTCCTCATATTTTTAAAATTCTTTCCCTCATCACCAACAAAGAAACACCTGAACAAATCTACTATTTTCATCAAATATTAAATTTGTTAACGGAAGAAAAGAGCGCCAATGAAAGTAGTCAGTCCTTAACCATCCAAAAAAAAGCCTTAGAAACACAACAATCAGTCAATATGACAAATGCCATTGAAAAAATAGAAACAAACAAGACAACAAAGAACTTAATTGTTTTTCATTTAGAAAGTATTTCTAATCAAATTTATATGAACAATAGACCTTATTTTGAAAATCTGACACAGCTTATGAATCAATCTATTTGTTTTGATAAATTTTATACATCTGCGTCGTCCTCTATTATGTCGTTATATGACTTTTTCTATGGAAATGATTTTGAAATTGAAAACTACAGCAGATATGGTGCCTTATATCATGACAAGCCAATCAACACACACTTGTATGAAGAACTTCGTCAAAATGGCTATGAAGTTTTGGGCATTGGATTTAATGATGCTCCTCAAGGAGAAGAAGTCAATCGAACAAAATTGTGGAACGTGGAAGGACAGCAATATATTTGGATAACAGACTTTGATCAGTTTATAGAAAAAGTAATTATTTTTATTCAACAGTGTAAAGAAAAAAACAAACCATTTGCCATTCATTTGTGGGATTTACTGCCCCATTCAGGGCATTATAATGATGAAACAAAGCAAACCAGCACCTATGCTGAAAAAACAGTATTGTCCTACATTTCCGTTGATATCATGATAAAAAAAATAATGGATTGTTTAGAGGAAACAGGCTTAGATCAAAATACAATTGTAGCAGGCTATGGCGACCACGGCGATGATATGTGGACAAGGGATATGAACTATGGCTTTACTCACGTAACAGCGCCCCACCGAAATTTAATTTGGACACCAGCATTTATATGTGATAAAAGTATAACTCCATTTTTACTTTCCGATATGGCAAGTATGATTGATTTAAAATATACCCTTTTTTACATGATGGGAATCAAAAGTCATGATCATTTTACGTATCAAGGCATCAATCTTTTGAAACAAAAAAATACCTTCACCTATTCCAGAAGTTTATTGTTTAACCAAAGTGAAACTGAAAAAATAGGTGCCTACGCCATGATACGACTGAATGGGTTTAGCAATATAGAATTTAAAAATAAAAGTTTTGCTATTTACAGTGACGACTACAATTTTATTGTAAGCAACAACGGTGTGGAGTTATATCAAAATTCGACAGACCCATTTAACTATAACAATTTATTAAGTTTTATCAAATTTGATGAAAATTTTATACCGATACAATTTGATAACCTAAAAGCATGGCGAGGACATTTTAGAAATATTCTAATGAGAGAATATCAAATTTATGAAATTCTTTTGAACTATGAAATATTAAAAAATGAACTCATCAATCGCATTGAAACCAAAACATCCATGATTGAAAATGAAGAAAAGCATCTGTTTGATATGAAGCTATTTAATAAAGTTAGCCCACGGGGGTTTATATTTGAGTAAAATAATGAAGGGAGTTTTTTTGATTGAAAGAAATCGCATTAGTTCTTTGTTGCTTTAATAAAAAAGAAGATGCCATAAACGCCATAGAATCTATTTTTAAATCAACTATTCAAAATTTTGATTTAATTGTGGTTGACAATGCTTCTACCGATGGAACAGCTGAATTTTTAGCAGAAAAATATGGTGAAAAAATAATTTTAATTGTAAATGAAGTGAATAGTGGCGCTGGTGGTGGCTTTAACACAGGATTACGATATGCACTGGATAAAGGCTACAAATATTCTATGACGGTTGACCATGATGTTATTTTTATGGAAGATACGATTGAAATTCTTTATGACTTCTTAGAGAAAACTTCTGATGTAGCCATTGCTGGTTCTAAGTTTTGCCATATGGATAGACCAAATATTATCCAGTGGATTGGCGGAGATATTGATTTTGAGAAGTTTAGATGCAATAATGATTACGGAGATTTAACTGATGGTGAAGCGATTCCCCAACTATATTATTGCGACGTTGCCATTTTAGGAGCATCTATGGTTCGCAATGAATATTTAAGAAAAGTTGGCCTTTTAGATGAATGTTACTTCATCTATTCAGAGGACATTGATTGGTGCCTAAGATTCAAAAAGCAAGGCTATAAAATTGCGATTTGTACAAAGTCAAAAGTGCTTCATAAATTTAGTATGTCAGCCTCTTCCAAAAAAAACACTTCTGCAACTTATTATTACAGACGAAATAATTTTAGGACACTGTTGAAGCATATGCCCAATAAAAAAGTCCTTCCCTATTTGGAACATATTGTAAAAGATTTATTTAAAGGCTTATATGCCTGCAATTATCAAAAGAAATATAATACCATGAAAACACTGATGTATGCTTATGACGACGCCCTTAACAATACATTTGGAAAAGCTCCTGATGGCAGAATATTTGAACATGATACAGTTGAAAACAAACTAGAAAACCTACTTAAAAATAAAAAGATAATTGCCCTTGTGGACACGGATGAACATATCAATGATAAGTTAGGCAAAATACGTGCTTTAATAAACAAAATAAATTTACTAAAAGTGGAGATATCCATTACTTTAGTAACCGACAATCAACAACTAGTTGAACAGTTGCCAGAAATGAAAACAGTTTCTCACTCTACTTTTAAACTTGACTCTTTTGATTGCGCCCTCCAACTTTGCTCTCATATTTTTTCAGTTGATGAATTTCAACAAGGTTATATTTATATAGACAGCTTCAACAATATTTGTGAAACTGAACAAGATAGACAATACTGCAAAAATTTTGAGATGCAATATAACCTTTTTTACCATGCTTATTTTCCTTTAATGGTTGATAAAGCACAAGCTTTAATACCCGTTTGGAATAGAAAAAGTGTCGTTGAGTTATAACTCTGCGACACTTTTTCTATTCATCATTATGTTATAGATTTTATCTGCTGCGCTTAAGTAAGCATATTGATTTTTATTCACACAATCACAACCATATGTATGCCACTCATCACAATAGTTTTCATCCCTGCCTGTGGCTACTACTTTAATATTGGGAAAAGTTAATTTAAAAAAATCATAATAAAGTTTAAGGGTGTCATTTATTTGCTGTATTTCCGAAATATGATCAAAGCTGTGCTTAATAATGGAATTTCCATACTGTTCGCACAGATACATTTCATTTAAGATTATTTTTTCATGTGGAAAATATTTTTCAACTTC
Organism: Eubacteriales bacterium; assembly: GCA_031546905.1. Lineage (GTDB taxonomy): Bacteria > Bacillota > Clostridia > Lachnospirales > JAVBJQ01 > JAVBJQ01. The sequence continues at coordinate 57,294 of JAVBJQ010000001.1, read as the reverse complement.
ATTCATCCATGAGATACAGGCGCTTTTCCACTTTTCTGTAAGTTCAGACGAACCAAACGCAAGTACGCTTTCTTGTTGAAAAGAATCTATTATGGATTCATTATACGCTATGCTATTTGTAAAAAAACTTTTATTCGCTTCCACAACCCCAAAACGTTCTTCTAAAAAGTCGATTAATAAATAATCAACTTGCTTTGAATGTTTTTTAACATTGATAATAAATTCTCTCTTAAAATCATGATAAACACAAGTTTTCTTAAATAAGTTATCGTTTTCTATTTCTTCTTTTTCAATATCATATGGCGTTGACATCATACTTACAATGCTGTTATTCATATAATGAAAAATAATATTGTCCCTATCGATAAATAAACTTTGCAACGATGCTTTTGAATTATAACTTCCCAATATCCCTATTTTATAATTTTCTATTTCTGGATTTTGGATAAATGTTTGGTGATAAAAATTTTTAAAATCATTTAGGTAGTTTTCTTTTTTACTAATATCTTTTTTTAATTTTAAATAGTGATACGATGCAAATATTGTTTTTTGACAGTAAATTTTAAATTCATTGTAAAAATGATAAATAAGATTATTGTTTTTTAAAAAATCATTCAAGAGATTCAAAATACAGATGGTATCTATAATCGTAAGAGCGTTATTTGTTGTGCTTATCTGATTTCTACGATCATAAAAATAAAGATATTCTGAAATATGAATTACCTTTTTACTGACTAGTAGGTATTCTTTTGTATATAAAATATCTTCATAATATAAATTTTCTGGAAATAAAATATTGTTTTCTAGTAGACATTGTCTTTTATAAATCTTAGCACAAGGGCTTGTGGATTGTATAAAAAATAATTCTTTAAAATCATATACATTCGTTGAACTAAAGAGATTTTTTTGACAATCGACATCATAATTTTTCGTTTCGTCACTTTCCAATACCTTAATTCCACAAAATCCGAAATCACAATTATTGATAGTCACTGCATGATATAATTTTTCCACAAGATGCGTATTGGCATAATCATCCGAATCCATATACATGATGTATTTGGATGTAGCATGAAAAAATCCAACATTTCTTGCAGCACTTTGTCCCTTATTCTCTTGGTCAAAATATTTTATCCTTCGATCTTTGTTAGCCCATATTTTACATTTTTCTCCTGATTTATCAGTTGAGCCGTCGTTAACAAGGATTATTTCAATGGTCTTCATAGTCTGATTTACAATTGATTCGAGGCATCTATCTAAATAATTTTCAACATTGTATACAGGAATAATTATACTTACGAGAGACATTTTAAACACTCCTTAATGATTCAAACATAAATCATCAAATATGTTGATTAATTGATTTGTCGTTTGCTCTCTACTATATTTTGCAATTTCCTCTATGTTGAAGCTATTATCCATTTTATCTTCAAAAAAATGATGATAACATTCTAAAATATATGTTTTTATTCCATTTATATCGTCCACTTCATAACAAGAACCTGTTCCAGTTTGATAGGTGACTTTATCTGTGAACCCTCCTATGGGCGCAAGAACTAACATATTTTTTTTCATATTAATATATTCATACAATTTTCCAGGTGCTACACTTTTGAACTGATTACCACTACCAATAATTAAGAGTAATAAATCCGCTTTATTTAAATTTTGAAGACTTTGAATATGTTCCATATAAGGAATTATTTTTACAATATGATATTTGTCAACTGCTACTATTTTTTCTAAAATAACAGGATTCTTTTCACCTATAAATTCTACTGCAAGCTTTTCTATATCTATTTTATTTTCCGAAATTAATTCATTTACTGCCCGTAAAAATGTGAAAGGCTCCCTGTGGTCAGGATAAAACATACCATTATGCTTTATTGTAAACTTTTTGTTTTTTTCTTTCAAAACTTTTATCGTTTTAAAATCATCATCATCATAGCCATTTGTTATAGTATACGTTTTATTGTTGGCTAAGCCAAATATCTGCCTACAGTTCTCTGTTGAATCAGGAGTTACGTTGATAACTGCATCTGCCAAATGAACGATATTTTGCTCCATTCTAAATTCAATGTTGCTATTTACAGGGACCATGCAATTATTAGTCCATTCATCTCTAAAATCGGCAACCCACGGAATATTATGTTTTGCTTTAAGGTAATATCCTAAAAAATTATCTGAATAAGGAGCTGATGTTGTATATATCATATTTATTTTGCTAAAATCTATCAACTTATCAACAGCATAAAGAACATCTAGTACCCATGTTACAACCATATCGGGGCAAAATATTTTTTTTCTTTTAGCACAATGGTTGTCTTTCATTTCCGTTAAAAAATTATTCATAATTTCATCATTATCTACAACACCATAAATTAAATTAATAATCTCTTGTGCCTCATCATTGCTTAAACTCTCTGATGATTTATACAAATGGTCAATTCTTATCATACTGATATTATTAGGAATCTCTTTCGTCATTGAAATATCTTTCGGTAGCGGGAACCATGTATCGCCACTTGTAACAACAATGGGATTCCAGCCTAACTTTTTCAGGTATTTAACAAATTTTAAACTTCTCTGAATTCCACTTCCACCTAAAGGTGGAAATACATATGCAAAAAAAAGCACATTTTTTTCACCATAAATTATTTCTTGACTCCTTTGAATATTACGCAAACTTTTAAATACTAATCTATAATCAGCCTTAAATTGTTTACTTTCGTTTTTACAAATAATTAGGTTTTTATAAATATTTACATCACAAACTTTATGAATTCTATATGAAAAATAATCAGCAGTGCAATTATTTGAATTACAGAAAAAAATATATACATTATCTATTACTCCCATTTCATTTAATTGGTTTGATATTTCCCCATAGTACATACTAGCAATAACTATTTTATAGTCCTTATAAATTACAAGAGATTCTGGTGAAATAACTTTTAAATCACAGAAAAATGTATTATGCTTTTTTTTATCATTGTCAACAAAAAAACAAATATTTGCTTTATCCTTTAAAGTTTTATATGCGACTTCACCTAGCAATGATGCACCAAATATTATTATATTATCCATAGCCTACTCCTTACTTCAAGGTTCACATAACGATAAATTTTATTATCTTCATCTCTTAAATAATTCTCTTATAGTCAAGAGAATAAACTGCTCTAAGAACAATCTTGTGCTTTTTCCACTGTTACACTATTTTCATTTTGACTAAATAGTAAAAACACCTCATTTTTTAAACATACCCTAATATAGCTCCTACTGACAACCACCAGTGTATTTATGGCTAACTCACGGATTATTTTTCTTCGATTTAAGCTGCCAATAACAGAACGATTGTAACGCTTACTGCTGTTTCACCAAATTTGGAAATACTTTATGGGCATGTCCTTTTATATATGATGGCTTTTTTCGGCTGACTAAAGAGAACAGACATGGTTCCTTATTCATATACTTGTGGACTGTTGACGTGCTCAAAAAAATGTCTTTGTGTGCTAAAAATATACGCATGTTACGATGTCCAAGAATACCGTTGGTCTCAGGTCTCATCATGATATATTTTTTTAATAGGCGTGCATACAACCTGTTTTTGCATATGATAAGTATACTTCCTGTTTTTTAGAAAGTTATAATAAGCATTGGGACTTAATCTGAATCTCTTAAATAGCCAGTTTAATCCGAATTTTTGATGAAGACGGATAACCTTTCTTTTAAATTCTTCTTCATAATTTGTCATTCTATTACCACTTTCCTTAATAGACATTATATTCTATTAGGTTGAAGTGTTACAACTTTAGTTTACCACAACAACACGTGCGTTTCATAAACTTCTAACAATTTCCAGTAATTCTTGTTCGTCAATAAGACATTTCAATAAACTGGCCTTGGTACTACATTTTTCATGATGATTGCCTATATAAATCTTGTGAATCAAGAGTGCGAGTTTTCTTAAGATATTTAAGGTTTTTTGCCCATTTTCAGATGAAATGGCACACTCGTCCTCTGAAAAGACTAATTAAGTAGCCAGTGCATACTTTCAATTTTCCAGTGCTCACGTGAGATTTGCAGAAGCTCTTTTGCGGAGACATCCATGTCGTAATATAATAACTAATTTCATCGGTCGTCACACCTGGATTGCTTGTAATACGCCTAACCTCAAACACTGTTTTAAGACCCGGCCAGTCTTTTTTTGCTTGTAACCAGTCTATGCTGACAGCTTTTCGGCATATCCTTTTTCGATTCTGCCACCATTTTGTTCTAGTGTTTTTATTCAATCATGTTATCAGAATTGATCTTATCATTAAAAAACAAATAAACATCATCAAATAATGTTTTTTGATTTTCCTTCAAACCAAGAACATAATATCTACCTTTTTCTGTAATCTTTTTACATGTTTCTTTTTGACAGTGCATAGCATCTGCAGTAACCGTCTTGTCTTTTACATCAAGATAGTCAAGCATTTCTTGGAAAACAGGTATTTCATTCGTCTTTTCGTGAATTGACCTTTGCAAGACGACTCCACTTTCTGTTAGATATGCGGTCAAAATTTGCAAAGCAGAGTGTGGTTTCCCTTTTTCAGATGTACTACGAATTGCTTTGCCATCAACTGCTATAATAGTACCTAAAAACTCAGCTTTTTCTTTCATGATTTCGATAATCACACTGGCAACCTTGTGTCCATCTAGAACACTTAATATACGGCTAAATGTCGACTTCGATGGAATCTTTTCTATACCAAAGTGTTGCTTGAAAAATGCGGTCTTGCTTTCACCGTAAATAACAATTTCTGCTAGGTCATCCAGTCCACTCAATACTGCACACATTAAGATAATTAAAATATCAGTTAGATTGTGTTCAATGTAACTTGAATGCCTCGTATCTTCTCTGGTTGCTAACTTTTCTCTGATATAATCCATTTTTATCACCTGTTTTTTATTTTACTTGGATTATATCGCATTTGGATAAATACCGTAATTTTATGAAACGCACGTGACCACAACAATATGTATTATTTCACCCCAATAGCCGCGGCATATAGGCATTCAAGCCCGTCTCCCCAAATAGCTGCTTCATCTAACAGTAGTAGTGCATCTAAAAGCCCCATATCATGCTCATCGGTTTCATCAAAATAGTGGATGATTCTTGATAAAACTTGAGAATAAATAAGTCCACCTAGCGGAATAATGTCAATACTTTGAAATGTTTTCTTTAATGCAGGTATAATGTTTGCTGAGTCAGCAGCTTCTGATGGGTCTGTAAAATAAACATTTGCAATTTTGGGTAGTTTCCAACGTGTAATTCCAGCTACCCTATATTTAGATGGTAATATATCGATTACTTTATTAATATACTCATTGCTTCGCTCTGAAAGTTGAAACCTATCCGGACCAACATACTCATACATTGAAAAAATACCATTTTCTTTTAACACATCGTAACTCCATTGAATTGCTTTTTCAACATCAAACATATGATGAAGCGCACCACTCCAATAGACTAAATCAAAGTATCCAACTTTATAAAAATCATAAAAATCTCCTTTTATAAATTTAACTTTATCTTCCAACCCATTTTCTTTTGCAAATTGTTGTCCAATTTTTATACGTTCTTCTGACAATTCATAAAATAAAAACTCTTCCACAAGACCAGCTTGTATTAAACTCATTTCAGCAATTCCAGTACCACAGCCAATGGAAACAGCTTTTTCTAAAATTTTTCCTTTTGAAGAATTTTTAATTATATTTTTAATTGCTTCTAAAGGTGTTTTATTTTCCCCTAGGTCTTTATCTATCAACCCACCAATAAACGACATAATCCGGTTACTGTGCCAAAAAGCAGATTCTCTTAAACTTGGGTCCTGATTCTTTAAAGTACTTTCTGACCAATACTGTCCTATTTTTTGAGCAGTATGTGGGTTTAATGGTGCTTTTATTTCGTGTAGAAATTTTAGCTTTTTATCTATTGGTATATCGTCAAAAAACGCTTTTTCATTTTTATAAAAATTTTTATATCCCATATTCAAAAGTTGTTCGGCTATTTCTTCTTCATACATACTTGCAATAAAAATTTTACAATTTCTTTGTATTGCTTCTATTGGCGAAACTATTGGCAATGACTGAAAAAACGTATTTTGCTTCATCACGTCATTGTCAATAAAGCCAATAGGGCTATAGCCATCTATCATTTTTAGCAATTCCAGCGCATATTTCCCTGCTGTTGAAGCTCCGAAAATTAAAATTTCTTCCCGTTCCACGCTACACCTTCTTATCACTTTATTAAAATTGTTAGTCTACCCTTTATCATAAACTTACTCGATATTATTATAATAATATCCTTATTTTATTACAATAGCCTATTCAATTTATTGGCTCGGTATAATTCTTTTTTCTAAAAACCTATTACTTGTCACCAAGTTGCTATTGGTTTTTTGTTTAAATTCAACTATATCCATATCATATGGTATAAATTTTATATAGTAAAAAATAACTTAGTGAATTTTGTTGAAAATTAATGTATACTATACAACAAATATATTTTTTAAAAGGGGAATTAATTTATGATCGTAGTAAAAGCAACTATAGTAGTAAAAGAAGGCGCAAGGGATGAAGTAATAGCGTTATCAAAAAATTGTATCACCGAAACAAGAAAAGAATCTGGGTGTATCGCTTACGAAAGTTTTGTTGCCACAGAAAATGACAACACCATTGTTATTGTAGAAGAATGGACAGATATCGAAGCATTAAATGCCCATATGAAAACAGCGCATTTTATGGCATTTGGTGAAAGTGCAAAAGGCTTCATGGCAAAACCATTGGAAGCAAAGATATTTGACGCAAAGGAATTTAAAAAATAAGAACCAAAAAAAATCACTGTAAAGGAATTTTTAATTCCTTTACAGTGATTTTCTATTTAAGCTTTTAAGCCTCTATTATAATCCATGTCGACCATTTCATTAAGACCACTGCCTCTTCCGTAGGTCATACCAGCATAAACTTGTTGAGCATTTTGCATGGCCGGTGCTGCGGTTTCAGCAGGGATTTTGTCGCCTGCAATTTGAAAAGCATCCTTCATTTTTGTTAATATGGTCAGGGCTTCATCTAAATTTTCAAACTTTTTGCTAATGGTGGATTTCACAATCAACTTATTTACATAAAGATAAAGTTCCATTAAATCAAGTGAAATGGAGTAACTCACATCAAGAGAAGTCATGAGTTCTTTTAAAAATTCAATTGCTTTTGTAAGAAGTTGTCTGAACTCTTTGTCATCGTTTACAGACTCTTTTGCCTTTTCGATATAATCAATTACCAATTCATAATTAATAACCACCAATTGGGCTGGAGTTGCATTTACAATACGTGCAGTATAATCCTCTTTTGAAAGATAAGTTTTCATTTTTGAAACACCTCATTAAAATGATTGACGGTTACGATTATTGAAGCAAACGAAGAATTTGTTGTGGTCTTTGATTTGCTTGAGCAAGAATCGCAACACCAGCTTGAACAATTACGTTGTTTTGGTTGTATTCTGTCATTTCAGCAGCCATGTCAGTATCTTCGATACGAGAAAGAGCAGCTGTTGTATTTTCAGTAGTTGTATCAATATTTTTAATGGTATGCTCTAAACGGTTTTGGTAAGCACCAAGTTTAGCACGAACATCCGAAATTACGTTAATTGCATCATCTAAATAAGAGATGGATTTGGAAGCACCTTCACGAGTTTTTAAGTTTACTTTTTCAAGCCCTAAGGCGTCAGCAGTTAATTTTGGAATTTGAAGATTTAATTCCATTTTTTCATTAGGACCTACTTGCATAGCCAGTGGACCATATTTTAAAACGGACACTTGCATGTTTGCAAATTTGCCAACATTGGTTGGAGCTGTGCCTGGATTTGAAGCTGTCGCCACAGCAGTACTCGATGTTAAATTACCTGGCACTACTGCTTCCTTAATACTAGTAGCCGAACTTGGATTATTTGAAACAAAAAATGTAAACTTTTTAGCAGTTGTATCAACTTGAACATTCAATGGAATATCCAAATACATAGTTTTAGCATCTGTACTTCTTATTTCAACTCTGTTACCTATTGTTGTAGCAGAAGAAACATTCGGGAAATTAGCATCAGTAAGCCCTGTTGTAGGGTCAGTATATTTTAGGTTATTAACTGTAGCATCGCTACCTTTAACAGAAGGTCTTGTATCTAATCCTAATGCTGTTAATAATGCTTGACTTGCTGAATTTACAGTTATGGTTTGGTCACTACCTGCTCTATTAGTATAGAAATACAAGTTACCCGTATTAGTGCCATAAGCTCCATCTTTTACAACCTGCATATCTAATCTTTGACATAGCTCACTAATTTTATTAAAAATTTGGTCTGCATTATCTGTCTTTTCAATAGTAACATCTTCTCCATTGATATTTAAAGTTCCTTCTAAGTTTGGAGGTGTCGCAAAATTACCTGTGGTGGCTTTGAAATAAGCTGGCATACCAACTTGGGTTATATCAAAACTATAGTCTCCAGGGGTAACTGTGTCAGAAATATATTTGCTTTGAATAAGGTTTTCATCTTTTGTAAAAGACATTCTATCTACATCGCCATTTAGCAATTTAATTTTATTAAACTCTGTAATACCCGCTGTTTTTGTAATTTCATCTTTTAATTGATCAACTTCCAGTTGTGAAGCTCTTCTATCTTCTGGAGCCATGGTGTCGTTTGCCGCTTGAACAGAAAGTTCTCTCATTCTTTGTAACATATCTTGTACTTCGCCTAGTGCGCCTTCAGCAGTTTGTATTAAAGAAACGCCGTCAAGTGCATTTCTACTAGCCATTTTTAAACCTCTAACTTGTGTGTTCATTTTATTTGCAATAGCAAGACCTGCAGCATCGTCAGCAGCACTATTAATACGTTTACCAGATGATAATTTTTTCATTGATTTATCTACTGCACTGTTAACATTTCCTAGTGAATTATTTGCTTGCATAGCCGCCACATTGTGATTAATTCTCATATTTCATCTTCACCCTTCTATCGTTAAAGTTTTTATTTTCATTTTTCTAAATTATTTATCGTCATATCTCGCAATTTGTTTAGCATTATTTTTTGGAAGTTTCTGATCCATTTCATTTAAGAACACGGCAAACTTTGAAGCCGCCAAAAATATCTTGCTTTGTGTATCTTTTTTTTCATCCGCCACCTCGGCCCCACCCCTTAAATTATGGCTTCAAATTTGTTATTTCCCGTTACTTTTGTGTCGATTTTATTATTTTTTGTAATTTCATTTTCCAAAACATTTTGAACGCCACCAACGGAAAAACTAACACTTTTTAAATTCAAGCCAGCTTCCGCAAAAAGATTGGTCAACATTCCTATATTTTGATTCAAATAATTACAAGTTTCATTGTCTTTGGCTGTAATTTCAAAATTTACATCGTCACCATTCATCGTCATTAAGCCTTGCACTTTCCCTAGGGAAGTCGTATCAAGAGAAATTACCGATTTAATATCGTTTTCCTGACTTCTGCTCCCCACTTTTTCTTCATTTAAAACAAACATGTTTAAGTTTGTAATTTTATCATGAAGCTTCATGGGGATTTGAAAAGATTCTCCCCCACGTTGAAGGTGGTTTTGAACCGCCGCCGCATTGGCAACAATTGAAGTTTGCGCCACAATTAATTTTCGCTCTTCTGGTGAAAACTCCGTCAAGTCTTTGCTGACATTTACTAAATCACTTTTTAGCGCTTCTAGTACTTTCTCTGGTGTCTTATTTTCTTGCAGTTCTTTTAACGCAGGGGTTGGGAGTTGCTCCCCAAAGTTGCCTTTTCTACCAGCCAGCATACTTGCTAACTTATTGATTTGGGTTCCAAACCAAAAAGGGTCTTTCATCATGTTATTGACTACTTCTGTTGTGTTTAGTGTTGCTGGCATTTTTTTACTTTCTATCCATTGTAACACACTTGCTGGCATTTTTCCTAAATTATTTATTTTTTCTAAATAATTATCCAGTTGCTCTTTTGGCATAGCAGCGTCATCTGTTTTTGCCGTTGTTTTATGGATTTGTTTTAGTTCGCTTACTATTTTTTCTAGTGGTATATTTTCTATTTCTTGTTTGTCTATTCGTTCAAAAAATTGTTTTAGAGATTTGGGCATCGAAAATTCTTCCAGATTTTTAATCAACTCAACATGATAGGAATATTTTGTAATATTTTCTGGTGTCAGTTCCATGTCTTGGTTTATTACCTCTATGGCTTTTCTGACATTTTCAGTTGTTGGTTCCATGTTGGCCTGTTCAAGTGTCGTTTTCACTTGTGTTTGTTGCCCTTCCTCTACTGCATCTACCATTTTTTCTAGGTAGCTATTTATTTTTGCTTTTATATTTTCTGCTGGGGCTTTTACGTCGGCAAGTCCTCCAAAAGAATCGTCAATGGATACATTCATATCTTGTTTTCTTGCTTTTGTTCGCTCAAAATATTTAGATGCTTCCATTAAGTTACCTAATGTCATTTCTTTATTTTCTTTTATCGTAACCCCTACGGCAGCTCCGTTTGTTTTTTGAATGGTATTAATCATTCGATAAACGGCTACCATGGCACTACGTTCTTCATTTGTTATTTCTTTATTTTCATCCATTTTTATTAAATTTTGGGCAACTGAATTTTTATCTGCATCCCCCAATATTTCATTAAAACCATTGATATATTCCATTACACTATCTACGTGCATGGTCAACGGGTTAAGCCCATCTTTTAACATACTTGCGGCAACCATAGGCTGGAATTTGTCTGTTATTTGGGTTAATTTGTCATCAATGATGGCGACTTGTATCATATTTTGTTCTGTAAGTTCCATTTGTGATTTTACCAGTATACTTGCTGCACGAATGTTTTCTACCGTTGGTTCAATATCAAGTCTTTCTAGCACTTCTGGAATTTGGGCTTCCACTTTTCTTAAGGAGTCGCCAAATTTTGCATTTGGAGCTGTTGTAAGTGGTGAATCATACGCACGAGCCACAACTTCTCGCTCATTTTCCTTTACAGAGGATTCTGAAACTTCTTGAATGGTAAATGGAATTTTTTTTCTGGCTACATCTGCAATGGTCTTTGGTGCAACATCTGACAACTCTCTTACCTTGTCAAAAATTTCATCCATTTTAGCAACATTTTCGTCAGAGACTTCGGCACCCATCATTTTCAAATTGGCTTTGTTTATTTCAGTTTCTACTTCTTTTAACTTTGTAACCGCTTCATGAAGTGGCATGATATTAATATCGATGTTCTGCTTAGAAAGCCGTCCTGCCACTTGCGCTGTAAGCCTCAATTGAATTTCTCCTAATTGTCTCCTTGCTCTTACCACCGAAATATCCATTGTTTTGTGTTCAGATTCCGTTTCATTTTCAACTGTTGCTTTCATCTCTGGTGTTTCTGGGGTTTCTTGGGTTCCTGCTTCTTCGGCTTCCTGCAACCCCTTTACCGTAACAGGTTTATCTTCTTCTACTAATTTTTGAATGGTTTCATCTTTAATCTGTGGAAATTCCTCTATCAAAGACTCATATTGTTTGGCTAGTTCTTCAGCTTCTTTTGGTGAAACTTGCTGGTTTGACTTTTCTTTTACAAACAAATCAACGTCAGATGGTTGCTTATTTGCTTTTATATTTTTAATAGCTTCTTTTAAAATTGCTTTTTCATCTATATTCTCTGCTAAGTTTTTTAATTTTTCAACTTTTTCCATATTTTCTTTTGTCAAGGGAACATCATTTTCAATAAGGGTTTTTGCTGTTGCCATATTTTCTTTTGTTGGTTCTATTCCCTCACGAGCAAAAAACTTTTCGGTTTCTGGACGTAGGGCTTCCCACGCTTTGTTGTCTATGGTTTGTTTCCCTTTTTGCTTACTATTAGACGCTGTGAACGTTGAAATATACGCATTTTCAACGGTTAATGGTTTTTCTTTTTCCACCATCTTTATAATAGTGGACTCATCCATATGTTTAGCAATTTCAATTTTTTTGTCCACAGACTCCATGATGTTAATATTTTTTTCATTCACAGGAATGTCTTCTTCTGCAAGGGTTTTAATATATTCTGATTTTTTTTCAAGCTTCTCGGGAGTAATATCATGACTCTTAAAATATTTTTCCACTGCCTCTGCAAGCTCTTTGGGAGAAATTTCTTTTTTAAATGGATTTGCATTCACTTCTGTCACAACAGAAGACAGAACCCCTAAGCTCAACTTTTCAACGGAAATTCCATTTTGAGCTAACTCAGAAAGAGTAGCCTCATTGGTATTGTTTACTACTAAGTCTACTTGTTTTTTTATTTCAGAAAGGGTCTTTAAGGTTTTAGCTTGAATTTCAAGGTTATTTTCTTTTAAAATCTTTGCATTTTTGATGTTCTCATTTGTTGCTGGAAGGTGGGCATTTTTTAAAATATCCATTATCTCTGATTTGGAATATTCTTTTTTCTCTTTATAAGCATCCGTAGCCGCTTCAAAAAGTTCTTCTGCGGCTTGCATTTGTTTTAATACTACACCACTTTTATTTCCTGCTTCGTGTTTTTCCACACGAAACGAAAGGGTGTCCCCTACATTCCCTTTTATTTCTGCATCATCTGCAAGGTTGATCACTTCACCATTTTCCATTTGAAGTGCTTTTTGCTTGTTCTCTGTTTCAACCAGTGTTGCTTCAATCTCATTTCCTTCTTCAAGAGAAACTTTAGGACTTTGATTCTGTCTATTGATCTTTGCATTGGCATTTTTTATTTCGTGTATATGAATCGAATTCAAAAAATCATCTCCTGTCGCAATTTACAATTAAACCGCTTTGTTATGGTTACACTAAATTTTGTGAAACACGCTTGCATATATTTCGGATGATTTTCATTTTTTGTTTATAGTCATTTCATTTTAAAAAATTTTCGGAAAGATTTTCTTTTCTATGAATGTCGTGTTATACTTTTTATAAAAAATGAAACCGTTATAGCTGAGGTGAAAAAATTGATGCGTGTTTTATCCAATCATCCTTCTGACCATATCAAAACCGTAAGAAAGAATGAAGCTGTTTCAAAAACCGACGATCGTGGGAAGCAATCAGCAAATATTGCTGAGACAAAACAATTTCGTGGAGAAATTGTAGATTTAAAACAAAATGAAGCCACTATTAAGCTAGAAAGTGGCGAAAAAATTACTGCAAGATTGGTCAACCCAGAAGAAGCCCAAATTGGGGAAGCAGAAACTTTTGAAGTAAAGAAAGATGAGAAAGGGAAGCCCCTTTTAGAAATTATAAAAGATGATAAAGCAAAAAGTCCAGAAGAAAAAATGATGTCAAACGCCCTAAAAGCCGCAGGACTGAAAGCAACGCCACAAAATTTAAAAATGGTGGAAGAACTTTTAAAAAATCAACTTCCTATTGATAAGGCAACCCTTCAAAAATTAAACCAAGCGGTTAAACTGGTAAATACAGAAAACCCTTTAAAAGAAGAAAAAGCACTTGAGAAGGCAATTTTTATTTTAAAAAATGAAATAAAGCCCACCCTTAAAAATATTCGTGACCTTGAAAAAATAGTGAATAACGAAAATAAAATGAAAGAACAAATTGACCACTTGTCAAATTCCATTGAAAATATAAAAGAGGACAAAACCAAACAATTAATATTAAATGCTCTTGAGAAAAACAATTATGCTGCGACTACAAAAACCATGGAAAATGTTGCAAAAGCCCTTACTGAAAATATAGCACCTACCAAAGAAACAGAAGTGTTGACAAAGTTCATTGAAAACCAATTGAAAGCAGACCCACAAACTGCGGAAAAACTAAAACAACTTCAACAAACCGTGAAAGGGGCTTCTCCCGAAAAGGTGGAACAAGAAGTTAAAAATTTTATTGCAACATTGACTGCCCAAGTTTCTGACAAAATAAAAACTGACAGCAAGTTTGAACATATTTTAAAAGCACCCCTTGAAAACCCAGAAAAAAATTCTTTAGTACCTAGTAAAATAGATGCTCTGCTGCAAAAAATTTCTACTACGGAACAGGCCCCAAAAATTATTCAAGAAGACATAGCACCCATGAAAAATGAAATTGCCAAACTTCCTGACCCAAAAGCCATTATCAATGAGTTTTCTGAAAAAATTAAATTAAATGGGGAAAGCAAAAAAGAAATAGTCCAATTTTTAAAAGATTTTTTAGAAGAAAAACCAGCACTTTCTCCTCACGAACCTGATAAAATAAAGCAAAAAATGCACTTTACCTTATCTGAAAAAGGAAGTCCCAAACAAGTAGAAGATTTTGTAAATGACTTAAACGAAAAATTAAAAGAAGTCCATACCATTGCTTCTAAAAGTGAAACGGAAGAAATGAAACAAATTACAAAAGAAACAACTCAAATACGTGAAAACTTAAATTTTAACAACCAACTAAAAGATTTCACATACGTTCAACTTCCCCTTGTCATTCACAATCACGAATCCCAAGCGGAACTGTTTGTATTTAAAGATAAGGATACAAAAAATAAAAAGAAAGAAACCAAAAGTGCCTTAATCTCCCTTGACTTAGCAGCCTTGGGGCATTTTGAAACCTATGTACAAAAAAAGGGAAACCAAGTATATTTGCAATTTAGAGTGGAAGATCAAAATGTTGAATCTGTTGTAAAATCCAACTTAACCACCCTAAACACCCTTTTATCCAAACACAACTATCATTTGGAAGGCTATCAATTTAAAAACATGGAAGAAAAATTTACGGTTATTGATGAAGAACCTACTTTTGATGAAAATGATATTGAAGAAATGGATAAGAAAAGATTTACCTTTGATATTAGAACTTAAATTTTTATATGAGGTGCTGAAAAATGAATTTACCACAAGACGTAAACGATATTTTGTCAGAATTAAATAAAAATAATTTTGAAGCCTATGTGGTGGGTGGTTGCGTAAGGGATGTTATATTAGGAAAAACCCCAAAAGATTGGGACATCACCACCTCCGCCAAACCAGAAGACGTAAAAAAAATATTTCCCCACACCTTTGATACAGGCATCAAGCATGGAACGGTCACCGTGGTTTTAAACAAAGAAAACTATGAAGTCACCACGTACCGAATCGAAGGAGACTATGTGGACTTTAGACGACCATCGGAAGTTTTTTTTACAAATGATATTACGTTGGATTTAGAGCGGAGAGATTTTACCATTAACGCCATTGCCTACCATCCCCAATTTGGTTTTGTCGATCCGTTTTTTGGAAAAGAAGATATGGATAATAAGCTTATTAAAGGGGTTGGCAATGCAGAAGCACGTTTTAACGAAGATGCACTGAGAATGATGAGGGCTTTACGTTTTTCTTGCCAACTTAATTTTTCTATTGAAGAAAAAACATTTTTAGCTATTCAAAAGCTTTCTCCGCTTATTAAAAAAATAAGTTTTGAAAGAATACGAGATGAATTTGTAAAAATGCTATATTCCAATAGTAAAAATAAAATTTCGTTGCTATATGAAACAGGTATTTTAAATTTTATATTGCCAGAGTTGTTGGGCTTTGAACAAGCATACGAAACAATTATAAAAGAGCTTGACTTTGCAGAAGCCTCTATTCGGTTGGCTATTTTTTTGAAAGTGGCTGGTGAGGCTTCTGCAAAAGAAATTCTCCATCGGTTTAAGTTTGATAATAAAACAATTATTTCCACCTTGTTTTTAATTCAACATCATACTGTTGCAATCGAAAATAATGCTTATGCCATCAAAAAATTTCTTTCCCTTCACGGACGTGAAAATTTTGAGAATTGGTTGCATATAAAAACCGCAAAAGCAGTTGCTATTTCCCATGAGGTGGAATTAACACTGCTACAATCCATACGAAGTCAATACAACGAAATTATTGCAAGGGGAGATTGTTTTAACCTAAAAATGCTTGCCTTCAACGGGAGTAATTTGAAAGATTTAGGGGTTCCCCAAGGAGAAAAAATAGGAGAGATTTTGACATTTCTCCTAGAGGAAGTGTTAAAATCTCCAGAAAAAAATACAGCAGAAGCATTGAAAAAAATGTGTTAAAACATTTTTAGAGCACCATCAACTCCACAAAAAAGGACGTTTCCTCTCCTATCACACTTTTTGCGTAAATCTTACCTCGGTGTTGCTCTACAATACTTTTTGCAATGGAAAGCCCCAGTCCGTAGCCACCACTTTGTCTTGCCCTTGACTTGTCAGTTCGATAAAATCGATTAAAAATATTTTCCATATGTTCTGGCTCTATGCCTTCTCCTGTATTGGTAATTTTAAAAATTGCCTTGTGCCCAGCTTTTGCAAGGCTCATTTTTATGACACCTTGGTTATTGGTATATTTAATGGCGTTATCAAGTAAAATCATCAGTACTTCCATAATTTGTTCTCTATTGCCATTTATTAAAATTTCTTCTGCAATATCTGTTTCTAATATCAAGCTTTTTTCATAAATAACGGCTTCCATCGTCAGAATAACCCCATTGATACAATCGCTTAGATTAAAGCTTGCAAATATCATTTTGCTATCTGAGTAGTCCACTTTGGCTAAATATAATAAATCATTGGTTAGTTTCCCCATTCGCTCGGTTTCACTTTTAATATAGTGAATCCATTTTTTTTGACTTTCAATCGTTTCATTTGGATTGGAAAGTAAAACATCCGCATTGGTGTGAATGATTGTTAGCGGTGTTTTTAATTCATGAGAAGCATCTGCAATAAATTCTTTTTGGTTCTCCCACGCTGTTTTGATTGGCTGAATCGATCTGTTTGCAAAAAAAAGACTGATAAAAAAAATAACCAACAACGTAAAGCAACCTACAAAAATAAACGTGTAGATTAAACTGTTCAACATTTTTTGAGAATTAGATATATCCAGAAAAACCACCATATAATGATTCTTTGCTTTCATGATGTTATACTGCCACAAAATCCCATTGTTATTTAACTTGCTACTTTTTACCCCTTTTGTAAAAACCTCTTTCACAATATTTTTATAAAAATTTTCTTCAAAATCAAAAAAGGAATTTACCTTAACAACTTGAAAGTCCATATCCGTTTCCACGCTAAAAGCCAAAGAAAAATTTGGTGGCCGACGTATTTCGTCTGGATTGTTTTTTTCTATATTCCTTGCTACTGCAATTTTAGGTTGATAGCTCATGAGGCGACTGAAGTTTTCCTGTTCCATCCCTTGGGCGGTAATAAAATAAATAACAGAAAAGGCCAGCAACATTAAAATTGAAATGGATAACATATTTAAAATTAAAAATTTATTTCTTAATTTTTTAAACATGACTTGCCACCTCTAAACTGTATCCAACCCCACGAGTTGTTGCAATAGAAACTTCTGAGTGAAGGAAATTAAACTTTTTCCGCAAAAAAGAAATATACACTTCTACATGATTGTCTACTGCATCAGAATCAAACCCCCACAACTTTTCGATTATTTTTTCTTTTGAGGTTACCATTCCTTTTCTTGTAATTAACAGTGCTAGTAGTTCACTTTCTTTTAGGGTTAGTTTTACATTTTTTTCTTGTTTGGTCAGTTGGAGAGACGATGGGTCAAGCTCGATATCGCCAAACTTCAAGCTGTTATCTTTTGGAACTTCTCCCCGACGCCTTCCCAGTGCCCGAATTCTTGCCAACAATTCTTCTGTTACAAATGGTTTTGCCAAATAATCATCGGCGCCGCTATCTAAGGCTTTTACTTTATCTGCAATTTCATTTTTTGCTGTTAGCATAATAACAGGAACGGAAATGCCTTCTTTTCTGATGGCGTTCACCACTTCTACTCCGTTCATTTTGGGTAACATTACATCCAGCACCACCACATCGTATATATCGCTTAAGGCGTAATCAAGACCAGTCACTCCATCCAGTGCAGTATCCACCGTATAATTATTTTTTTTCAAAATCTGTGTCAACGCTTCTGCCAAGTTCACTTCATCTTCTACTACTAAAATTCTCAACGTTACACCCCTTTCATTTTTTGAACCTCCATAAGTCCCCATCCTATTACTTCCATTATAATACGAAATACTGAAATTAACCTTAATTTTTTTGATACGTATGCTTTTTATTTCTTTAAACGATATGTAGCGAATATAATAAATTGAATACCGTTGCTTCAAAATCACCTATTTATTTTTGATAAAAACCATTTTTGTAAAACCATTTTTTAAACCATTATAATATGTGTTGAAAAAAACAATAAAAAGAGGTATTATGTCTTTGAACATTTTATTATTATAAAGTACTTATTCTGCTATTCGTTTATAATTTACATAAATAGGTAATAATGATAAAAGATTTTCTAAATTCGTTGTTGACTTGGAAGGAGAGAAAACAAAATGTTTTCTAAAGATATGGGAATTGACTTGGGTACGGCAAACACCCTTGTTTTTTTAAAAAACAAAGGCATCGTTGTAAACGAGCCTTCGGTTGTTGCTGTAAATGTTGAAACAAAAGAAGTAATTAGTGTTGGTGATGAAGCCAAAGAAATGATTGGGCGTACTCCAGGTAATATTATTGCTATTAGACCAATGAACGATGGTGTTATTGCCGATTTTGAAACTACAAAAGCCATGTTAAAATATTTTATTCGAAAAGCCTCTGGGAAATCTTTTTTTTCATCCAAACCTCGTGTTATTATTTGTGTTCCCTCTGGTGTTACCGAAGTAGAAAAACGTGCTGTTATTGATGCTACCATTTCTGCTGGCTCTTATGAAAAGGGAACTTTTTTAATTGAGGAACCCATGGCTGCTGCCATTGGCGCTGGACTTCCTGTTGCAGAGCCTACGGGAAGTATGATTGTTGACATCGGTGGCGGAACAAGTGAAGTTGCGGTTATCTCCCTTGGAGGTATTGTTACCAGTAAATCTTTACGAGTGGCTGGTTACGTTTTTGATGAAAATATTGTGAACTATGTAAAAAAAGAATATAGCCTTGCTATTGGGGAGCGAAGTGCGGAAGAAATTAAACTTTCTATCGGTTCTGCTTATCCTCGTGATACAAGAAAAACATTAGAAATTCGTGGTCGTGATTTACTGACAGGACTTCCCAAAGTCATTACCCTTTCGGATTCAGAAATTCTTGAAGCTTTAAGGGAACCTGTAAATTCCATTGTGGATGCCATTAAATATACCCTTGAAAAAACACCGCCTGAACTTTCCTCCGACGTAATGGAATTTGGAATCACCCTTGCTGGTGGCGGTGCTTTGTTAATCGGACTTGATAAACTTATTTCAGCTGAAACAGGCATACCTGTTCATATTGCCAGCAACCCTTTAAATTGTGTTGCCAACGGCACAGGAATGGTTCTCGAAAATATAGAAACCCTCAAAGATACCCTAATTTCAACACGTAATCTGCGTGCCTAACAAGGAGAGAAAATGATGGATTTTTTGTCTCGTCATAAAAAAGCCTTTATGGGTTTTACCATAATTTTGTGTGTTGCTTTGATTTTTATTACTATTTATTTAAAAGGAAATTTCACTTTTGCAGAAAATGTATTGGGGTATGTCGTTACGCCAATACAAAAAGTTACTACCACCGGCAGTAATTTTATTCATCATAAATTTGATTCTTTAACCAATATCAAAAACTTAGATGCTGAAAATAAACTTTTAAAAGAACAACTTGCTACGTTACAAGAGCAAGTGAGTAAATATCAAATTTATGAAGTTGAAAACAAAAATCTACATGCCCTTTTAAATATCCATAAAAAATTTGAAAACTACCCTGAGGTTTCTGCCAAAATTATTGCCAAAGATGCTGGTAATTGGTATAACGCTTTTATTATTGACAAAGGCACCAAAGATGCAGTTACTTCTAATATGATTATGGTCGCCGGAGGCGGTCTTGTCGGTAGAATTACAGAATCGGGCAGTGGCTTTTCAAAAGCGATTTCTATTATTGACGACAGAAGCTCTGTTAGTGCGAAATCTTTGCGTACTGGGGACATTGGCATTATTCGGGGAGACTACACCTTGATGAATGATGGTTTGTGTCGCATGGATTATATTGATTCCTCTGCACAAATTATTGAAGGGGATGCCATTATCACGTCTAATTTAAGTGACTTGTATCCACCTGACATTATGATCGGTTATGTAAAAGAAATTAAGCCTGATTCAAACGGGCTTACGAAGTATGCCATTATTGAGCCTACTGTGGATTTTAAACATCTTGAAGATTTAATTGTCATCAGTCGCACCCTTGACAAACCTGCGGAAGCGTTGAACCATGAAACTTCCGAAAATGGACTGAAGTAGATGGGGGGATATTCATTGCGCGTTTTTGTCACTTTTATAATATTACTGGTTAATTTAGTACTTCAATCTACACTTTTTAACTACATACAGCTTTTTCACATTAAGCCCAATACGGCTGTTGTTATTATCGTTTCTTATGCGCTTTTGCGTGGAGAAATTGAAGGTGCAATGGTTGGTTTTTTTGCTGGGCTTATGCAGGATATTTTTTTTGGTACGAGCTTAGGTTTTTTTGCCTTAACTGGCCTACTCCTTGGCTTTTTCTGTGGAAAGTTTTTTAAAAACTTTTACCGTGAAAATATTTTCCTTCCCCTTGTTTTATGTGTTTTAGGTGTATTTTTTTCTAGTTGTATCTTTTATGTTTTTTATTTTCTCTTACGGGGTCGACTGGATTTTCTTTACTATTTCAAACATATTATTTTAATCGAGGCAGCTTACACAGGTGCCATTTCCCTTTTGCTTTACAACCTCTTATATTTTATCAACCTGAAACTTGAAAACACAGAGCGGGACAGGCGAAAGTTTTATTAAAAGAAATTATCGTGAGGGCGTTACCTCCTCCATTTTGTGACGTTCTCTGTGATGAAAATATATTTATTACTCGGAGGCAACTATGAAAGACGGATTTAAAAATTTTAAGAAAGCAGTGACCAGCCGACTTTTTATTTTATTTGTGGTAATTATCGGAATGTTTTGTACGCTTTCTTATCGGTTGTTTTACCTACAAATTGTAAAAGGCGAAGAATATCAAAAAAATTTAAAGGCTAGTATATTAAGAGAATTAACCATTCCAGCACCTAGAGGAACTATTTATGACCGATTTGGAAGACCTCTCGCCATTAACAAACCAGCCTTTAGTATTAAACTTGATTCCAGTATTAAAATTGATGAAAACTACATTAACCAAATGATTCTGGATTTAACGACGATTCTGGAGACCAATGATGAAAAGTTAATTGATGAACTTCCCATTTCTAACGAAAAACCCCTTGTATTTTTATTTGATGATGATAAAAAACGTGAACTAAACTGGAAAAAAAGTTTAAATATTGATGCACAACTCATAGAAGGACAAAGGTTAGAAGATGTGACCGCAGAGCAAACCATCACCATGCTTGCTACAAAATTTAAAATAAGTCCAGAAACCACTTCCGCCAATGCGAGAAAAATCATTTCCTTGCGATACTCCCTTTATCAACAACGTTATAAAAAATATCAGCCCATTACCCTTGCGGTAGATGTGAAACAAAAAACCGTTGTTCAAATTGAAGAAGAACACGAGAAGTTTCCTGGTGTTTATACAGACGTTGATTCTTTGCGTGTTTATCCCGAGGGTGGTCTTTTTGCCAATATGTTAGGATATATCCGTCTCATTAGTGACACTGAATTGGCAACCTTAGAAGATCATGGTTATACCCAAAATGATTTGGTTGGAAAATCTGGTCTTGAAAAAGGATTGGAGCTTGACTTAAAAGGTACCGATGGAGAAAAATTAGTAGAAGTAGATGCGGTTGGACGAAGAATTAGCACCGTAGAAACCAAACAGCCAAAACCTGGTAACAAAGTATTTTTGACCATTGACCAACAACTACAAAAAGTGGCATACGATGCCCTTGTTACAGAGCTTAAAAATGTTATTATTAGCAAGCTTACCTCCTCGGAAATTACAGTTCCAGAAGTTTTTTCTTCGCTTGTGGGAAGTAACACCGTTTCCATTGAGAAAATTTTAGATTGTCAAGATAATCAATACCAAGCCAAACTAAAAAGAATTATTTTAAATAAATATCCTAACTTTACATTAAAAACAAAAGAAGATAAAAATAATGCTAAAATTCTTATTGAAACAGATATTACAAACGGCATAATTTCTTCTTATGATATGTTGCTTACCCTGTATGAACAAAAAATAATTACTTTTTCTGAAAATGACTTGCAAAGGGTAAAATCCCATACCATTTCCACCCTTACCGTTGTGGTTAATAAAATTCTTTCTAACGAATTGACACCTCAACAATTAGATTTAGACCCAAGTACAGGCTCTGTTGTGGTAGAAGATGTAAACACAGGTGAAGTTCTTGCCATGGTTTCTTATCCCACATTTGACAACAACTTGCTTGTCAATAATTTGGACTATGACTATTACAGCAAACTTTTAAATGACCCAACGGCACCACTTTTAAATCGTCCTTTGGTAGATCGAAAGGCCCCTGGCTCAACTTTTAAAATGGTAACTGCCATTGCAGGGCTTGAAGAAAAAATAATTTCTCCTTATGAAACAATTAGAGATATGGGTATTTTTACGAAGGCGGGAAGTCCAGCGGCTCGATGTTGGATTTATGCCAACGGTGGAACTCATGGCATGGTAAATGTTGCAAAAGCACTGGAAGTTTCTTGTAATTACTTTTTTTATGAAACATCATACCGTATGGGCAACAGCGTGGCTGGCACAAGGTTAAATGGAATTGAAACCTTAAATAAATACATGAAGGCATTTGGACTTGACGCTCCAACAGGTGTTGAGATTGAAGAAGAATATAGTCCCGTAATGGCTTCGCCAGAAAATCTGAAAAAAATTGTTTTATCCAGAAATAAAGATGCAACACCAAGCCAATACCGCTGGACAGATGGGGAAACAATTCGTGCTGCCATTGGGCAGTCTTGTAATAACTACACACCAGCTAGTATGGCGAAATATGTTGCTACACTGGCAAACGGTGGCACTCGTTATAAAATGCACTTAGTGAATGAAGTTTTATCTTATGATGGAAACGTAGTAAGAACAGAAAAACCTACAGTTGAGGAAACCCTTCATATTAAAAAGGAAAACTTAGATGTGGTTTACAAAGGAATGTTAGCAGTTACCTCTGGCACTCAAGGAACTATGCGTGGTGTGTTTAAAAATTTTCCAGTAAAAGTAGCCGCAAAAACAGGAACAGCCCAACAAAACTTAACACAAAGTTCCCACACATGGTTTGTATGTTTTGCACCACTGGAAAACCCACAAATTTCTATTAGTATTTTAATTCCTTTTGGTGAATCCAAAACTGCACCAGCTGGTAAAGTTGCCAAAAAAATTATTGAATCTTATTTGGGTCTTTCTACAGAAGCAACTACTCCAGTAACTGAAAATTCTTTACTCCCATAATATTGATTCTCCTCTGTAAAAATGTAATGAAAAGGGAAAGGGGGCTACTATGTATAATGATAATTGTGTAATTTTTAAGGGTAAAAAAGATGGCATTTTAATTATGCTGGATAAAACTGCAAATTTTAATGAGATCAAAGAAGTTTTAAAGAAAAAAGTGGTGGACGCAGAGAAGTTTTTTAAAGGCGCAAAAGCACCGATTACGTTTAAAGGTCGGGAGCTTTCTGATGAGGAAGAATCTGAACTGCTTGACATCATTGGAAAAGATGCGGGACTTGCTATTTCTTTTGTCCACGAAAAAGAAATAGCAGATCCCAATAAAATTCAACTGCCCCCTCCTGAAGATGTTCCCGTTCTTACGAGCACAAAATTCCCAGTGATGCAACAAATCACCCAGTATTATAAGGGAGCAGTCCGTTCGGGGCAAGCCATTCGTTTTAATGGAAGCGTGGTTATTATTGGAGATGTTAACCCAGGCGGTGAAGTAATCGCCGAGGGCAATATTATTGTTTTGGGTGCATTAAAAGGACTTGTTCATGCCGGTTGTAGCGGCATGACAAATTGCTTTGTTACTGCAACATTGCTTATGCCCACCCAACTTAGAATTGCTGATATTATTACGTGCTTCCCTGATTCTGATAAAAAAAGACAACGGAATTATTCGGAAGTTGCCTATATTCAAGAAGGGCAAATTTATATTGAGCAATTATAATGTTTGGTATGTAGAAATTTGAAAATTTTTACAGTAATTTGCGAAAGAAATATAATGCAAAAAGGAATAACTTTTGTTAATATATAAATAACGCAATTATTTGCAGTTTTTTACAAGTTTTCTTTACAAAATAGTAGATAAATTTTTGTTTATTTACCACAACAATGACAAAATCTGTGTAAGTAATACATATGCTAGGGGGAAAAATATGAGTGAAGTTATCGTTGTTACATCTGGCAAAGGTGGTGTTGGAAAAACTACAACCTCTGCTAACATTGGGACAGGCCTTGCTTTGGCTGGAAAAAAAGTTGCTATGGTGGACGCTGATATTGGCCTTAGAAACCTGGATGTTGTAATGGGGCTAGAAAATAGAATTGTATATGATATTGTGGATGTTGTGGAAGGAAATTGCAGATTAAAACAAGCTTTAATTAAAGATAAACGCTACGCTAATTTATTTTTACTTCCTGCAGCTCAAACTCGTGATAAAAATGCTGTTAATCCTGAGCAAATGCAAAAACTTTGCGAAAGCCTAAAAGAAGAATTTGACTTTGTTATTATTGACTGCCCAGCAGGAATTGAGCAAGGTTTTAAAAATGCCATTGCAGGTGCTGACAAAGCAGTTGTTGTTACTACTCCTGAGGTTTCCGCTGTAAGAGATGCAGACAGAATCATTGGTTTACTAGAAGCTAGTGAAATTCAAAATCCTCAACTCATTTTAAACCGAATTCGAATTGACATGGTAAAACGTGGTGACATGATGACCATGGAGGATGTAACAGAAATTCTTGCCATTGACATTTTAGGGATTGTGCCTGACGATGAAAGTATTGTCGTTTCAACCAATCGTGGCGAACCGGCTGTTTGTGATGCTGAATCAAAAGCAGGACAAGCATTTCGAAATATTACAGAAAGACTAATGGGCAACGAAGTTCCACTAATGGAACTTGGTGGTGAAGATAGCTTTATTTCAAAATTAAAGAAATTTTTCCGGTTTGGAAGCTAGGGGGCGTGGATATTTTGGATATTTTAAGTTTGTTCAATAAAAAACCTTCATCAAAAGATGTAGCGAAAGACCGCTTAAAACTTGTTTTAATCCACGATAGAGTCAATTGCTCCACCCAACTTCTTGAAATGATTAAAACTGATATCATCAAAGTTATTTCCAATTATATGGAGATTGATGAAGAAGAATTAGACATTCAAATTTCTCAAACAAAATCTGACCATGACGATTCATCAGTTCCAATGCTTTATGCAAATATTCCCATTAAAAATATGAGAAAATTCCCTGCGGGGCAATAAAAATAAAAAAACAGAAAGAAGTACTATAGCCGATTATTACCTTAATCCATCTATGCGCTTCTTTCTGTTTTTTACATTTGTTTAATGAAAATAAACCATAAAGAATATGTTTAAAAGTCATGCTGTTTATAAATACTATAGCTATTATGATCCATCAAATTAAAAAATTCCAATGTTGGAGGTACTTCTATGTTATTATTTGCAATTGTTTTTATCACGTTGGCTTTACTATTTTATACGGTTGGTGTCTGGGCTGAAAAATTACAGGGTACTTTAAAAACTTGGCATTTATTTGTTTTTTGGTTAGGACTTGCGTGCGATGTCACGGGAACCCAATTTATGAGTATGCTCGTGCCAGAGACAGCCGAAAGAACTTTAAATTTTCATATGATTACCGGTTTTACAGCCATTGTCCTCATGTTTTTTCATGCCATATGGGCAACCTTTGTACTTATCAAAAAAAATGAGAACATGAAAAAATCTTTTCACAAATTTAGTTTTATTGTTTGGCTCATTTGGCTTATCCCTTATATATCTGGTATGATTGTCGGAATGAGCAAATAAAGAAAGGGCTATCACAACCGATAGCCCCCTTTCCCTTAATTCTTTTTCAAATGAAATACATCAATCTTTTCTTTTAAAACATCAGACTGACTTGAAAGTTCTTCCGCTGCTGCTGCAGTCTCTTCGGATGTAGATGAAATTTTTTGAATAACCCCTGAAATTCCTTCCGTACTTTTTTGAACTTCTGACAACGATACTGTTTGCTCTTTTGACGCAGTCGTAATGTCCGATATAATATGAGAAACTTTTGTCACATCGGAAACAATTTTTTGGAGTGCTTCCGATGTCAGTTTGGCTATCCCTTCGCCTTCGCTTACTTGTGAAATAGATTTTTGAATGAGTATAGCTGTTTCTGCGGCGGCTTCTTTACAGCGCAATGCAAGATCTCTCACTTCACTGGCAACCACTGCAAAACCTTTTCCGTGTTGGCCTGCTCTTGCTGCTTCTACCGCAGCATTTAACGACAATAAATTAGTTTGCGATGCAATATCATCAATGACACCTATAATTCTTGAAATGTCACCAGATGACTCTTTAATGCCTTCAATGGATGCTAACATCTGTGCCATTTTATTGGTGCCATCTGCCGCATTTAATTTAGATGATTGGGAAAGTTCATCTGCCATTTTTGCATTTTCAAAATTCATGAGGGCTTTTTCATTTACCACCCCAATGGTATGTTCTAACCCTTCTACCACCATAGCTTGTTGGGTTGCTCCTTCTGCAAGGGAGATGCTACTTGCTGCTACTTGCACCGAACCCGTTGCCACTTGCTCAGAAGCATTATTAATATCATCAAGCACTTGACTAAATGTTTTAATAATGTTGTTCAGGGAAGTTTTGATGTTCATGAAATCGCCCACATATTCATTTGTAATTTCTTGGTTTAAATTTTTTTTTGAAATGCCGTTTAGTACTTCCGAAATTTCCTTTATATAAACTGAAATATTATCTACCGTATTATTTAATGCGGTTTTTATTAACTCAAAATCTCCTTTGTAAACCCCATCAATTTTTTTAGAAAAATCTCCTTTTGAAACCCGAACCATGATTTCAGCGCTTTCTTTAATGGGAATAATAATTTCATTGAGTAACTTGTTCATCTCTCCCATAATATTTGCCCAATCACCACTATATTTTTTCGTATCTACCCGCTCAGAAAGTTTTCCTTCGATGGCACAATGAACAAGCCTCATCAGGTCTCCGCTTACACTTGTCATATTTTCTTTTAATAAGGTGATTGCCTCATTGGCTCTTGCTTTTTTTCCTGGGAGCTTTGGAATGTCTGCTGTAAAATCTCCTTGTCCTATTTTTTCGAGACACTCTACAATATCTTTTAGTATAAAAACATACGATGCTACCATGCTGTTTAGCCCAGAAGCAAGTTGCTTATATGCCCCTTCATATTTTTTTTCTTCTATAGCTTGATAAACATTTCCAGCTTCATGTTGTTTTGACAAATCTGTCATATCTTCCATTAATGATTTAAACGTATTTACAACAGCACCTAGGTTTCCACTTAAAATCCCTAATTCATCTTTTGTTTGATCTGGCATTTTAAACTGAAAGTTACCTTTTGCAATATTTTGGGTAATCTCTACCATTTTATTAACAGGATTTACGATTCCCTTCATAATTATCTGCCCAAAAGTCGAAAGCAATAGGACGCATAGTGCCATTAAAATAAGTAGCACCAACATACCTTGGTCTTGGATGGCGTTTACTTCATCATTTTTGGTAGTTGACTTTGCTTTTATTTCATCACTTATCTTATTCAAACTATTGTTTACTTGAACTGTTAAGGGATCTAACTTGTTCACCAATGTATTGATTAATTCTTTTTTATTTCCTTCTTGCGCATATGCCTCTGCTTCATCTATTAGTTGGGTCAATTTATCATACTGATTATATATGGATTGTATGTTGTCTTTTTCTATTCCTGTTACATGGTATTCTTTTACATAATTTATATATGTATCTACACTTTGTTTAAAAATTTCTTTGTTCTTTTTTACTGTTTGCAGATCATTTTCCATGTATTTTTCGTTGTTTAAATCTATGGCTACGACATAATCTCTTGTAGTAATTCTGACTTGCCCAAATGAATTTACAATATCATCCAAATAATTTGCTGGCACTACTGATGTATTATAAATATCATTGCTTTCCGTCGATACTTTGTTTAAGGTGTAAAAAGAATATGCACCCAAACAACCCATAAAAAAGACAGCAATAGAAATAAGTAGTATTAATTTATACCTAACTTTAATATTATTAAAGCAGTTCATATTTTTCCTCCTAAAGAAGTCAAGTTAATTCCGTCCCCATACTAATTTGGTTCTAAGGATATAGAAACGAATTAGTATAAAGCAATAGGATGGGAAAAATCTTTTACGATTTTTCCCATTATTGTGGGTTCTAATTCCCTTTTATATTTAGTCACATTTTGCTTTACATGGGTCTTCTTTACATGGGTCACAGTTTCCTTTTCCGATGACTACACGTTCAGAACCAGTTGCAGCTTTTCCTACAATAATTTTGTAGTAACTGTCTTTTTCACATTTTGCTACATCGAATTGATAAAATCCTTGGCAATCAGTAATCGTATGTGCAACGCCTACATATTTTCCATGTTTTTTTGATAATACTTTTAAAAGCTTTACCAATACATCAGAAACGCCGTCTCCTTCACAATCTTTCACTTGTCCCCAAATGCGAACAGTATGAGAACGGTTTACTACTAAGTCTGCTCTTACTTCACAATCTTCTTTTTCTACTTCGATATCGATGCTGTTGCCTTTTACTAATTCACAACAACTCATATATTCATTATGATTGTCACATTTGCCTTCGTATTTTTTGTATTCTTCTTCATGTCCTTGTTCAACGATAAATTCTTCCATTTTTATTTTCCTCTCTTCTTGATAAATTTTTAAACATCCTATGATCTGTTTTCCATTTTATAAAAACAAATCTGTATCTTCTGTTTTTTGCTTACCATATTAATCTCCTAACGTGCTGTCTATCCGGCTACACAGCACGGCATTTGTTTTTTATTTATTTTTTGGCATTGGTTCTATAATTTACTATATTCTTTTAGGACAAAATAGTTCCAGACCATCTTAAACGGATAACAATTCATTTTAAAAATTTACCTACTTGATTTTAACGATGAATAAAGTATAATAAACTATTATGATAGGATAATTGAGGTGTAGTAATGAATAAAAATGTGGTTTATTATTTTACAGGGACAGGCAACAGCCTTAAAGTTGCTAAAGATATTGCACAAGCTATTGGGGATTGTGATGTAATTTCCATGGGAATTCACACCCAACATAACACTGATATGACTTATGAAACCATTGGATTTGTCTGTCCTGTTTATGGAAGCGGATTGCCAAGGCAAGTTAAAAAATTTATTACCAACATGAATATTCATAAAAGCAAAGATGCTTATTATTTTGCAGTGGCAACTTGTGGCGGAAACAGCGGGAACACTTTGCCACAAATTAATAGTTTGCTAACACAAAAAGGCGTTCAATTACAGTATAGTACTACTCACAAAATGGTTTCAAATTATGTTGGACTTTATAAAATGAATAAAAATAATGAGGCAATTAATGTAGCTTCTAATGAAAAACTTCCTCCCCTTATTGCTGATATTAAGCAAAAGAAACAGAAGCCAACATCGGGCGAACATTTTATTCCAAATTTAATTTACAACCTATTTAACAAAAGTTTATCGGAAAAAGATAAAGGTTTTCAAGTATCTAGTTCATGTGTAAACTGTGGTATTTGTAAATCCATTTGCCCTGTTAACAACATAGAAATGAAAAACAAAAAGCCATCCTTTAAACACAACTGTGAGCAATGTATGGCTTGTATTCAATGGTGTCCAAAAGAAGCCATTAATTATAAAGACAAAACCCAAAATCGTGGCAGATACCATAACCCCAGCATTAAGCATGAAGAGTTACGCCAAAATAAAAATTAGGAGGAAAACAAATGAATGAAGTATTACAATTTTTACAAGACAACCCAACGTTTTATATCGCAACAGTAGATGGTGATGAAGCAAAAGTTCGCCCTTTTGGATTTGTAATGGAATTAGATGGAAAACTTTATTTCGGAACGAATAATAAAAAAGGTGTGTATCAACAATTGCTGGCAAATCCTAATTTTGAAATTAGTACTACTGGCGCAAATAACCAATGGCTCAGACTAAAAGGAAAAGCGGTAATGGATTCCCGCCCAGAAGTCTGTAAAAAAGCATTTGAAGCTGCTCCGTTTTTCCACCAACTTTATCAAACACCAGACAACCCAATCCTTGCATTTTTCTATATAGCAGATGCAGAAGCTAATTTTTATACGATTACAGGGGAAACTAGAACGGTTACCTTTTAATAAAGTACATAAAGAAAAGGAGATGCGTGTGCCAACACGCATCTCTTTTTCTTTATGTTAATAATATCATACATTATCTTCTTATAATAATTCGTATCTATCTAATTACAGTTGAACAAATGGAGAAAAACTTTCTTGAGTCTTGCAATTGAATTATTTGAAAATTTATGTGCAAAATTTTCCTTATTCAAATTTAATCTGCTGTAATAGAAATTAATTTTACAGCATAGATGTGGGACCAGTGTTTCAAGAATAGAATAAACATAAATTGTATTTCTTTTGAAACGAAATAGTACTACATACTCTTTGCTGTCACATAATAAAAAAGACCTGTATCTGAAACCAATCCTACTTCACAAAGTGTAGTAACCTTTCTTTTAATAAATATAATCATCTCCTCAATTGAAGAAATAAATTTTGAAAGTTCACTTCTAACGCCATTAAAGATATCTTCAATTGTAAATTTGTTTTTTTGATCCAAAATTTTATTTGAAACAATATAACTGGCGGAATCTTTTTGAATAGTATTTGTCATAGCTACATATCTCCCTTATTAATCCAAAAATTTTTTTCGACTTCCCTTGCTAGAAATTCTCCTAACGCTGACAGAAAAACTTCCTCAAAATCTTTTTCCTTTTTAAAGTCATCTTCAAATCTTAAAAATATATAAAAAAATGGAAAATTATATCTTTCACTATCTAGTATACTTTTTATATTAGATACTTGTGAAACTTCAAATACTTCATTTTTTTTATAAACACTTGGTTCTGTTTTAAATCCTGATTTTATATCCTTATAAATTACTATTTCATGAAAAATTTTATCTTCATATCTTTGCTTAATAAAAGACTCTACAGCATGTTTAATGAAGGTTTTAAAATCTGATTTATCTTCATATGTCTTAAAATAGCTATCTAACTTGTAAAACATACAAATCTTTGTATTATAAATATTATCCAACATATTTTTCATTTTGGTAAATTCATCTGTTTTATTAATATTAGATTGATTTATTATTTCTTCAAACCGTTTACTACATATACTAAAATCAGAATTATTTTTAATAATTGAAAAATAATTTTTTTTATTAGAAAGTAGTTCCTCCAATTGAACTCTCGTTTGGCTGGTATCTTGATTATAATATTCTAAAAAATAATGTTGTTTTAAAACGGCAAACAACCACCCATCATCCCATTGAATTAATGAATTAAAGTAGCTTGTATTAGAATATGCTATTTCAATCGCTTTCCACAAACCTGATATATTAAATGGTAAGACAGGGTTCTCTTCATCGTCTATTGTTTCGCTAGTTCCTTTTTTCTCAGTATCCTCTTTTAGCAAATAATCAGATATAATATCTGCAACACAATTTTGCAAAAAGGCATCAGTCTTAATAACTCTGTGGTGATACACAATATTTTTGTATAAATTCCACCTTTTAAAGAAAAAGTCTTCTACTGTATTGATGGTTTTAACATCAGATATAAACTGATAAACTGTTATTTTTATCACTACATCATCCGAAATACGAACTGAGAAATCTTTTTGCTGCATCAATTTCATGGAGGATATTAACCGATCATACTCAACTCGACCATTGTTAATTCCAGAATTCACAGTATCTCTATTTACATAATCTAAGCGATCTCCATCTATCACACCATCAACAATTCTGTGTATTGCCCCAAAAAACATATCCTTTTCAGCAAAAATACATTTTACGGTTTCAAATACTAGAACTTTAAAATATTTTTGACTAAACTGGTTCCCTTTATACCATTCATCATTACTATAAAGTAAATCGCTAATCATTTTGTCTGTCATTTTATTACCTATTTTTTCATGAAATGCAATTTCATCATTTTTAACATGTGCATATTCTGTTTCATCTTCAACAGAATCATATTGCTCTATTATTTTAATAAATTCTTCCTCTAACGTTGTTCTTAATTCCGTTTTTTTTGCTTTTATCTTTGAATATACACTCGTCATTGCTGCCTCTGTGATATGACTAAATGGTGGGTGTCCTATATCGTGTAATAATCCACATATCCTCACTGCCTGAAATAAAACGAGATATATAAACTGGTTATCATTACTAATGTTTTTTGGTACAAAATTATTATAAAAAACACTATTAACATTCAAATTATTAAATGTATTCAATTTTTTTTCATTCATATTTTTATCTTCTAAAATAGTACGAAATTTATCTGACTGTAAAACTACACTATGAATAATGTCTTTTTTTAACAGTTTTTTAAAATCTTCAAAAAAATCATCTAACACTTCTTTTGAGGAGTTGCTTAAACTATAGTAAAATATATCTCCACATAATTTCATCGTCCCTAGTGAATGCTCAAAACGTTTCGTTCTGTTTGTAGGAAAAGTTAGATATGCCGTTGAATTTTGAGATATGTTATGTAACCTATTAAAAAGTTGGGTTGAAATCACTTCTTTTTCATATGTACTTAAAAGAATCGTATTATGTACAGTATCTGCAATGTATATTTGCTTATCTTGCAAGTTCTCTCCTCCAAGTCAAAATAATTTAAATTTGCTTTTAATAAGTACTTTGTTTAAGTAATCCTCCTTTAACGTTTAATTTCTTATATTCATTATATCGTAATGGTCCATTTGTTTCAATATAAAATAAGGATTCAACAAATTTTTCTTTTATTTATTAAATCCCTATTATATTATTAATAACTTTTGAAATACTACCGAAAAAGTTCCCGAACATCTTCTGTTGTCAGTTTGTTAATCATGTTTTCCCCTGGCTTAATGACTGCATCAATAATTTTTTTCTTTTTGTTTTGGAGTTCATAAATTTTTTCCTCAATGGTTCCTTTGGTAATAAGTTTAAATACTTGAACAATGTTGGTCTGGCCAATTCGGTATGCCCTGTCGGTAGCTTGTTCCTCTACTGCGGGGTTCCACCATGGGTCATAATGAATTACGGTGTCTGCACCCGTTAAGTTTAAACCAGTTCCCCCTGCTTTTAAGGAAATCAAAAATACTTCTCTCTCTCCATTGTTAAATCGTTTTACCATTTCCAACCGCTCTGTAACAGGGGTTTTTCCATCTAAATAAAAATACTGAACCTTGTCATCTTCCATTTGCTTTTTAATAATTTCAAGCATAGACGTAAATTGTGAAAAAATTAAAATTCGGTGTCCGCCTTCAAGGGCATCTAATAAAATTTCGTTGAGGGCATTAAGTTTTCCGCTTTCATGGGTGTAGTTTTCCATAAATAAAGCTGGATGACAACAAATTTGCCTTAACCTTGTCAACGCTGCAATAATTTTAATATGGCTTCCTGCCAGTCCGTTTTTATCCATTTCACTTTCGATTTCATTTCTAATATTTTCGAGATAAGCCAAATAAATTTTCTTTTGTTCGTCTGTCAATTCAATGGATATTTTGGTTTCAATTTTTTCGGGAAGTTCTTTTAACACTTCTGTTTTCATTCTTCTTAAAATAAACGGCTTGATTTGTCTTACTAGCTGTTCCATGGTGGACTCGCTTTGTTCTTTTATAATTGGCAACTCATATTTTTTAATAAATCTTGCTCGAGAAAGCAAATATCCTGGCATAATAAAGTCAAAGATAGACCACATTTCCATGAGAGAATTTTCAATGGGTGTTCCTGTCAAGGCAAAATACCCTTTTGCTTTTACTCTTTTTACGGCTTTTGCATTTTGTGATTCAGGATTTTTAATATGCTGTGCTTCATCTAAAAAACAATAGTCAAAGGTAATGTCGCTATATAATTCGATATCACGTCTAATCAAGGGATAAGAAGTTACCACAATATCTGTTTCTTTTAGTTGCTCAATGGTACCCTGTCTTGTAGATTGATTTCCCTGAACTACGGTGACCCTTAACTCTCCTGCAAATTTATTAATTTCTTCTAGCCAGTTATACACAAGAGAGCTAGGGCAAACCACCATAGAAATTCCTTTGGTTTTTTCCAACTCCGATTTAATAAAAGCGATGGTCTGAATGGTTTTTCCAAGCCCCATGTCATCGGCTAAAATTCCACCTAGTTTATAATAGGACAATGTTTTTAACCACCGAAATCCTGTCTTTTGATAATCACGCAAAATCCCATCTAACGCTTCTGGCAACGGGAAATCCATTTCTTTTGGGTTTTTTAAATCTTTAATAAGCCTATCAAAAGCCATATTGGTATGTAGACTTACTGTTTCGTTGTCAGAAAGCTGTTCTTCTAAATACATGGCACGGCTTAAAGGAAGGCTGATGGGTGCTTGTCCGATATTTTTTTCTTTAATATCCATGTAGTCCAAAATATTATGAATCCCTGAAAAATTAATATTGGAAAGTGGGATGTAAGAGCCATCTTTTAACCTGTGGTATTTTTTCTTCTCTCTAATGGATGCAAACACCATAGAAAGTTCTTTGCTATCCACATTTTCATAGTCAAAGCTAATATCTAACATTTCGCTTTTTTCGTTGTAGCTTACAGATGTGGTTATTTTTTTACTTTCTCGAATTTTTATTTGTTTAAAAGACTCGGAATAATAAATGTCCGCTTCTGTATGAAGTTTTGGTAGAATTTGATAAATAAAATCTGGTATTTTTTCCTCATCGTCCAGAAACAAAATTCCTTGCGCTACTTTGAATTCTGACAATTCCAGCATGGTCTGAATTTTTCGTTCTTTTTCCATGTCTCGTAAGATAATTTTGTCACTTTTAAATTCTTCTGCCGAAAATGGATTCATGTGATAACTACCATATACAAACTCAACCCTACAAAAAATGCTGTTGGCTTCGTTTAAGTCAAAATAAATAGATGCCTTAAATGGCTCACTTAAAACTTTATCTGTCAGACTTTCATCAATTTTAATTTCTAAATTTTTTGCGGTCACAGGAAGTACCTCTGACATAAAGGTTTGCTTTTTGTTATTTTGAATGGTAATTAAATTGGTGGCATTTTTAGTGGCATATTGAATAAACGGAATTAAAAATTTCTTTTGCTTTTCATCCAGCTCATAAATAATGTGGTTGTAAAATACAAAACTCACATCTTTTACTAAAGGGGTTACTTTTTCATTTTGTAAAATTAGTTGCAGTTCATTTCCACTTTCTTTTAAATCCATTTCCATAGGAAGTGGTTGCTTTATAATAGGAACTTCTGTATATTTTACATCATTTAGCAATAAATCGATTGTTTGACCTTCAAACATTCTCAAAAATTTTTCTGTCATATTTTTTGTTAATAATATTTTTTTTCCATCAATCATACTTCCCGAACCATAATAATATCTTGAATTATCTTGAATTAACTCATCAATTTCAAGCACTTCTCTAAATATGTTGATAATAGCAGTGTTTGTTTCGGAAAATCCATGAATCTTCGGGTCAAAAATAAAACCTTTTCCAAACTCCAAAACATCCCCCGTGTCTATGCTTTCAATTAACTTTTTTATATTTCTCACGACGTACAGTTTTTTTTCTCCTATACTTGCAAAAATATAATTGGAAAAGCTCCAATTTCGTTTGTCAAAAACAGACTCAAACGTAACCACTAAATTAATTTCTTTTTTATAGCTTTCTTCTGTCACCCCATAAAAATAATCAAATATTTTGTCAACATCTTTCCGTTGTTCTACTTGTATTTTATCTAAATTTCGCTGGTATGCCTGCACAGCTTTAAAGGTTGCCACAATATGCTTACAGCCACCTTCACCGTCAAAGGATGGGCAACTACAGTGAACAAAACCGCCCTCTTCGCTATCAACACCCGATATGCTTACCTCATAGGGCATAGCTCCCATGACAGTGGCTTTTGCAACGCCCGACTCATCAATGGCTAGTTCCTTCACACGTCCCATAAAATAATATTGAAGTCCCTTTTCATACACATTTCGTTTACTACATATTTTTTTAATCTGTTCCTCTGTTATATTTAACATTTATCCAACTCCTGTTTGGTTAAAAGTTTGACCTTTTATTATTTTCCGCAACATTACTGTAAAGTTATATTTTACTATTGCCAAAATTTTATGTCAATTATACAACAAAAATAAAAGGAGATTTTTTATCCTCCCACTAAACGTTAATTATTATTCTAGTGTGTTACAATAAAAAAACAAACATATCCACTCACCCGGATAATGGGCTCTAAAATAGTTTGATATTAGATAATAAACAATTAAGACGTAAAGCGTATAGGGCAAGCAGTACTTTATCTGTTCACCAATACTTACTATTTGCCAGTTGTTGCTGTGTCAATCCCAAAAATTTTGTTTATTATTCATTTTCTATGAAAACTTTTTCAAGAAATGAAAAACGGGCAAAAATATATTGAATTTAGTTTTATTGCCAATATAATAAGTTCAGAACAATCTGCATTGGAGATGATAATGTTATGTACTGAAAACTGGCTCTTTACGATTAAAAATACAGCATTTTTTAAAAAATAAAAAATAGGAGTTGAAAAAGATGGACAAACGAATCGTTCAAGTAAATGGCATTAACATTGCCGTTGTGCATAGCAATGAGTTAATAATAACTGATACCGCCTCGGCGCTGGATTTTATGGCAACCATCGCCTATAATGATGAGTGCGACAGCATAGTGCTTAACAAACAAGCAATCGTGGAAGATTTTTTTAATTTAAGATCTGGCATTGCGGGAGATATTTTACAAAAATTTGTTACCTACGGAAAGATGCTTGCGGTGGTTGGTGACTTCTCCATATATACCAGTAAATCTTTGAGGAATTTTATTTTTGAGTGTAATCGTGGAAATGACATTTATTTTGTTGAAGATGAACAAACTGCAATTGATAAACTTTCAAGGATAGCATAGGCATACGCCTGTCTAAAACCGATTAAAAATTAGTTTCTTTGTTAGTTTACACAAAAAAACAACGTGGGCTTATACGCTCACGTTATTTTTTTGCGCATACTTCATTCGGCACAGAGACCAATTCAATGTTGACTGTTTAACAGCTTCTGCCAAACCCCAAAGATTTTCTAACATTCTTATTTCTACATGAAGTGCAAACTGTTTCTCCAGTAAATTGTTGATTGCTGTCACCTGAATTGGCTTTTCGACTTTTTCACTGACATAGTATCCTGCTACTTTATCTTGAAGATAAAAGTTTTTTGGATCAAACTCATATAAAAATAAAGTTGTGTTTGTCATGACTTCCCACCATTTGTTTTCAATAGCAACGCAATACAGTTGGTCTTTGGAAGAAAAAAATTTGCCAATATCACTTTCTGTTGTTTTACTGGTAGCGTAATATGCCACTCTGGGGCAATTCCGTGGCGTTAAGAAGTTAGGCAAACAATTTTCTGCTACTGCCCACACCAGCCCTTTTGATTGATCTAGTTCTGTTCTGGTAGGAATTCTTGGTTCAAATAATTTAATATTTTTCTCTTGGCTTACATGAAATAATTTCAAAAATCTCACCCCTCCAGTATTGTATCATTCTAAAAAATTTTATGCTATTACGCTTGAAGAAATGATGATAAAATAACAAGGGGTGATAAAAATGCAAATGAGACGTTTATTTGAAATCGTTTATATTTTACTAAATAAAAAAATAGTAACTGCCAAGGAATTGGCAGAACATTTTGAAGTCTCTATCCGTACAATTTATCGAGATATAACCATGTTGACCATAGCAGGCATTCCCATTTACACCAACAAAGGAAAAGGTGGTGGTATTCGCCTTTTGGACAACTTTATTTTGAGCAAATCGTTTTTTTCTGAGAAGGAACAAAATGAAATATTAACTGCCTTGCAGAGTCTAAAAATAATTCATCAAGGAGAAGTGGATGATGTACTTTCTAAACTCAGTGCTATTTTTAATAAAGATGCCATCACCAATTGGATTTCCGTAGACTTCTCTGACTGGAGCGATGCAGCAAATGATCGGTTTTCCATGATTAAAACTGCTATTATAAATAAAAAAATAATTATTTGTGACTATTATGGACGAAACGGAGAAAAGTTAAAAAGAGAAATTGAACCACTCCAGCTTTATTTTAAAAGCAAGTCATGGTATGTGAAGGGCTATTGCTTACATAAAAAGGCATATCGATTGTTTAAGTTAAACCGAATGAAAAACATTGAACTTACCAACGCTTCTTTTGAACGGGATTTGCCACAAGAAAAACCAAATATAATGAATCAAGAAACAAAGATTCATGAGATAACATTAAAAATTAATAGCCAACTTAGCTATCGCGTTTATGATGAATTTGACGAAGGCGAAATAACAAAAGATGAAGATGGCAACTTTATCGCTACGATTTTTTGGACGTTTGATGAATGGACCATTGGCTATATCTTGTCGTTTGGTCCTATGGCAGAAGTTGTGGCGCCTGATTTTGTACGAGAATGTGTGGCAAATACTTTGAAAAAAACCTTAGATCAATATGAATCTTTTACCAAACCATCAATAAAATATAAACTCCTATAATAATATGACACAGGTTGTCAGTTGAACTGGTTTATACTATGTTTATCAACAACATTTACTTAGGAGGTAATAAATATGAATCAAACTGAAAAACATTGTCAAAGTTGTGGAATGCCCATGGGAGAAACAAACGAACTTTTTGGAACAGAAGCAGACGGAAGTAAAAGCCAAGACTATTGCCACTACTGCTATGGGGACGGAAAATTTTTAAAAGAAGAAACCATGGAGCAAATGATTGAAAGTTGTATTCCATTTACCTTGGAAGACGGCGTTTATCAAACCGCTGATGAAGCAAGAGAATCCTTAACAGCATTTTATCCAAGTTTAAAACGTTGGGCAAAAGCAGTTTAAAAATAACACTCCTGAAAAAAATTAATTTTTTCCAGGAGTGTTATTTTTAAACTGTTTCTATTTCTATCTTTTTTCTTGCAATGTTATCTTTCACATAGTACACTAAATAGATTATTTTACTGTATCTGTCACGGATAATAATTAGTATAAACTGCTGGAGGTGATGTTTTATGAAATACCTGTTTCGATTTCTAAAAAAATATTTACATTTGGTTTTACTTAGTATCCTAACATCTTTGTGCCTTTCTGGGTGTAGCGTTTTTTTAGCCAGTATGATAAAAGACATTATTAATAACGCTCAAGCCCATCAACTAGGGGATACGCAAACTTACATTATGAAAGGAATTGTTGTTTTAGTAGTAGGTGTCCTTTGTTCTTTCTTAACAGAATATATAATCGGCTATTTTGGGTCTTATGCAACCAAAGATATGAAAGAACAGGCAACGCAACACCTTTTGAAGTTAAAAATAGAATTTGTAGAAAAAAATACAACAGGTGATATTATTTCTCGTTTTGCAAATGACATTAATTTTATTCAAAGCTTTATTGAAAATTATTTCGGCCGACTAATCGAATCTCCCATTTCTATTATTTTCTTCTCCGCTTATTTAATTTATTTAAACCCAAAACTTTATTTTATTAGTTTTATCATTGTTCCTTTTTGCGCTTTTGCTACTATAAAATTACTGACAAAATTAAAACAAAGGCAACGAGATTATTTAAAATATTTAGGCACTACCAACAACACCATCCAAGAATTATCCAATCAAAACAGCACTATCAAATCATTTTCACTTGAAAATATATTGTTACGCAAATACGAATCCCAACTAAAAAAAGCCACGGAAATGGCTTTAAAAAATGATGCAACACAAACGGCAACATCTCCACTTTTCACCATTGCTTATATGGGTCCCCTTCTTATTTCTTATGGGGTTGGGACTTATTTTTGTATAAAGGGTGAACTTACGCTGGGAGCCTTAATTGCTTTTAGTCAGTTAATTAGCCAAGCCATCGGCCCTTGTATGAAACTTCATCGGATCTATTCTGAGTTTAAGCTAACATCCGCTGCCATTGAACGGGTTTTTTTCATTTTTGAAGAACCAACGGAAAATGACGAAGCAAAAGATACGTTGGTAGATGTAACATTTAAAAATGCTGTTGAATTTAAAAATGTTTGCTTTGCTTATGATGACACAGACATTTTAAAAAATATTAATTTTACCATAGAAGCTGGCAAAACCGTTGCCATTGTAGGGGCAAGCGGAAGTGGCAAATCTACCATCATCAATGCACTTTTAAAATTTTATGAACTAAAAAGTGGAGAAATAAAATTGTATGGCAAAAATATTGCAGCGCTTTCCATTGAAACTGTAAGAAATTATTTTTCTTATGTTTCCCAAAGTACCTTTTTATTTCCTTTGAGTATTCAGCAAAATATTGCAATTGGTAAAAACAACGCCACTACAGAAGAAATTTTTCACGCTTCTAAACTGGCCTTTGCAGATGATTTTATTGCAAACCTTCCCCAAAAATATGAAACAATTTTAGGAGAACGGGGAACCAAATTGTCTGGTGGTCAAGTACAACGAATTGCCATTGCCAGGGCTTTTCTAAAAGATGCACCTATTATGATTTTAGATGAAGCCACCGCCTCCCTTGACAATGATTCTGAATTTTATATTAAAGAAGCCTTACAAAAATACAAAGCCAATAAGACTATCTTAGTAATTGCCCATCGGCTTTCTACCATTAAAGACGCAGATTTTATTTTGGTTTTAGATAAGGGAACAATAGCTGAGACAGGCACTCACCATGATTTAATGCAACACGGCGTTATTTATAAGGAACTATATCATCAGTATGTTGAAGCGGAGGTTTAAGATGCCTACAAATAAAAATAGCCTAAAAACTTTTTTCAAAACCATAGACTTACTAGGAAAATATAAAGTAACGTTTTTTATTTATTGTCTATTTCTTGGTGTGACCTTTAATATGGGAAATATTTTATTTTCATTTGCTATTCAAAATTTTACGGATAGTATTGTGAATAAAACCATGGCAACTTTTAAAGTAGCCCTAATCATATGTGCTGTTGCTTTGTTTCTGAATATGATAGGGCCCATTTTTATATATTTTCGTATGCGTGTCATTCGAGCCCTTATGCTTGAC
This sequence comes from Eubacteriales bacterium, assembly GCA_031546905.1. Classification (GTDB taxonomy): domain Bacteria; phylum Bacillota; class Clostridia; order Lachnospirales; family JAVBJQ01; genus JAVBJQ01. The sequence continues at coordinate 15,907 of JAVBJQ010000001.1, read as the reverse complement.
CTTCGAAAATCTATTTTTAAGCATATGCAACATTTACCCTTATCTTATTATGAAGATAACCACAGCGCTGACTCTATTTTTAGATTGACCAGTGATGTGGAAGCCATGAAAGTTTATTATACAAATCATTTCATGGATTTACTTTATATTCTCTTTGTGCCTGTGTTTGGGGTAATCGCCATGTATTGGTTTGACCCCAAAATTGCTACTTTTGTACTTGTTTTAACCATTATTTCAAACTTTGTAAACATTCAGTTTTCAAAAAAGTTTAAATTTTTATCAGCAGATGTTCAAAAAGCCCTTTCTGGTTTAACCCAAAAGTTAAGCGATATGTTATCTGGTTTTAAAGTGTTGAAAATATATCCATCTGATTTTGTGTTTCACCTTTTTTTCCAACAAAATGAGCTTACCACAACATCTATTATGAAAAGAACTACAAGAAGCGCTACTAACACTTCTATTAATTATTTTTTTTATTTTATCATTAATGTAGGAACTTTGATTTTTGGTGTTATCCTTTCTACCAAAGGGCTTGTCAAAATTTCAAGCCTCATGGCAATATTATCTTTACAAGAAACGGTTAGTGGTTCCATATTTCATACCAGTTACGTTTTTAGCAGTTTACAAACTTCCCTTGTCTCTGCTCAGCGGATTTTTGATGTACTTGCTATTGAAAAGGAACCCTTAAAATTTGGTGATGCCCCTTTTGATGCAGCTAAAACTAGCAATACAGGTATTTCTTTTCAAGATGTTTGTTTTTCTTATCCATCACGTGACAACATTTTAAACCAAATAAATGTGGAGGTTCCCTTTGGCAAAACCATTGCATTTGTTGGGCAAAGTGGTAGCGGAAAAAGTACTATGGTAAAACTACTAATGGGGTTTTATCAGCTAACGGCTGGCGACATTATCATTAATGGAAATTCCATCAACCAATATACCCTTCAAACGTTGCGAAATTTATTTTCATATGTTCCTCAAGAACCTGTATTATTTGAAGGAACCCTAAAAGAAAATATTCAATTTGGAAAATTTGATGCTACTGAGGAAGAAATCATTGCCGCTACCACGGCCGCCAATGCCCATGATTTTATTACAAAACTTGAACATGGTTACGATTCACTAGTTAGCGCCCGAGGAGAAAATTTTTCTGGTGGACAACGCCAACGAATTTGTATTGCTAGGGCTATTTTAAAAAATGCTCCTTTCTTATTACTGGATGAAGCCACTGCAGCACTTGACTCTGAAAATGAGGTACTGGTACAAAAAGGAATTCAGCATTTAATGAAAGGCAAAACCTGCATTGTCATCGCCCACAGACTTAAAACCATTGAACACGCTGACTACATTTATGTTTTTGAAAATGGAAAAATTGTAGAAGCAGGAACTCACGAAAGTTTACTTGCCCTATGTGCTGTTTATTTTAATTTGGTTCATAAGGCAGTTTAAAAAAGGACGTAAAAAATGCTCCCTCCTATTTGCTTTACAAATAGGAGGGAGCATTTTTTACGCTTCTGTTCCTTCGTAGCTAAATTGCCATGCCACACCAAATTTATCGATAACAGAGCCATAACATTTGCTCCAAAATGTTTCTTGAACCTCCATTAAAATAGTTCCACCGTCTTTCATTTTGTTAAACCAATTTTTTATATCTTCCATATTTTTGCTAGTTACGGTTGGGCTAATGTTGCCTCCAATTACAATTTCCATATCCGTTGGCACATCAGAGAACATAACGGTAGAACCACCAATTTCCATTTCAGTGTACATGATGAAATTTTTTTCTTCTTCTTTCACAGGGTAATCAGAACTTGCTGGAGCATCGCTATATTTCATTGTTCGTTTCATTTCTGCACCAAACACACTTGCATAAAACTCCACAGCTTCCTTACAATTACCTGCAAAATTAATAAAAATTGAAAAACCCATTTCAAAAACCTCCTTTGTATTGTTATCATTAACAAATATGATTTTGTATTGATTGATTATATTATTAGCATATCTTACGGTTACTAAACCGTCAATAAAAATTTGTCTTCTTTTTGAAATTGCCGTATAATTATTTTAAAAATTTATGGGAGGAATAAACATGATTAATTTTGACAGATTTAAAGATGGAAAACGAAAAGTAATTACCATGAGCTACGACGATGCAAAATACCAAGACCGCAAACTGGTTGATATTTTTAATAAGTATGGTATCAGGGGAACTTTTCATGTAAATGGCGGACTTTTAGGTAAACTGGACCGAATTGAAAAATCAGAAGTAAAATCCCTTTACGAAAATCATGAAGTTTCGGCTCATGGGCTTACCCACCAATCCCTTTCTGTTACGCCACCTGTTCATTTTGTAACGGAAATCATAGAGGACAAAAAAATTCTGGAAGATTTAGTTGGCTACCCCATCCGTGGGATGTCTTACCCCAACGGGCTTTATAACGACGTTGTTTTAAAAACCCTTCCAAGCTTAGGCATTGAGTATGCAAGGGTAATGGAAACCCATAAAACATTTGTATTCCCAGAAAATTATTTAGCGTGGCATGGAACTTGTCGACACAATGAAAACTTACTTTCCCATGCAGAGCGATTTATGAATTTAGAATATAAAAGCGGTCGCCAACATCTTCTTTATGTTTGGGGACACAGCTACGAATTTGACAACGAAAATAATTGGCACCTAATTGAAGATTTTTGTAGGATGGTTTCCCATGCAGATGATGTTTGGTACGCTACTCACATTGAAATTGTAGACTATATGAACGCCCTTCAAAATTTAATTTTTTCAACCAACCTTAAAATGGTTCAAAATAATGCTGCTACTGACGTTTGGATTTGTGTAGATGATGTTGTCGTTAAAATTCCAGCTGGTCAGCTTGTACATTTATGAGAATACTGCATACATCCGATTGGCATTTAGGAAAGTCCTTAGAGGGATATTCCCGTCTTGTAGAACAAGTGCTGTTTTTAGAAGAACTTTGCCGAATTGTAGACAAGGAAAAAATAGATTTGGTTTTAATTGCAGGGGACATTTACGACACCGTTACGCCCCCTGCGGCTGCGGAAAAAATGTTTTTTAAATACATGAAAAAAATTGCAGACGATGCCATGCGTCCTGTTGTTGCCATTGCAGGAAATCATGACAACCCCGAGCGTCTTGAGGCTGCAAGCCCCATTGCCTCCACCAATGGCATTATTTTATTAGGAAACCCCAAAACCGTAGCGGAGCAAATAGACACCAAAGGCTACAAAATAAATAATGCTGGGGAATGTTACATCGAAATAGAAAAAAACAACGAAAAAGTTGTCATCATCACATTGCCTTACCCTAGTGAAAAACGTTTGAACGAAATTATAAACGATGACCTTTCAGAAAATGAAATGCAGAAAAGTTATTCCGCCAAAATAAAAGAAATTTTTCAGCAGGCTTCCCTACAATATCGGGAGGACACCATCAATATTGCTACAGGACATTTTTTTGTTTCTTTTTCCGAGGAAAGTCAATCAGAACGTGCTATACAACTGGGTGGGGCTTTTACCGTTGATGCTTCGGCACTTCCCGAAAAAGCCCAGTATGTGGCTTTGGGCCATATTCATCGCCCCCAAAAAGTGCTGAACACCCACTTACCTGCTTTTTATGCTGGCTCCCCCATTGCTTACAGTTTAAGTGAAGTAAACCACAAAAAATCTGTATTTATTATTGATGTAACTGCCAATAGTGAAGCAGTCATTACCCAACACTTTTTAGAAAACTACAAGCCCATCGAACTTTGGAGAGCCAATAGTATCGAAGAAGCCATTGCCCTGTGTGAAGAAAATACAGACAAAGACTGCTATGTTTACTTAGAAATCAAAACCCAACGGGTGCTTCTCCAAAATGAAATACGCCAAATAAAATTGGCAAAGCGTGACATTGTTCAAATTACGCCCATCATGCCCGAGGAAGCCGCTGTTGCAAAAGCTTTTGACGATGAAAAAAGTTTTGTAGAACAGTTTTCCGATTTTTATTTCTCTACCAAAAAAGTAGCACCTACCAAGGAATTGTTGGATTTATTTTTGGAGATTTTTTATGAGGATGACGTAAGTGAATAAACAAAAAGAAGGTGAAAAATGAAACCCTTAACCCTAACGATCAAAGGCCTCAATAGCTTTTGTGAGGAACAAACCATTGACTTTTCCAAACTCATGGAACATGGGCTATTTGGAATTTTCGGCCCAACAGGAAGTGGAAAGTCCACCATTATTGATGCCATTACAAAGGCGCTATTTGGTTTCATGCCACGGTATGCAAAAAAGGAACAGGAAAAAGTGCCCTTTATTAACACCAATGCTTCCGAAATGGCAGTTACATTTGGATTTTCCATCAAGGACGGTACATTTGATAAGGTGTATGAAGTCACCCGCCATTATAAAAAAAGCGGAACACAATCTGCCAGACTTTGTGAAATCGTAAATGGCGAGAAAAAGCCAATTGCCGAAAAATCCACCGAAGTAAGCGATACCATACAAAACATTATTGGCTTGGGCTATGATGACTTTTTGCGTTCTGTTATTTTGCCCCAAGGCAAGTTTAGCGAATTTTTAATGCTCACAGGGAAAGACCGTGCATTGGCACTAGAGCGTCTTTTTAATTTGCAACAATATGGTGCGCTTCTGACAAAAAAAATAACCGATGAATTTAAAACCTGTTCTTCCCAACTTGAAAAAATTCAAGCTGAAGTAAGTGCCTTGGGAGATATAACAGACAAAACCATGGAAGCTAAAAGGTTAGAATATGAAAACACCCTTCTTTCCATTCAACAGATTGACAAAGACATTCAAGTCCATAGCTTGGGTTTAGAAAAAACAAAAATGCTGTTAGCTGATTTAACCGAATGGAAGCAAGTCAATGAAAAATATTCCTTCTTACAAACAGAGGAAGTTGTTGTACTGGAAAAAGTAGCGTCCTTAAAAGATGCTGAAAAAGCAGATAAAGTTTTTCCCTTTATTACTCAACTGAAACAAACAGCCCAAAAAAATGAATTTTTTCATCGTACACTAGAAGACTTACTAACCAGTTACCACAAACTAAAAGAAAATCTGGATTTACTAACACAAAACTTGTCCATTGCCCAAAAAGAAAAAGATGAAAAACTGCCTTTTTTACTGGAAAAAGAAGCAAATGCAAAACAGGCTGTTAAAATACAAGAAACCCTTCAACAAATAGAAAATGACCGTTTGGAACTACAAAAACTATATAAAACCCAAACAGACTTTTTAGAAAAAATAACGATTCAACTAAGTACCGTAACCCTAACCATGGAAAAAACAAAAACTACTATAATGGTAGCAGAAGAAGAAAAAACAAAGCTTTCAAAGCCAGTTGCCTATAAACAATTGGTTGAAAAAGCTTTTAACTTAGAGAGGAAACTTGTTGAACTTACAGAAAAAATGCTACTATCTACCAAAAAAATCAACACCCTCACTTCTACTACTTCCGAAAACAAAAAGCTCCTACAAGGCATTGATCTGTCTATTCATACAGAAGAATTACTTGTAAATACCCTTTCTTCTCAGGTTGAAAATCATCTTCAAAATATGCCTGGAGATACCAACACCCTTTTAACGTTACAAAATGGTTTAAACCAAAAAAAACTTGCTTTGGAAGAAGCAAAAAAACAAGTTGAAAAAATAGCAATTGACACCATAGCCCTTGAAAAAACAAACCAAGTCATTGCAACATTAGAAGCAGATTTTAAAACCATGGAAAATCATCACACGGAACTTTTAACTAATTTTGAAGCAGTTACAGCTCAAAAAAAAGCTACAGAACAAAGTAATTTAGCAAGTTTGTTGTCAGAGGCCTTACAAGAAGGAGCACCTTGTCCGGTTTGTGGTTCTACCAATCACCCAAGCCCTGCGGAAAAAATATTTTCTAACATTACAACCTCTTTGGAAGAAAAAATAGAGACCCTCTCTGTTTCTATAAAAAATACTGAAAAAAATATGCACCAACACTTATTAGAAATTTCAACAAACAAACAAAATCGTGAAAATCTTCAACAGGCTCTTGGGGAAATGAAGTTGCTCTTTAGCGTAGATGAGCTAACCAATCAAGTCTGTACATTAGAAAAAGATTTTGAGACTTTAAAACAAGCTTGTCAACGATGGGAACTAGAAAAAACAAAACTCACAGAAACTCAAAAAGAAAAAATCAGCCAGCTACATGATTTAAAAACCAGAAAAGCAGTTTTACTAGAAGCTATTGCAAAGGATGAAACCCTACTATCTGACTATGAAAAAGATGTGACTCAACAAACAGTGGAAAAAAATAGTGTTGAAACAACATTGGAAACCTTAAAAGATGAATTACAACTCAGTGACATTGAAAAAGAATTTGAACAACTAAAACAAAATGAAAAAAGAATGGATGAATTAGAAAATTTGTCAAAGGTAGCACGAGCCGAACTAGAAGAAAATAATATACGCTTGGAAAGCTTAATAAAAAACCAAAATGAAACTGCTTTGAAACGCCAAGACACCATTACAGCAGGGAAAGAGAAAAAGAAGTATATTGATGAGCAACGAAAAATGATACAAGATTTTTGTGGAGCGGTGTCACCATTTCTTCTATTAAATGACCTTCAAAAGACAAAAGATGAACTTACCACCAACTATGAAACATTAAAAGCACAAACAGAAGAAGCCACCAAACGTTTAGCTGAAATCAACCAAAAGAAAACAGAAACCGAAACCCAAGTCAATACTTTTGGAGCTCTTTTGAAGGAACAAACTGACAAACTTAACGAGGCTTTAGCCCAGTATGGTTTTAAAAGCAAAGAACTGGCTGTTGGTAAATTTTTGTCCCCATTGGCCCAGCAAACGCTTGCAGAAGAAATAGAAAAACACTACAACGAAACCAAAACTACCAAAGACAATCTACAACGGCTCACTAAAAAAATAGACGGACAAACAACTACCAAATTAGAAGTAGAAGCCCTTGAGAATATTTGCGCAGAACTTAAAAGTAACTATGAAGCAGCCATAAAAAAATCTGCTGTTTTACAAGAGCAAATTGAACTATTAGTCCAACATATTGCAAAGCAAAAAACACTAAAAAAACAAGAGAAATCTGTAGAAAAGCGAAAAGGTCTTTTAAATGAACTAAAAAATATTACAGCTGGCAATAATTTTGTAACTTATATTTCAAAAAGCAAGCTACACTACGTAACCACCGAATCTTCAAAACGTCTTCATGAAATAACAAATGGCCATTATTCCCTTGTTTTATCTGATGAGGAAAATGAATCGGATTTTAAAATTATGGACAACTTTAACGGTGGCGTTACCCGCTCGGTAAAAACCCTTTCGGGTGGTGAAACTTTTCTTGTTTCTCTTTGCCTTGCTCTTTCATTGTCTTCTCGCATACAACTTAAAAACCAAGCACCACTTGAATTTTTCTTTTTAGATGAAGGATTTGGAACCCTTGACCAAGAACTGCTAGACACGGTCATAACCTCTCTTGAACGGTTAAAAAATGAAAAACTGTCCATTGGTTTGATTACCCACGTTGAAGAACTAAAGAGCAGAATTCCAACAAAACTAATTGTAAAAGAGCCCGAACAAGGAGTGCGTGGAACATCCGTTTATATTGACACCAATTAGCAGAAGGTTGTTCTACTATATTTCTTCATGGAGGTATAAGACTAGTGAATTCAGTTAAAATAACCTCATAACAAAGATTAGCATAATCATGCTTGACTGTTGGCTAATTAACAATTTGAAACGGGGTGCTCCTTGATGACAACTAGTAGAATGAATCCTAAGGTTGATGAATATTTAAGTAAATCTAAAAAGTGGCGGGAAGAATTTGAGAAATTGAGAATGATTCTTTTGGACTGTCCGCTAACGGAAAAATTAAAGTGGGGTGTTCCTTGTTACACATTTGAAGAGAAAAATATAATTTTAATTCATGGATTTAAAGAATACTGTGCGGTTCTGTTTCACAAAGGGGCCTTGTTACATGACGCCCATGGTATCCTAGTCCAACAAACAGTGAATGTACAGGCGGCCCGTCAGATTCGTTTTGCCAATCTTCAAGAAATCATTACAATGGAAACCATTTTGAAAGCCTATATTTATGAAGCTATTGAAGTTGAAAAAACTGGTTTGGAAGTGAATTTTAAAAAAAGCACAGAATTTACTATCCCTGAAGAACTTCAAAATAAATTGGAGGAAATCTCCGCTTTAAAAACTGCTTTTGAAGCATTGACACCAGGACGACAAAGAGCATACCTTCTTTATTTTTCTGAACCCAAACAATCTAAAACACGACAGTCAAGAATTGAAAAATATATGCAACAAATTCTCAATGGAAAGGGATTACATGATTAGTATGCTCCATGAGAAAATAAATTAACGAGCGTTGGACGAAAATAAACAAAAAAATAAAATCCCACCAAAATCTGCTAAAATAAGTTTGAGACCAAAAAAGCAGAGAGATGGTGGATTTTATATGCAAGAAGAATTATGAATAAAGATATTTTGTGATGTAGATGAGTTTTTCAAAGTTTAGATACCGAAGACCGCAATGTCGTTAAGTGAAATGATGACAATAGCAGTATATTTCCATCATTCAGGATATAGATGCTTCAAATGGTACTACCTTAAACATGTAAACAAGGCGTTAAGAGCCTACTTCCCCAAAATCTTGAGTTATAATAGATCCTTTGAAATTATGCTCAGTATGCTTGCTCCTTTGATATTATACACGAAAAAGTTTAAAGTTGGCAAGTGTACAGGAATAAGTTTTTATAAATTGTATTAAATGCACGGTAATCACGTAAAAAATTAAGCAACGCCGATTAGCTGATAAATGTCGTTAGCAGACTTAAAATTAAATTGCTTACGAGGGTAATTGTTAATCCAAGACTCAATGCGAGCGACCTCTTCTGAAGACAGGCCTTTAAAGCTTTTACCTTTTGGTAAAAACCGTCGAATCATCTTATTTATGTTTTCATTTGTGCCTCGTTGCCAAGAGCAGTAGCATCTGCATAGTATTGCAGTCCGTTTTTCCCCTTTTATGATAACCGACGTCTCAATTGCTTCATAATTCAAAAATTCGCTTCCATTGTCTGTTGTTATTGTTTTAAATGTGTTCTTAAATGTTTCATATCCTAAAGATTCTTCAAACCTATTGATTGCCTCCACCACAGACGCCTGTGTTTTATCCCCTATTAATCGTATGATTTCCCGTCTTGTTGTTCTCTCACTCATCACAAGCAGTATCGGTGCATCTTTCTCTTTCAATCCTTCTATGGTGTCCATCTCCCAATGGTTTATCTCTATACGACTTTCTACTTCTGCTGGGCGCTCATGTATTGTCCGTCCTTTTTTGTGTAGTTTTCGCACTGCATTTTCTTCTTTTTTTTGGTGTTTTTTATTCTTATATTTGCCATATGTCAGATCACTTTTATCCACCGTTAAAATTTGTTTTTCTATATAATTTTCCAACTTATGGTCGTTTGCTATTTTTAGCATCGATCCTTTTGCTGTTCCATTTTCTTCATGTTTCTTTTGACCAACTGTCGCACTATATACGTATTTTTCCGTTAAGTCACTATTCAAATTTTTTACTAATCCTCTTTTAATTTCTTGACTTACTAATGATCGACTTACCCCTATTTCTCTTGCTATTTTTGTTTTGTTCATCTTTTGTATATTATTTAAATGTTCTATTATTACCCTGTTTTCTTTTGTTATATGTTGCTTTTCTTTTTCTTTTACGTTATTTTTTTTGACACATTCCTTTTACCTCCAAAATGTTTTGCTTGGTCGCTTACATTTTATCAGGTTTTTGGCATGTGCCTTTATTTTTTTCTTCCGTGCATTTAATTTTACAATGTTCCTCACTCCAAATATTGCTTTAACTACACAATAATTTTTTAAAAAATTGCTGTGTGTTTTAAGGGGGGGATATTTTTTTGTTTTTTTCACTTATGAACTCCATCTTTTAAATTTATTCCATCGAACTCACGTTAAAGAAGATTTTGTTTTCTTCCTAATTTACTTATTTAGCATTATTAAGATATTTTTTTAAGCAAACAGCTTCAAATGTAGACATTTTTCTTCGATCTATACAGTCAAACCAAATATCTTCCTGATTTTCTATAAATTCAATTCGTTCATAAAAGTCTTGTGTATGTTTATCTTTTGGTATAATCACTACACCAGCATCGTCACAAACAGCAATAGAACCATCATATTTACTGCGATGCTCCTCTACTAACGATTTCTCCATACCCGACACTTCTTCATTAATGCAACCAATAGGGGTAAATCCTGTACACCAAATTGGCCATGATTCTTTTATGAGTCTGGGAACATCTCTCATATAACCAACTGTTACGATTGCTTCAGCCTGTCTATATAAAAGAAGATATTTTGATACAAGGTCTCCAAAAATAGCATTTTGACCGCAATCAAAAGCTTCAACCAAAACAATATCACCTTCTTTAGTATTTTCGATTTGCTCATGTACATTATAATTTGTGCCGCCATATGCATAAACCCAAAAAACATTACCCACTTTATGCATACCACGATTAATTGGCAAAACATCCGGTATATTACCAGTCTTATTAAGACAGTCTGCAATTTCAGTTGTAGAAACACGATTTCTTTTAATATAGTCAATAATTTTATCTTTCAAAATATTGCCCTCCTAAATTTGTAAAATTAGCTAAATTTCTATGTGCTATATTGATTCTTTTCTCTAGTGGTATATGACAACTAAAATAGTCAAATCTTTTTCTTAAAGTTCCAAGAGAAAACTCTGGATAGTCAGAACCTACACATATTCGTTTATCAAATGTGCGAAAAGCAAATTCAATATCTAGATCTATTGATGAACCTTCGTATTTACAGAGTGTAAATGATAAATCTAAAAGAATATTTGAAAATGCCCTTGTAAGCTCAATGGTTTCCAAAAGTCTAACGGATCCAGCATGAAGCAATATTAACTTTGTGTCTTCAATTTGATTAATAAGAAAGGCTAAATTGTCTATAGTATTAAATGGTACTTTGTTGGTATAAAAATAGGTACATAACAATACAACCAATCCCATTTGACCAGCTTGTCTAATAATTTCAGCAAGTGTACTGCTAGTAATATCAATTCTTGAGTATCTAGGATGAAGCTTGATACCAACATAACCTAAATTTACTAGTCCCTTAAGTTTTTTGTGTATATTGAATGTTTTTTCTTCATGTTCAAAATAATAGTACGCAACGGGAAAAAGGTTATTAAAGTTTTGAGATATAATCTTACTAAAACTATTTTCATCATACTTACCATAGCCGTCCATACCTACTGCAAATGCACATAAAATATTTTGTTCCTTCATTTGACTTCTAATAGAGTCAAATGAGGTATCACTTAAATCTACATGAAGCAAACTGTCAAATAAATAAATTGTATTATTCATATTCCACCCTAATAAGACCTTTCAATTTTGCAGTTAATGATATCAATTCATCATCACCATCTGCCTGTATAATAATGTAGCCTGATCGAGAACGGTCATCTTTTAAGCTTGGAACCCAACCACCTTCTTCAAAATTAATTGAAAAGTCAATAACGTTTGGATGCATAAGAACCTCTTCTTTCCCATTAATCAATCGTACTTTTCCATGCTGAAATTGAAAAAAATCTAACACAACAGAACGCTGAGATTTATTTTTTAATATAGGTATTTGTGGTAATCCTAAAATATCATTTAATAAATTTTTATAAATATCTACACCACTTATAGCATGAATAATATGAGATGAAATCTTTGTGCCCCCACCTCTAGCTGCAGTTTCAATAAGATAGTAAGTACCCTTGCAATATTTATATTCTGTGTGTGTTATACCAAACGGTAACCCCATTTTTTCAATCATTTGATCATGTTTTGCAATTAAAATTTTATGTTTTTCAAGTGCATTTATTGAATAAAATAGACTTGTAGCAATCTGCCTCATACCAGGCATAAAGCTTTTTTCAGAAATGGCTAGGGTTGTATGTTTGTCTTTTGTTTTATAACCTTCTACAGTGAGTTCGTACCCATCTATATATGATTCCACAATGAAAGAACCATCTTGACAAGCATTTAGTGTATCGGCTATTAAAAAAGGTAGATTTGTTTCGCTAAAAACGATATTCACACCTCTGCTTGACTGGCTGTCTTTAGGTTTTAAAACGATAGGATATCCATTTTTCTTTATAAAGTCGTACACTTGTTGCTCCGTCTTTGCAATTGTAAATGAAGGTGTAGGGTAGCCGTATTCCTTACAAAAAGTTCGCATTTTATATTTATTCGTGAAAAGTTCGGCTATATCAACTGTAATTCCTCTCAGACCTAACGCTTGTGCAACATAAGCCACTGTTGGAACTGCAATATCACTTTGGTCTGTAACGACAGCATCAATACAACATTCCTTTGCAACTTTTAGCGTATTTTGTTTATCTAAAACATTTAATACAAAGCATTTATCTGCATATTTAAAACCAGGAGAATTTTCATATAAATTAGTATTTATTACAGTATGACCTGCATTTTTAAGATATTGTATAAGTGGAACTTGCCAGTCACCGCCTGCTACAACCATTATATTACTCATAGATCTTCCTCCAATAATCGTTTGTATCTACAAAATAATGTATCACTTTTTTTAAATGAATCATCTTTAAAAACAAAGATTGAAAATTCAAATGGCATATAGTCATTTCGCAAAATTACATTTTTAGAAAAAGAATATGCCATGTCTAAAATAACAGAAGGGGAACTGTGAAAGGTATGTTCATGTTTATAATCTACCCTGTCAGAAAGAAAATCAAAAGCAAACCCATCTACACTTATATCCCAAGCTTTTGTAAAGATATCTTTAATAAATGAATAGTTATCCTGATGAAGTTTGTGGTTGAAAATACCAGAAGCAATACAGTAATCAAAAGTTTCTTCAAAATTATGATTCAAAAAATCATCACAATAGAAAGTATAGGAATTCTTGTTATATGTTTTTTTTGCTTCTAAAATCAATTCGTCAACTAAATCAATACCAACATAAGAAAAGTTACTAGCTTTTTTTCTTAAGACCTCTATTAAGTCCCCAAAACCGCAACCTATATCTAGTACAGATTTGTTGTTAAAACTATAGCTAGAAGTTAAAATATCAAGTCTGATATCTTGTTTACCTTTGTCCCAACCAAGTGTTTTCACAGATTTTCCATAAGTTTTATAGCGTTCCCTATATCTAATTTTAGTGTTTATAATATCTTCACTTATCATTTTGAAAACACTTACCTTTCAAATTATTTTTTATAAAATAAAACTAATCTAATATATTCAAAAAGCTATTTTTGGAGGATTATTTGCAGTACGTAACCCTATATATAAAATTATCCAAAAAAAATATTTTGCTTTTTATCCCACATTTTAATAAGTTTTCATTTATTATATTAAAATAGCCAACGGCTGTTATTAGTACAGCGTCTATATTGTCAATCTGTTCAATATTTCTTACTTCTATGCCACAAAAAGGATCACTTTTTTTTATATCAATGAAGTATTCAACAGATACACTTGTTTTTAAAATTTCTTCTGTTATTAATTTTCCGAAAATACCTACTCCATAAATTGCCAGTGTGTTAATTTTGTTTAATTCGAAAAACTCTTCAATTTTTTGTTTCTTATCGTTTCCATTCACCCAAACGCTCAGAAGTTCATAGTAACCTCTGTGAACATCTAGTTCGCTGCCTGATCTGCCAGATATACTCATATTATTCACCTACAATTCGTAAAATATATTTTTCCAATTATTAATTGCTGCTTCCTTACTACACATTTGTTGTATTATTTTTGCATTATGTTGTTTTGTCTCGGTATCTAATTCATCAAAGAATCCAGAATAATCCTTTTCTAAAAGCTGTATCTTTAGATCCCATTCGTTAAATAAGCTTATCATGGAGTGGTTTTTGTCATTAATAAATATTTTTTTTCCCAAATACAGAAATAATTGAATGTTACTAAATGCAATGCTTCTATATGAATTCAAAATAAAGACATCAACTTGTGACAATACATAGGCATACTGACTAGGCGGTAAAAAATTTCTTAAAACAATAAAACGTTCCCGAAGCAAATCATTTCCATATTGAGATACTTTTTCGGCATATCCTTCATTTCCATAGGAAAGAGGACAAATTATGCAAAAGTCATTTCGGTTTATTTCGGATAGTTTTTTGATAATATCAAAATGATTGAGAATAGGTGTAGCGGAGTGACCAACCATAAACATATATTTATAATTTTTTTTAAAGTTTAAATCAGGACTTATTTCAATATTATCTACAATATCAAATGGAACGGGGTTATAGTACATAAGTTTGGCATTTTTAATATCAAGTGAAAATTTTTTGTTCATTATTTGAGAATATCTATCTGAAGCTGAACCGCATCCAAAAAAAGAAATTTTTTTAAGAGCCTGAATACTTTCCACGGGTACATCATTTATTTCAAAAGACTTTATATAATTTTCACTTGTAAAACTCCTAGTAAGATCTGAAAAAAGTTCTTCATTCAAGTAGGTCTGTATGTCGCCACCCCACAATATCCATATGATACTATTATTATAAATGTTATAATAATTAGCAATAATTTTACTGATACTAATATCTAGAAAGTGAATAAATATTTTTTGGGATTCATCCAGTAATGTATGAATATAAGTGTAATCTTCCCAACAATGCATATTAACAAAATTTACATTTTGATATTTGGGAGATATATGTTTAAAATTTTGAGAACTTGATAAGACGATGAATATATGTTCTTCTATATTAAAATTTTCATTTACAAAGTCCATAAAGCTTGCGTTATATGGTGAATCAAATGCCATTAAATGAGCGAACAAAAAATCAAAACCCCTTTCCATTTACATAGACAAACGAAACTTACTTAATATTTAACCAACATCACTGTCCATGCAACCACCATTTAAATTAGTTGTTTTTTAAAAAAATTTTAATACATTCGGTTACTTTAAAGATACTTTCTTCCGGCATGGTATAGTACAACGGTAGTCTTAAAAGTCTTTCACTTTCTTTTGTGGTATACACATCCTTCCCACTAAACCGACCAAATTTTTTACCTGCAATGGATGAGTGTAGTGGTACATAATGAAATACTGAAAGAATATTTTTTTCTAATAAAAAGGAAATAAGTTTAGATCGGACTTCCATATCCCGTAGCTTTATATAAAACATATGAGCGTTGTGTTCACAATCACTAGGAATAAAAGGAAGGGATAGGTGTTTATCAAGTTCCTTTAATATGCTATTATAGAGATTCCAGCTTCTAAGTCTGTCTATATTTATTGTTTCTGCAACTTCAAGCTGCGCAAAAAGATACGCCGCGTTTAGTTCACTTGGTAAATAAGATGAACCCTCTGAAATCCAAGAGTACTTATCTATCTGACCTCTAAAAAATTTACTTCTATCAGTTCCCTTTTCTCTTATAATCTCAGCACTTTCATTAAATCCACTCCTATTTAATAATATAGCACCGCCTTCTCCCATCGTATAATTCTTTGTTTCATGAAAACTATAGCACCCAAAATCGCCAATAGTTCCTAAGAATTGATTTTTATATTTTGACATTACTCCTTGTGCTGCATCCTCTATTACCATTAAATTATAATGTTTTGCTAGCTCATTTATTTTATCCATATTACATCCGACACCTGCATAATGAACAGGTACAATCGCTTTTGTTTTTTTAGTAATGGCCTGCTCAATTAAATTTTCATCTATGTTCATCGTGTCTGGGCGAATATCAACAAAAACTATTTTTGCCCCCCGCAGTACAAATGCGTTTGCTGTTGACACAAA
>JAVBJQ010000092.1:0-3681 GCA_031546905.1 Eubacteriales bacterium | reverse complement strand
TACATAAGCCAAAATAAGAAATCTTATAAATTCTGTTTGAGTAGTATTAGAATCTTTAACGATTTGCTTAAAACAACGCACTAAGTCCTTTTGCAAATAAACATGAATCGATTCATAATGCGTGTTATTATATTTTCTTTTCGCTTTAGTGCTAGATTTTTTAGCTTTTAATTTTTGGTTTTCCTTTTCAGTTTGGGCATAAAAATCGAACTCATCGTCTGATGGCTGCACTATAAAATCCAATTCACTAAAATCAAATTCATTATCATTATTATCCATTTTACACTCACCTTATCTATTTTTTACTATATACTCTGCAGAGTTAAAAAAGTTCAAAAAAAATTAAGATATCGACCTTACCTCACCCGACAGATATATGATATTTAGTGAACTAGCCCTTCGGGCTTTAAAAGATAATACGGAAACAAAAAAGAAAAGTATGACAAAACAATAAATTTTATGCGAATCATATAGGACGTCGTGAAGCGATGCGGTATCCCTCACGGGCTTTCCGCAAACGCTTGCACGGACGGCCTATATGAACCTCGCAAATCACTTGACATACTTACGGTAGTATACGATAATATTATAGAGGTGATTAGATGAGTAAAACAAGCACTCAGTCAAAAATGAAATACAATCGAGCAAATTATAAGCGTTACGAATTCAACCTACAAATCGACAGCAAGCTAAACGCTTTGGTTGAACGGTACAAACAAACCCCCGACAATAATTTTTCAGAATTAATCAAACTTTGTTTGTGCCAACATTTTGGAATTAGCAGAACTGATGGAGATAGCATCTTTGTTACTAACCACACAAACAAAGACGGAACGACTATACCAAACTCTGAACTTGATAAATTCTTTGATTAGTTCTAAAAAGAACCGGCTAAATATCCGTATGGCTTACGGAATGTAAAGAACCGTAAAAATTTTTTTGATGCATTAATCAAAATTCAAGTTGACGTTCAAAAAAGTTTTTACTATCGCTTTGCGATTTCTTGACATTCCTAGTCTGATATGATAATGGGCATTAAGAGGGGGCGACAACGGGTAGCATAACTGGGAATCATCAAACGCCCCCTCTAGCCCATTATACCATATCAGACACGCCACACTAGGCTACACAAATTTTTAATAATTAGAGAGAGAAGCTCCTCCAAATAGCATATCTAAAAAACAAAAAAAAGGACTAACAGATAATCAGATATTCTATATGCCTCAACAGAAACCCCCAGCTCCTATTTATCCATACAAAAAATCTACAATACCCATATAGTCCAATACATTAATTAACCAACATATGCTTACGCTTATACAATAAATCTATATCCTTTGTACTCATATCCACAATTGGATAACGCAATTTCATACGATAAACAAGCTTATATAAATCTCTATAATACTCATCAAAATAATCCATTACATCTAAATCCATTAACTCAAATTCCAAACGTTCACACAACGACCTACAATTCATAACTAAATCAAGCATTAACACACGTTTTTCATGCTGGCCTAACATTATCTTCTCCATATTCAATTACCCCTAATTTTTATATTTAAAACAAGGCTGCTACGGTGCAGGGGGTTACTACATCAGACAAACAAACAAGTCACTCCGTAACATTAATCGGAGTTGTTCATGGGTTCGCCTTGTGTTGGTAGCGAGATTACCGACATAACCGTACAATGCTTTGAACATTCTACGGTATGACAACTCTTATTTTATTTCAACAATCACTTAACATCATAGACCAACTTTAAGTCATCTTCCAAGACATCAATTAAAACCCAAGAAAAAGTACCAGCATTGTCTATTTTTCCAAGTTTCTCACTTCCATCACTAAATTTACAATATCCATATGCCTTCGGATATTTATCGCTATTATGCTTAAAATGCAATTTCTTAACTATAGCATAACTTTCGCCCCAAGTAGTTCTACGAACTTTAATTTGCTTATAATTCAAACTTTGAGCAATTTCTCCAATATTTCCAAAAATATTATCTATAAAATCACCCCCCTATATAATTTCCAATACCACTACAAAACCATGCCTTATTGACTTATTCAGCAGTTTTAAATATACTATTAATATCTATTTTTTGAAGTTCATAATCTTCAAGACTTGAGTATTCTGATACGCTCATATCGGAATACTCTTTTATTTTATATATTCTCCGAAGAAAAGCATCCCAAGTTCCTTTATGCTCAATCTGTATGTTTTCATACTGTTTACTTAAAGGAATATTAGTAATCAAATATACTTTAGTAAAACACGCTATTTTATTTGAATATCTACAAGGCAACTCAAGTGGATAACCGTCTAAATAATTAAGCATATCTTGTATTCTTAAACTATTTCTAAACTCTTCAAAAATAACAACATCTTGCCCTTTATAACCATCAAACGGGTGGTCATAATCCGTAACTCTAAACACATTTTCATATCCATATTGTTCCATCACACTTCTCGTTTTTCCTGTTCCAGTTTTTCCAAATACATATGTAACTTCAACTTTCCTAAATGTACTTTTATATTGTTCTTCTCTAACTACTTGTCTAGCACGTTCAATTTTATCTATACCAAAAAGATACTGAGGACACATTTCCATTATCTGAAAATTAGACATACCTTGTTTAATCATATCATATAAATCAGCCAAATCATTTCTTGCCCCTTGACGTTCAATAGGCATTTGACCATACTCCCAATGAGTATCACCTAAATTTGTTTCTTTTTTCTTATCTTTTTCCCATTTTCCCTCTTTAAAAACATAATCACGATTTTGTTGACTTGTACCATTTGCCATTTCAAAATGTGAACCTTCGAGTTTGTTTTTCAAAGTGCTAAATCTTATTGCATCAGAACACGCTAAATAAATATGAGTATGATGTGTTCCTTCCTCTCCAACTTCATCAGACATACAGCAATAAACTATTGACTTCAAACTACCAAATAATTCTTTTAACCATTGATGAGTATAACCCTTATCAACTGGATTATTAATTGTTATTTGCCATTTTCTTGAACGACTATCACTTTCCAATTTCCTTCACCTCATTTTGTCACAGAAGTTGAGTTGTCACAGCAAATTGTCACAACTTGTCACAACTTTTTTTAGCTTTACAAATCGCTTGTTTTCAATGTTTTTAGTTAGTTTGTCACATGTCACGGAAGTTCCCAAAGGTAATACTAGCCTTTGGGAACAATATCAACACCCATTTCTCGCTCCTCAGATTTTTTCATTAACTCAATTTGTGACATAAATTTTGACATTTCACTCATAACATTTATAACTTCTTTTTGCTCTAATGCTTGACTCATTAAAACACTCATAGCACTTGTACGATTAACATGCAAAATTTTTGCATACTCATCTATTTTCATAACTAAATCAGCACTTAAATTTATTGTCATTCTAACCAAATCACCTCTCGGCACTCTCTTTTCCATATACTCACCTCACATGTATAAAATATGTATCTAATACGATAAGCTATTTTCTAAATTATGTCAATAGTAATTTAAAAACAATAAACATAAATTTTATGCGAATCATATAGGACGTCGTGAAGCGATGCGGTATCCCTCACGGGCTTTCCGCAAACGCTTGCACGGACGGCCTATATGAACCTCGCAAATCACTTGACATACTTACGGTAGTATGCGATAA
>JAVBJQ010000065.1:0-14684 GCA_031546905.1 Eubacteriales bacterium | reverse complement strand
CTTTACATGGCACAAGAGAAAAAGACGGTATTCATCGACAACCAACCCCCTACAATTAAGTTAAATGTGGGACAAGAAGCGACAGTGGATGTGTATATACTTGACTTTACTGATAATCCAACAGTAGCACCTAAAATTGTAAAAGACCACTATGGTAATGAAGCTAGGGTATTTTATGAATTGGATGGATTATTGACTGAATACAAGTGATAGCGATGATTTTTAAAAAGATAGGTGGGATTCAATGAAAAGTATGATGAGAAATGTAATTACGTGTATGATTTTTATGTTTATTTTCTCTATGAAGACATATGCAGCTACTAATATAACCATAACGTCACCGACTATAAATCAGACCATATCAACTGATACAGTAACAATAACTGGCACAGTTACATCTGATTTGATAGGAAAAACAATATATTTAAAATATTTTGTGGAAGGGTTTATCGTACCGACTCCTTTTAGTCAAGTGGTAATGGATGCACCCACAAAATCATTTTCCATAACTGTAAATTTGAAAGATGCACCTGAAGGTAATTTTGCAGTTGGGGTTTCTGCTTTACAAAAAAATGCAATATATGAAAATAATGAACCAATGATGTTAGCAGACAACTACTACAAGTTTTTAAGTAGAAATTATGTATTTATAAATATTTTTAATGGTCGGTCAAAGCAAATACCATACTATTCAAAAGAATACTGGTTTAAGGATTTAGGGAATAATAAGTATGACGTATCAGATGAATATTGGGGGTTAAAGTTGTACGATGCAGACTTAGGGCAAAATAGGTACATAACGGTTATGAATAGAGGGGTGCTGTACATACTGAAAGTTGACAAGGATTGCAATATAAAGTTTATACAGCCAATACATACGCCGAATATGGATATCACCTATTACAGTTTTATGTATAGAAATGATGAAGCAACTAGCTATTGGCGGGCATATGGAAAAAATCCGCAAGACTATAGATGTGAATTAAACATAAAGACAGGAAATATAAACGTATCTGTATTTGGTGAAAGTACAAAAGGCATGGAGGAAAGCAATCTGCTTCAAGGAAACTTCAATGAACTTGTTAGAATCCCAAAAACAAATTATGTATATAAATATAATATAAATGACGGAAGTAATATATCTTCAAGGTATTCTCCTTATAATGACCTTCCAGATATGAAGAACTCATATTCAAGTAGTGATATGTATACCTCTCGTGGAGGCGCTATTGGAACAAATATGTGGAAATTATATGGTGATAACTTAGTATATCAATCATGGGAAAATATTTCTGCCAATATAGTTTATAGTTGGAATATAAGTAATCAGACAAAAAGAATATTGGGTCAATATGATATCAACAACCAAAGTCTTTATTCAATAGGTATACTAAATACAAATGATGAAGATTTTGTGTACTCGATAGCCAGTGATGAGTATGCGTATGCGTACTTATATTCAACAGGGGAAGAGTTGACATCATCTGTCGATAGTTATTTTAGCGTTTTCATGAATCCTATCAAATTAAATGGCTCACTTACTGTAATACCTATGAATAGTGAATTTACAGTAAACAATAATTTTGTCAATGTAAATGATAATGGAACAGTATGTACCATTAGTTTTAGCGATGGTGTAACAAAAACTTTTCTTACCAGTGAAGTTCCAAAAGACCTTTTGAAAGTTTGGAAAACACAAAGAAATTGGGGGAATTCAACTAACTTTCCAACAACTCAGTTGAAAACATATATAGATACAAGACATTTTGTAACTTTAGCAGGGTTTGAGAACCTAACAAGTACAAAAGTAATTTTAGACTTAAATTTATACAGCTATAGCATACCACCTAAATTAACAGGGGTGCAGTTACAAACTGAAAATTACATAGGAGATAACACGGCTATAGCAGTAAAAGTAGATGGAACCAGCTATGACAATACACCATTAACCGTTAAAGCTGTGTTAAATGGCGTGGAAAAAACATCGATGATTCAATCAAATGGAAGCTCTGCAATTATTACATGGAGCAGTCGGGAAGTTGGAGAAGGTAATTTTAACGACATAAAAGTGACGGTTGAAAATTCAGATGGATATCAAGTGAAAGCGAATTATAATCCAAACTTAAAAGTCAAATTCGTTCTTGAAAAAATGATAAATAAGATACAGCGTTTCTCTCCTGAAAAAACAAACTTTGCAAATGTAATGGTTCTGAACAATGACAATATAAAATTAGATGATAACCAAGAAAATCGAAACATTATTAATACCATAGCCAATGAGCTTCAAAAACGACAATCGGGGTTGTACTTTATTGGCGGTAACAATCAAATGACCATAGACCTTGCTGAAATTTTCAAATGATGAAAGAAGGTGAGTAAGATGAAAAACAAAAAAATAAGGTACTTAGTAGTAACATTCCTGATTGTGTTACTTACAGCTGTAACAATTAACGCTGCACCAGCGAATTATGACTATTATCAGTCATTGGAAAAGGACAACTTATATAACTACATAGATAAGTTTAAACGGTTTTCAAATAAGGTACTCTACTGTATTGGCCGTGATATGGTTCAGTATAAAAAACTATTTTCTGATGAAGAAAAAGATTACCCCATAAACAGCTATTTTACAGTTAATCAGAAAAAAACAAATATGAATAACATCATATCGGAAATTGTAAAGACAACAAAAAGTAATGGTTTAGAAATAAAATACGAGCATAATCCAACTTACTATGATAACCCAGTAGCAAGAAATTTAAAGGATGATGGTCGCTGGCATCGGGTAGATGCTTTCTTTGACAGTAAAATAAATCAATGGCAGTTAAAAAACGCTCCAGGAAGTGATTTTTTATTTACTAACCCTATAGATTCTTGGCGTGGAGAAATCAAGGTGCGTCTACGTGGATTTGATGATACAGGAAATAAATATTTTGATAAAGCAGGAGAAAGCAGTGCAACAATCTATGTTCATAAAGCACCTATTCCAAAATTTACGGTATTGGAAAATGCAGGAGTAGTAACCTTAACTGATAACGGCTCTTACGACTATGATTACCAGTACAGTAAACCAAATAACGGTATTAAACAATATTACTGGTACATAGAACTAGATGGGAAAGAATGGATTAGCATAGGCCAAGGGAGAAGCGTTTCTTATCCAACGTGGGGACGAACCGTAACAGATTATCGTTTAACCGTAGAAGATTACGACGGAGCATTTACAAGTATATCAAAAAAGGCTTTAATTTTAGATGAACCAGACCTTGATTTTAACTATACGGTAGGTGGAAGATATGCAGATTATGCCTACAAAGGAAACATAGCAAATGAAGTAATTGGCGTTCATTCAAGTGTTGCATGGAATGACGAGGCATATGCTCCATTTCTTTATACAACCAGTGGAAACCAAACACAAAAGTACACAGCCACAAAAACGGGTGATTATGTAAGTAACATAAATCTTCCTGATTGGAACGCTTTAGGCAATTTTTATAGCAACAATGTACTACAACCAAAGTTTAATACTTTAAATGACAACAAAAAAATACAAACCAGATTTGAAGCTTCTAATAGATATGATAAAACCAGTCAAGTAACAAAAGATATAGCAGTAAAACAAGTAGAAACCGTACAAAAAGGACAAGCACGGAATGGGGATGTGGTTTTTGAAGATGTAGCCAGTGACAAAGCCGATTATACATATGTGGACACCAATAAGCTAACGCCAGCCTACAGTTATTTAATAGGAAAAAGGGCTGTTACCGTTGGAAATGATGTTCAATTTAGTTTTGAATCTGTGAAAGATGTTGCAGACGATTTAAAAGGAATTATCACAGTAGTTGGAAGACAGCTAAGCACAGATCCAGTGTACGGAAGATTAAATGCAGTCTTGCAAAGTGGAAATATCAATTGGGATAGCCCAAGCAACTGGGATAAAATAAACTACACATTTGATATTTATTCAGGAAGAACCAACCAACATTTAAATACTTTTAGTAATAGTCTTCTTGTTCATACACCTGTTACTGTTACTGGAACCGTAGGAAATATGATGACAGAAGAAGTTTTTACCTTAAAAGCTCAGTCAACAAAATATGCTAGAACGATAGAAGCTAAATTTCCCTTTGATGTATTTGAAGTAACAGGCGTAAATCCCGATGGAACCCCAAGGGGAAATAGAATACCAACTGGGACAAAAATACAATTAAACCGAGTAAATCAGACGGATTGGTCAAAAGATTTTTACATTCCTGATGGTGCATTGGCCGATGATGCAACAGCCCTCATTAATCTCTATTCTACAGCAGAAAACGGAAGAGATGCAGACGTTGGCAGTGTAGAAACATTTATAGAGGTTATAAAAATTTATGATTTAAAAGTAATATTTACAGGAGATGTGAACTGGAGGAATTATTATTTTGATTCTGCTAGTATCTTTAAGTCTGGAACAGAAATAAAAACAAACAAAATGCCAGCCAATAAAAATAATTTAGTGGACGCTCCTCTTGGAATTAAGGCAGGGTACAACGTGCATTTGTTTGTTACATCAAAAGGACTACCAACGAACAACCAGGATTATGTTTTTCTAAATAAAGCAACATTCAAGAAAAATGGTATTGAAAAAAGCACCGTAAATGAAAATAAAAAATGGGTGAAAGTAACACAAGGGAATAAAAACTCATTTGGTTTCTCTCCATACGTTTTATCTATGATAGACAGTATGCCTGCAAGTGAACAACTATGGTATCTAAAGTACACACTTCCACTAAATATAGAAAGTGGCACAGATGTTATTTTTGACATAGACGGATATAAGGGAAACGCTTTGAGATATCATTATAATGATAAAACAACAGATACTTACCAAAGTGGTGTTGAAAAAGGCGATGTTGTATTTGTAAATGGCAGATTGGAGGAAGATAATAGAAGCAAAGTAAGTCATTAATTGTTATTGCAATTAATGCTACGTTTTATTATACTAAAATAGCACATAAGCATTATGGGCGGTGGACTTACTCTCGAAAGGGGGTGAGTCAATGAGCGTATATGAAGCATTATCAATAATGATTGCTTTTGCTACACTTGTTGTTTTAATCCTGACATTTAGGACAAAAAAATAACCGCCCTAATCCAAAGGTTTGCGGTTATTTCTTTTATAGGAATTTAACGTAAGCCCACCGCCTTTAAAGCGGTTGTGCTAAAGAGAGGGTGTTACCAGCACTCTCTCTTTTATTATATACATATTATAGCGAATAAATTCGCTAAATGTCAAATCAATTATTAAATTTAAAGGACTGGTATAATGAGAAGAAAACTAATATTAGTAACAGCAATATTTTTTCTATTACTAGGTGGGGTGCTAGGATTTTATGAAAACTACAGGCTACCACGAGAAATAGAGCGAGCAAAATATGCTGAAACAAAAACAATCTACTTAGTCAAAAAAGAAATAAAAATGAATACAGTAATAACAAGTGACATCATTGAAAATTACTTAAAGAAAGAAACAATTCCAATTCAGTATGTACCTTCAAATGCTGTTTCATCAGAAACAGAGCTTTTAAATAAAAAAACCATCACTACCCTTTATCCTGAATTTTATGTTTATCAAGAAAATATAATCAAAAGTGATAAAGGCTTTCTAAATGGAGAACAACTTTATTCTTTTCCTCTAACAAGTGCTACTTCGGTTGAAGTTTCTCCAAATTCAGCCGTTTCTGTCTGGGTTAGATTTCCTGAAACAAAAGAGTCTTTGTGTGTAATACCCAAAATTAGTATGTATGACTTGGTGGATGCAACAGGAGCTCCAATAAAAGATAATACAAAAGCGAGTACAAAATCAAACGAAGTAGCATACGGGGTAATAAAAGCAAAGGATTACGAGATGCAAAAAGATTTAGAGATTGCAAGAAAATTTGAAATATATCTGACTGTCTTCGGTGAAAATACAGAACAGCCACCTGAAAAAACATTTAATAGGGAAAAAGTGATAAGTGATTCTATCATAAAATAGGAGGTGGTAAAATGGGAATAATCGTACCAATTTGGAGTTACAAGCACGGATGGGGACAAACCAGTATTGCTGCAAGTTTGGCTTTTCAAATGAATAAATTATCAAAATATAAAATTATTTTAATTGATAGTAATTTTAGGTTTAACGACTTAGCAGATTTTATGAATATAAAAAATACAGTAAACAACAGCGTTGCATTAGATAAAATGATATCTTCTGAAACAGCTTCTGAAACAGAAAACGTAACGCTCAATGCCATGTCTATTAAAAATACCAATATAGATATTTTTTGTGGAAGTAAAATTTTAAGTTTTAATACACTTGAGCAACTAATACAGCAAAAGCCAGAACAGTTTGATAATTTTATCAACGCCCTTAAAAAATCCTATGACATTATTTTATGGGACTTAAACAGTGGTTTTTATAGTGACTTGACCAACTATATTTTAAAAGAGTCAGAAGCAGTTCTTAACATTGTAAAACAGTTTAAAAATCCATTAATGCAAATGGAAAAAACAGTTGGTTATGATGAAATTAATAGAAAAATGATTTATATCATTAATCAATACGATGAAGAAATAGGCTTTGATATAGGCGTTATCAAAGAGTTTTTCAAGGTAAAAGTTTTTACGCTTCCCTACGCTTCAGGTTTAGTTCATTATTCTAATGAAAAAAACTTAGAAGCTTTTATTATGCAAAAAAACAAATATACAATCCAATTAAATAAAATTTCTGAAATGATATTAAATACGGTGGAAGAAGATAAAGATGAGAAGAAAATTGTCAAAACAAACAGCACTGTTTTTAGTAGTTTATTCACGAGATTAAAATTTAGATAGAGGTGGGTTTACAGTGCAAATAACATTTGAAGAAATTAGAACGAGAGTACAAGACTACTTATCTTTAAGTGAAACAAAGTTGCAGAAAGAAATGCTAGAAACAATGGAAAAGGCTCATGCAGGAAGTTCTGAGGCAAGAAAAAACTTGAAGGAACATATTAGTTACTTTATTGCTGAACAGCACTTTTCAAAAGAGGACTACATTTCAATTGTAAATAGTTATATGAAAGAATATAAAAATTACGATAGAAATCTTTATCCTACTGAAAACCTATATAGTAATATAGAAATTTTATCTCAGCTGGTGTATCAAGAAACAACAGGGCTTTCAGTAATAGACAATTTAGTTTTTAGCGAGCTGGATGAAATCGGTGTCAATGGTTTTTCCTACATATGGATTCAAGAAAGTGGGTTCAAAAGACAGGTTTTCTATGAAACAAAGGAAGGTAAAACACTCCCGATGCAGTTTAAAGACAATGACTATTTAATAAATGTTTTAAAGTCAAGAGCAGTAAGTTTTGAAAAAACAAAAGACCTAAATCAAGCAGAAACATCGTTCTTAGGCTCAAGTTATGACGGAAATCGGATAAAGATATTGCTGCCACCAAACACAAGTAAGCCAAGAGCAAACTTTCGTAAGTTTTTATTAAAGGATTTAACAGAAGATGAATTTATCAAAACAAGTTCCGCAACAAAAGATACGATCACTTTTTTTGAAAATATTTTCCCTGGGAGACCCAATATAAAAGTCATTGGAGAACCAGGTAGTGGCAAATCCACTTTTCTTAGATTTCTAGTAAGATTCATTGACCCAAGTTTATCAATTGGTACGCTGGAACGTGATTACGAACTTCGATTGGAAGACTATTTTCCAGACCGTAATATTCATGATTTCAGAGAAAGTAAAACCTTGACTATTGAAAACGGCTTTGAAGAAATGCTGAAACAAAATCGGGATATTATCATAACAGGTGAAATTGCAACTCCTATAGAGCAGACAGTAAGTCTAAAGGCGAAAATTAGACAAGCAAAAGGAAGCATTGATACTTTTCATAGCACCTCACCTACAGACTGTATATACGATGCAAGAAACTTGTTAATGCAATCAGGGTATTATAGCAACGAGAAAATAGCATTGTATGATGTGGCAAGAGCTGAGGACATTATTATTCAAGTGCGTCTCGACAGAAAAAATAAAAAAAGGTATATACATAAGGTTTCAGAAATAATTGAAGATAGAGAGACCATGGGCTTTACAGAAAGAGAAATATTTAAAATAGACAGGGAAACATGGCGGTTAAAACCAGTTCAAATGATTTCAGAGAACCTTATTGAGAAGCTCTTGGACTTTGAATGTACTAAAGAGAACATTGATTGTATTGAACAAATATTTAAATAAGGAGTTTTAATTTTGAATACAACGCAAATAGTTGAACTATTTTATCAGGGTAAAACGGTTAGTTACTTAGCAGAGTTAGTTAAAAACCAAAACATTTCCATCAACTTAACACTAGAAAAGGCAAGATTAATTGTAGAACAAGCAATTTATGATGATTACACGAAGTTGAATGAACCAAAAGACAAATAAGACGATGAAAAATAGAAATTTCAAAAAAGGTTAAATGTTTAAAAGTAAGGAAAAGAGTGTGATATTTAAATGATTGAAATACTTAAAAACATAGAAATAGCATTTGTTCCAACTCTGATAGGACTTGTATTTTTAATGTTTTTTTTCCTAAAAAGAAAAAAAGACTATATCCAAAACCAGTCCAGTATAGAAAAAATAACTTCTTTCATCCAAAAGAAAAAAGTATTGAATAAAGTGAGCCATTATATACAAATGCGATTAAATATAGAAGATAAAGAAAAACGGGAGAAAATAACGATAATGATAATTATGAGTTATTTTTTTTATGTCATTTTTATAAGTTATGTAATTATAGATACCTTTCCCGTTTGGTATTTATCTGTTGTTTGTATCGTAATAGCCCTAGTCTCCCCATTCATTGTATTAAATTACATGAATACTAAAAAACGTTTAAATGCCATTAAACAACTACCAGCAGCACTAGATGAGTTGGCAATGGCTTTTAATAATAAGCCCACGCTTATAGAGAACCTTTATACTTCTTCTGAATCAATGCCAAAAGAAATTGGACAAGAATTTAGGCGATTAGCACAGTTATTGAAAACAACAAATACAGAAGAGGCAATTAGTCAGTTTGTAGAAAGGAATGATAGCGAGTGGACTAAGATTTTAGCAGTAATATTAAAAAATTATATTAAGAGAGGGGGAAATATTTCAGGTCAACTAGATTATTTAAATGACAATATGTCTTATTACTTTTTATTCAAAACAAAAGTAAAAAATGCAATGCTTTTTCCAAAACTTGTATTAGTGCTACTTTTCTTTTCTACACTTTATACCATGCACATTATGCAAAATATGATGCCAATTATCAAAATAATATTAAATACGGATATAGTTGCCATGACAATGGTCATTATGTTTGTAGTTGCTATTGTATTAGGATTTATTACACTAAGCTTATTAGAGCGTATCTAGTTTTAAAGGTAGCAAAAGGAGGTTAAACGGTGAACAATAGCAATGTAAACTTAGTAATATATTCAATATTTTCAATTGGCCTTTTGCTTTTATGCAATTATTTTATCAAAAATAAAATGCAGTTGGTGGAGAAAAAAACTTTTATGATGCAGTTGGAGGATACTTACAAAACAATTACCAACGTAATCATAAAACTTTTTGGAGTAAAAGCAGAATCCTACATAAAGAAAAGAGAAAAAGCAATTGAAATCAGCTTTTTTAAGACGATTAAACTAAATAAAATAGTAAATAAATATCCAATATATTACAGTTGTAAATTAGTTTTTACTCTAATGGCTGTAATAATTGGATTTTCTATTTTTTATACAAATTTAAATATAAAAAAATTGTCTTTGATTTCTAACTTTACTGTAAATGGAACTTCAATCAGTGGTATGTCAATGTTTGGAATAACAGAAGATGAATTTAGAACTTTGCAAAACAAGGAAAGCAATATAATGAATCTGGTTTTTCAAAATATTGACAGCAATTATTACCAGCTAACAGAAGATAAGAAACTTTCTTATTTAAGCAGTATTGTTGAAGATATTGGGGGTGTTTCAAGAGAAGATATTTTGACTACAGCACAAAGAGCTTACTATAAAATATCAGAACTAAATAAAATGAAAAATAATAAATATTCAATTTTAGTGATGATTATTTTTGCAAGCATCATTGGCTGGCTTACTCCAAATTTTTTGTTGTATTTATGGGGGCGAATAGTTGCTGAGAAAATTAAAAATGAAACAGACACACTTCAAAATATAACAATACTGGTTGGCGATAATCCCAATACAACTGTAATTGAAATTTTACAAACATTGAAAGAAACGTCCACTATACATGATGAATACTTTGAAAAGGCGTATTTTCAGTATTTAATATCTGCTGACAAAGGTATCGAGATTTTAAATGGTGCTTCTGATAAGGAAGTAAAAAAAATAGCGATCGCATTGCTACAGGCTCAAACATATGAAAAAACAAAAGCAATAGACAATTTAAGAAAATACATAGAAAGAAAACAAAAGAAGTTGAGGGATACGGAAGATTTCCAAATAAAAGCAAAGGAAAATATTGCATTAGTCATTTTGATTATTCCAATATTTATATACATAGCTTTAATTATGTATCCGTTACTTAAAGTATTTACAGATTTTTCATAAAAATATAATTATAAAACTTAGGAGGAATTTTATTATGAAGAAATTTAATTTAGCGAAGGTATTGAAAAATGAAAAAGGGTTAGATGGTGTAGTGATAACCGTTATCTTAATTGTAATTGCAATTATTGTTTTATATGTGGTTTTTAACCCAAATGGATCATCTACAGATGCAGGGGTTGTTCCAAAAGTACAAAACATATCCAGCCAGGCAATAGATACGATAGAAATACCTACAGGAAACTAAGAATAATCCGAAATTGAAGGTGTTTTAACATGAAATGGTTGAACAACCAAAAGGGACTCAGTTCCATTGTAATCGCAATTATGCTAATTGTTATTGGTGTAATTATTGCAAAATATTTTATGTTTGGTTCAAACAATAATGGAGTTGTAAATTCAACCCAAAGTATTTCAAATTCCATTGTTGATAAAATAAATGATGTAAACAGTACCATTCCTATAGATTCATACTAACTCCAAATAGTATGATAAAAATTCCTGAAAAATGCTGATAGTATTCAACTACTGTCAGCATTTTTTATTTTAGAAGAAAGAATGTGGGATTATGAAAAAAATAAAAAATGAAAAAGGAATAAGCAACATAATAACATTTATTATTTTGGTTCCAGCTGTAATTTTTATGATTTTAATGCTAACGTCTATATCTGATATGTGGTTTAAAAAACATATGTTAACAAAAGCCAATGACATGGCGGTGAATACAATCATAAAAAGAGGTGCTGAAAAAGGAACTTCGGAAGCTGTTAGAAAAGCTATTGCAAGCTTACAAGATGAAGCCAAGAAGAAAGTTGATATTGGAGGATTTGACTTAAATATAACGACGAGAATTAACGGAGTGATAAGTACCTACACCGATGATACACTGGCTTCATTGTACAATAAAGTTGAAACGGAGGGATTAGGTCGAAATGACACAAGACAAGATTATATTTCTATTGAAATAATAAGTAAGAATCCAGCTTTAATTGACAAAGTTATAAGAAATTCTGTAGTTGGTTGGTTTGGTTATAACGGTTCAAAAGTGACAAGATATCAAAGTTCTATAGGGGGCGAGATAGAACAATGGTTAAAAGAATAAAAAATGAAAGTGGAAATGGAATAGTAATTTTATTTATTCTTATTTTGTTGTTGGGAGTTGGATTTATCAAAAGTCAATTTTTTGTGGGTTTAATTCTAAGTGAAAAACTTCAAATACAAACGATTATAGATAAAGGAACTTCTAGGGCAAGCATTGATTTGAAAGTGGCAACAAGTGAAGATTTAGAAAAGCTCGGCGATGGAATAGGTTTTGATAATGATATAGCCCACGAAAAGCTAGTAATTGATAGAGACAAAAGTAAGCAATCTTTTTTTAGAGTATTAGCCTTAAATCATTTAAATTTAAAAGATGAACAAATCATCTTGCTGACTCCAATTAACTTAGAAAAAAATAATGGTGATTTTAAATATACAATCTATTTAGAAGGAAAAGAAAATACATCAGAGCCAATTACTTGCTCATCACTAGAAAGCCTCAAGACAACAATTCAATCTTATTTAAGTAGTAAAAATAAACAATACAGTTTAAATATGGATACAAATACAATAGACAAGCCCACATATCTAGCAGTTATAGAATATGATTCAGGATCAGAGTCAAAAGTTATAAATTCATTCGGAGGAAGTCAAACTTTTAGAGTTAATAAAAGATAATGCTAGTCTTAAAATTTTCAAGATAAGGAGTTTTTGTGGCATTAAATAATAATCAATAAAACAAATCACTTGTCGTTTTTAATTATTTAATAAAAATATATTGACTATTTAAAAGAAATAATATACAATAATTTCTATAAAAACGTCAAGTGAGGTGAATATATGAATTATATAGATGAAGAACTAGTAAATAGAAATTTTGACTTTAAGTTTAGTGCTCTTGCATTTAATAACGTAATTATTGGAATAGAAGCTTTTCAAAAACATATTGCAAATAACAGAGAATTTTTTAATTATGATAAAGGTAAGTCTCTTTTCTCACGGTTACTAGCATTTTCAGTAGAAAGATCTTTTAATAATTCGGCATTTACACCAACTTCGAGCTATAGTGTTAATATTGGTAAATTAAATGACTATGGGTATAATGGGTTATATATAAGAACAAATGATTTTTTAGTAACTATTGCTAAAACATATAAAGATCTTAAATTGCCTAAAAAAGCAGATTATAAAGAAAAATTATCAAAACGAAATTCAGATATTGATACGCAGATGACGATTGATACACTTAATGGTAGGATTATTAGTGATGAATTCAAGTATGCCACTATGACATATGGATATAAAAATGATACGCTTACTCATTTAAATATTCTAGTACCTTCCTCTAATTATAAAAGTACGATTTATCAAAAGAACTTATTAAAAGACGTGTCAATTTATAAAAACATAGTACCTGAAGACGTAAAAGAAGAACAAATAACAAAATTAAATCAAGAGTTACAACGTTCTTTAAGAATAAGATAGGTGAGGAAAATGAAGATTGAGGCAAAAAAAGTTGTTGCCTATAGAATTAAGCAAGCTAGAGTATCAAGAAGTATGTCTACATTGGAACTGGCAGAGAGGCTAGATATATCTAAGCAGGCTGTATCTCAATACGAACTAGGGAAAATAGAACCTAGCAAAGCTGCTCTAAATTTAATTTCGTCTATTTTGAAATATCCTGTGAGTTATTTTTATAAACCAGTATTATCAGAAAAATCAGCAGAAAGTGCGGTTTTTTTTCGAAGTGGTAAAACAACGAGAGTAAAAAGCTATAATGCTGCTAAAGAAAAAATAAAGTTGTTTAGCGAAATAAACGAGTATTTGAGGAAGTTTGTTGACCTTCCAGTCATAAATTTACCTAAAATTGAATATCCAGAATTTGAAGAATTACTAGATAATGAAAAAATTGAAGAGTTTGCATTATCTGTAAGAAATCATTGGGGATTAGGACTGAATCCAATTAACAACTTGATTGGGACTATTGAAAAAAATGGCATAATTATATCAAGGATGAACTTGGGTTTAAGTAAAATTGAGGGTTTTTCAATATGGCATAATAATAGCCCTTTAATTTTTCTATGTACAGATAAAGAGAGTAATGTTAGAGTCAGATTTTCAGCATCACATGAATTAGGACATTTACTTATGCATGCAGATTTTTTTACAGAAGAGGAACTTAAGAATAAGGATTTGCATGAACGGCTGGAGAGTGAAGCAAATAGTTTTGCAGGAGCATTTTTGTTGCCAGAGGAAACATTTAGTAAAGATGTATATTCAACATCTATCGACCATTTTATACAGTTAAAATCTAAATGGAAAACCTCAATTGCTACAATGATTTATAGATGTGAAACTTTAGGGTTATTGACGCCAAATCAGATAAAATATTTAAAAGACCAAATGACAGTCAGAGGCTACTGGAGAAAAGAACCATTGGATAATACTATGTCTATTGAAAAACCTGTTGCACATAAACAAGCACTGGATTTACTCTTTAATAATAAGATAATAACAGCCTATGATTTTATGGAAGAGACAGGTGTTAACCTAGATGAATTAGAAGAGTACTGTTTTTTAGAAAAAGGTAGATTAACTCCAAGTGAAAAGTCTAACATTGTAAATTTACGACTTTATGAATTTCAATAAAAAGTTATAAATACTTTTCATACTATCAGCCTAGTTAATCGCTACTTTTTAGTAACTGAACAAGTATAATCAGTAGAAGTCATTGTAGTTTGTTTATTTTGCGCCTTAAAATAGATGTCAAAATCTATTAGTAAATCTTTTTCATTATATTATCAGTGCTGATGCTATTCTAACTCTTCCAATGAAGTTATAATCTTATGGCAGTTTAACTTTTAATAAGGAAATTTTTTTCAGAATTTGGTCGTATGATTTAATTGACAAACCTCGAAAAAATTCCCTAACATTTGTTAAATTAGATAACCTACAAGCAATATCCAGTAACTTGGGTGACATGCTCCCACCACCTAACGCCTAAGCGTTTGAGGAGGGGGCTTCTT
>JAVBJQ010000068.1:0-47369 GCA_031546905.1 Eubacteriales bacterium | reverse complement strand
CCACACCAAATAACTGTTTGAAGTCATTGGCTTTGAGCTTTTTTGCTTTTTCGTATCTTGTCATTTATATCGCCCTGCTTTTTACTCTAAGTTCAACATTATTGGCGTTTTTTGTCAAGTACTGGTTTCCGAGGAGGTCTATTCAACAGTCCGTGGAACATATCTGCTAAGTTTGAAATTGATATGAGTTTCTCGCCAAGAGAGATAGAGAGTATGCTTGTAGAATATCAGTTAGAAACTGGCATAACTTTTGATACTGGGGAGCTGGCGAGTGAACTTCATAAATTTACAAATGGCTATCCATACCTTGTAAGTGACATATGCAAGATTATTACTGAAAAGTTAAACGAAGATTGGACTTCCAACGGAATTTATTCAGCAATAAAAATGATGTTAAATGAGAAAAGTACATTGTTTGAAGATGTTATAAAAAATATTGAAAATAATGAGGATATAAAAACAGTAGTGGGCGAATTGCTCGTATCAGGCAAAAGTGTGAGTTACAATCCGTTTTCTTATGACAAAGGTATTATGTATGGTATTTTTAGAGAAGATAAAGGAAAGCTAGTCATTCATAATAAGATTTTTGAAGAACTGATATATAACTATATGATAGAAGAACAAAATATCAGAAGTATGCAAGTGCCTGTATCTAATTTGGAATTTAGTCAATTCATAACAGATGGCACTTTGAACATGGAACGCATACTTCTGAAATTTCAAGACTTCATGTTTGAAGAATACCGAAAAGCAGATGAGCGGTTTTATGAATCACAGGCTAGACTTGTTTTCTTAGCATATTTAAAACTTATACTAAACGGCAAAGGGTTTTATTTTGTAGAGGCACAAACAAGAGAAAACAAACGCCTAGATGTTGTTGTTATATATGGTAACCAAAAGTGTGTTATTGAATTGAAGATATGGAACGGCGAGAAGTACCACGAAAAGGGCAGAGAGCAGTTAGCAGACTATTTGCAGATGCAGAATTTAGAAACAGGCTATTTGGTGGTGTTCAACTTCAACCAGAATAAACAAAAATGTTCAGAATGGGTAGAAGTCGAGGGTAAGAATTTGTTTGAAGTTCTCCTTTAATCCAAAGTCTAAAATATTTAGAGATTGTTAAACCGCTACAAATCAAAAACAATATATAACGATGTTACCACAACTTGAAAAAGAGGTAGCAGTTTAAAAATTTTTATCAAGTTTTCAGCTTCAACCGAATACACTATTACAAAATGGTATGAGTTTTGATATTGCCATTCTGTAGTAGTGTATTTTTATGCTGGAAATTTAATATTCGGTGTTCTGTAATGGTGGTAAATTAATGCAACTCTCAAATTACCAGCTAAAAGAGAGCAAGTCAGAGCCTGAGTATATCACAAAAGCAAAGGGCGACTTGCAAGAACTGGAAGTATCACCCAAAGAAGTACAAAATTTAATACAACAACCTGTTTAATGGGGTTATACATATTGTAAGGGGGAATATTATGCAAGTATCAGTACATTGTGAAAATACTTTCAAAAGTAGCAACACACAAATGAGAATGGAAACCTTTACTGAAAAATGGGTTAAGTGTATTAATCAGTGGATTAAACAAGGTAAGGTTATTCCAAGCAAGTAATGATTCAGAGCCATTCATACTGTGTACATTTTTTTGTGCAGGTGAGAATGGTTTTTTTATGCCAAATGTAAGGGGGAATATTCGTGAAAGTAGCTATATACTGCCGTTTATCAGAAGAAGATAGAAACAAACAACTAGAGACAGACGACAGCGAGAGTATTCAAAATCAGAAGTCAATGTTAGTACAGTATGCCACCGAAAGGCAGTGGGAGATTTTCGGCATATATAGTGATGACGATTATGCAGGAGCAGACAGAAACAGACCAGAGTTTAACAAACTTCTTGCAGATGCCGAAAACCACAAATTCGATATTGTACTGTGCAAAACGCAATCAAGGTTTACAAGGGAACTTGAAATTGTTGAGAAATACATACATGGTTTATTTCCTTTATGGAATATTCGGTTTGTTAGTATAGTAGATAATGCCGATACAGAGGTAAAAGGCAACAAAAAGTCACGGCAAATCAACGGGCTTATCAACGAATGGTATCTTGAGGATATGTCCGACAACATAAAGAGCGTTCTAACCAACAGACGGAAACAAGGCTTTCATATTGGCTCATTTGCACTATATGGATATGTGAAAGACCCTGACAAGAAAGGTCATTTGATTATTGACGAGGAAGCCGCAGAAGTCGTGCGAGAGATTTTTACGCTGTATTCACAGGGATATGGTAAAACGGCTATTGCTCGTATGTTGAATGACAAGGGCATACCTAACCCAACCGCTTACAAGCGACTGAAAGGACACCCACATAGAGATTCTGACATTCATTCAGGTACACTTTGGAAATATTATGCCATTGCGGATATGCTGATTAATGAAATGTACATAGGAAACATGGTTCAGGGCAAATATGGAAGTGTATCTTATAAGTCTAAAAGAAACAAACCAGTACCAAAAGACAAATGGATTCGTGTCGAGAGTACCCACGAACCAATCGTAGACTTAGAGCTATGGAATGAAGTGCAGAGCAAAGTCAATGCCAATTTTAAGCCGTTCACCACTGGCAAAGTAGGATTGTTTGCACGGAAAGTAATGTGTATGAATTGTGGCTATACGATGCGGTCATGTAAAAATCATGGGTATTTTTATTTAAAGTGTGGCACTAAACATACAGCAAAGGACGCTTGCATTGGCTCTTTTATATCTGTTAAGTTGTTATCCGAGACGGTTATAAGCCAATTAAATAAATTGATAGCAGAGTATTTAAACAAAGACGGCTTGGAACAAAAAATAAACATAGAAAGCAACCTTGTTTTAAAGAAAGATAAGTTGATGAAAGACATTAGTTCTTATGAGAAGAAAGTTGATGAGTTTTCAAAAGGCATTAAGTCATTATATTTCGATAAGGTTAAAGGAATCATATCTGATAATGATTTTCTGGAGTTCTCAAAGGACTTTCATGCAGATAAAAATAAATTTGAAAAGCTGATTGATGATGCTAGACAGCAAATAGGCAATCTTGATAAGCAAATGCAGGCCGTAGAGGACAGGCAACAGTTTATTGAGCAGTATATGAATGTTGTGGAATTGAATAGAGATATTGTTGATAAGCTAATTGACTGTATTTATGTTGGTCGCAAAGATTCTGAAACAAAAGAGATTCCTATTGAAATTAGGTGGAATTTTTGAGCCAGTCTATGCTATAATAAGAGCAATTAATAACTATGTATGGGAGGTCTAGGAAATGCTTACTTCAATAAACCTACCAAAGACAGTTTGTACAGAACTTAGGGGTTTGGTAAACGAAGCCATTCATATATGCGGTGAAAATTTGCTGAAAATCATACTGTTTGGCAGTTTTGCTACTAATCAATATCAACCCGATAGTGACTTTGATATATGCCTTGTATTGCGTGAGCTACCAAGTACAACCTCTGAACGGCTACGACTTAGAAACTTCTATAGTGAGAATACAGTTTCAAGAGAAGTTGATGTAGTTGTATGTTTACAGGAAGAGTTAGAAAATGGCGATATGGTGTTCAAGTATATTCGCAGAGATGGGGTGATTCTATATGAGCAGATACAAACAATATGCCGAAATGGAACTGAAATCTGCCATAGCACTAAATAAACTAGAACTGTGGAACAAGGCAGGCAAAGATTGTATCTCTTACTGCGAGAAACGAACAAAGGATTGGCTTGAAGATAATCATTTATTGTCTGAAAACCTAGAAAGGACACACAACCTAAAGGCTTTATTTCGGGCAATCCCGAATTACGATAAAGAGTTGTATAAGTTATTGGCAGCCATAAGCGGTTACTATTTTGAAACTGTGTACCCAGGGGATAATGCAATATTTCTGAATGCTGATGATGTAAGTGAGGCTATAGAAATTTGTCATTTGCTAAATAATTATCTTGAAGATTTAGTAAACGACAAGCAGGAAGATATACAATTACTTGATGTTGCACAATGGGATAAAGAAGATTGAAGCATAACAACTATTAAATAATGTGGTATTTTAAGTTGCATCATTTACAAAATTGACCGTTATGATATAAAAGGTAGACAACACTTAAAAACACTTGGAAAATACTATATGGTTGACACGGCATTAGGAATCTATTGCTTTCAAAATCAGCATCGGATATAGGGCATTTGATTGAAAATGTTGTTTATTTTGAACTTCTGGGAAGAGGATATAAAGTAAATGTGGGTAAGCTTATGGAAAAAGAAGTTGATTTTGTTGCAAGCAGAGCTGATGGCATTATTTACTATCAAGTATCCGCAAGTGTTTTAGACGAACACACGCTTGCTCGTGAACTTGAACCTCTGCAAAAAATTCCAGACCATCACCCGAAGGTGTTGCTTACGCTTGATGAAATAGGCACAGGAGCAAATTATGAGGGCATTAAACAAGTAAATCTACTTGATTGGTTGATTAAGAAAGCCTAGCGTGTATAAATGAAAGCCGTTGTCTCCAGTTTGATTTATTTTAGCAATACGTAATACTCATATTGTTTGTCATACAAAGGAGGAAATTAGAAAATGTCACCTGAAGATTTGTTTAAACTAGTTAAGGCGTATCCGGATATTGGAGACGCAATTATTAGTGGTACTGTAGCTATAACTATAGCGATTATTTCAGCTCTAGCAACCATTGGTTCTGCAATTTTTATAAGT
Source organism: Eubacteriales bacterium (assembly GCA_031546905.1). Taxonomy (GTDB): domain Bacteria; phylum Bacillota; class Clostridia; order Lachnospirales; family JAVBJQ01; genus JAVBJQ01. The sequence continues at coordinate 42,615 of JAVBJQ010000068.1, read as the reverse complement.
TTATCTAATATTAAAACAAGAAAAAATAACGATGCTACACAAGAAAAGTTATCTGCTGCCGAGAATAGATTCAAAGAAAAGAATTTTGAACTACAAACTGAGATTGGAAAAACACAGAAGAAATTAGGCATTACCGCCAATGAAATAAGTATGGCAAATGCAACTTTACAAAGTGTAGATAATCAAAAAAACCGAATTAGCACATATATTTCAGATAATCGTATGGATTGGATTGAAAGATTAAGAAATCTTATGAGTGAGTATCTGTCATGTATTGGGGAATTGAAAGAAAAGAAGCCTACAGACATGCAGAGTGATTGCGAACGCTATATGTCAGCATTTGATAGAATTCGGCTAATTACAGCTAAAATCAGGTTGCATTTAAACTATTCTGGCAATGCAGATTTTAATTTGATGGCAGAGATTTATCAACTAAATAGAATAATTGAAATAATAATTATTTTCAAGTTGGAGGATGTAAATTATATCGATGAGCTTGGATTTAAGGCTAATGCTATGGATTACCTAAAACTACAATCGATGGAAAACTACTACATGGCGGTTATGAACGGAAGACTGATAAAAAAACTCCGTTGTGATATTAAGTGGGATAAACTTTTTGAAAATGATTTTGAAGCAACTGTCCATTGTTTTGAATATTACATAATTCAGTTAGAGAAATTTTTACACCTACTAAACTTAAGAGAGGAATTGTTAATTCTATATACCGAATCATATCTTAAAGTTGAATGGGAACGAGTAAAATTTGAAGTTGCAAACGGCAATAGTCAATTTATGTTTGATGAAAAATATGTAGTCGAGCTTTCAAAAAGAGAAGATGAGTTTACCTTTATAAACCTATCACTACAGAAGATGAGTGTTGCTGGCAAAAAAGCTATACAAGCAAAGGAGGATTTTGAGAAAGCACTTGAAATGTCAGGTTGGAGTAGAATGGCTTAATATTTTTTGTTGTTCCATTAAAGCCGCAGCAGAACAAAAAGCTCGCTCCACCTATGAATATATTTTAAGTTTAACAGACGACCCTGATGTAATGACCCCTATTAAATTTTTAAGGGAACGTGAAGTGGTTCATTTCCAACGTTTTGGTGAAGGGAACCGTGAAGATGGTAACAGAAGAGCCAAATATAACCCTGTTAAAATTGTGACAAAAGTAATGGAAACTATGTTTACAATTTATCAATAATACTGTATAATATTTCTATAGAATATTATCTAAAACTCATTCTAGTTGGGTTTTACGTAATATAAATACATTTTATGGGGGTAAGATAATAATGAAAATGAAACTAATTTGTATGTCACTGACTTTCGCATTAATTTTTTCAGCGATACCTTATAGTTCAACGATTGTTTCTGGTGCAGAAGCTGCTGCAGTTACAGGTGCATCACAAGAGGTTAAACCAGCAACAACAACTGCTAAACCAGCTCCAGCGAAAAAGTCCACTTCCACAAAAGCCGTAACTGCAAAACCCGTTGCAACTCAAATGCAAGTTAAATCAAGTAGTGCAGCAACAGGAACAGAATTTACAAATGACAAAGGTCAATTATGCTATGTAGTAGCAATTGGTGATAACCTTACCAAAATAGCCAAGAGATATGGCATTACTTATCAAGAAATTGCAAAAGCAAATGATCTTAAATTTATCAATCTTATTTATCCAAAGCAAGAGCTTATTATACCGGTTGCAGCTGTGCCGACTACCGCTAAACCTGTTGTAGTTGCACCTACTCCTACTCCTGCTAAACCAGTTGTAACTGCTCCGACTACAGCTCCTGCTCCTCAAGTTCAACCTGCAAAACCGGCAAAACCAGCAGTAGATGTAGTAACAGGGGCTTCTGAAAAAGAAAGCTCTGACGTAACTAAATTAGCAAAAGGTTTATCAAAAGATGGTACATGGATATTCGCAATTCTTAGCGATGTAAAAGTAGATGGCGAGTTAAACGTTGATGGTGAATTCCATGACAAAGGGGACCCAACTACAAAAATATATCGTAAATTAGCTTTATATGCACAAGATGCAGATCATAAAGTAACAGCGAATTACACATTAACCGTAAAAAAAATAAATGTAACTTCTCCAAACTTTAGAATACAAAACGGTAAAGTAGTAGGAGATATTTATGTAAATGCAGATGGATTTGAGTTAGCGGGAACTACAATTGAAGGTAATGTTTACTTTGCAACTCAAGAACAACTTGACTCCGCACTTCTTGACAAAGGAACAATTACTGGTAAAAAAGAAGTGAAAGCGGTAGTAGCAACAGATGCAGTAACAGGGGCTTCTGAAAAAGAAAGTTCTGACGTAACTAAATTGGCAAAAGGTTTATCAAAAGATGGTACATGGATATTCTCAATTCTTAGTGATGTAAAAGTAGATGGCGATTTAAACGTTGATGGTGAATTCCATGACAAAGGAGACCCAGCTACAAAAATATATCGTAAATTAGCTTTATATGCACAAGATGCAGATCATAAAGTAACAGCCAACTACACATTAACTGTAAAAAAAATAAATGTAACTTCTCCAAACTTTAGAATACAAAACGGTAAAGTAGTAGGAGATATTTATGTAAATGCAGATGGATTTGAGTTAGCTGGAACTACAATTGAAGGTAATGTTTACTTTGCAACTCAAGCACAACTTGACTCTGCAATTCTTGACAAAGGAACAATTACTGGTAAAAAAGAAGTAAAAGCAGTAGTAGCAACAGATGCAGTAACAGGGGCTTCTGAAAAAGAAAGTTCTGACGTAACTAAATTGGCAAAAGGTTTATCAAAAAATGGTACTTGGATATTTGCAATTCTTAGCGATGTAAAAGTAGATGGCGATTTAAACGTAGATGGTGAATTCCATGACAAAGGGGACCCAACTACAAAAGTATATCGTAAATTAGCTTTATATGCACAAGATGCAGATCATAAAGTAACAGCCAACTACACATTAACATTAAAAAAATTAAACGTAACTACTCCAAACTTTAGAATACAAAATGGTAAAGTAGTGGGCGATGTTTATGTAAATGCAAATGGATTTGAATTAGCGGGAACTACAATTGAAGGTAATGTTTACTTTGCAACTCAAGCACAACTTGACTCCGCAATTCTTGACAAAGGCAAAATTACTGGAAAGACAGCACTTGTAAAATAAATAAAAAGTTCATTCATAATAAAATAATAAAAAACTGATACCTTTAAAATGGTGTCAGTTTTTTTAATGTTACCCCAAAAAGTGAAACCACTACAATCAGTATAGATTGGAAAGAAGTCTAATGAACAAGCGTTTATTCATATGATGATAGTAAATGTTTGAAAATTATCGTGGACTTGTTCGACAACGGCTAGGGGGCGTTAGCATGATGGACGAAGCAGTGAATTCTGGTGAAGTATCAATGGTATTTTTATTTGGCAGGAATATGAAAATTATAAACATAAAACCAAAACTAACTGACCACCACCAACAAGCAAATAAAAAAGAAGTTGAAAGTAATTTGTTTAACGTCTTTAAAAAGTACATATGATGTATGCTTTATATGCACGCCAGTCAGTGGATAAACAAGATAGCATCTCCATTGAAAGTCAGATTGAATTTTGTAAATATGAACTTCGTGGGCAGGAACAAGACTATCAAACTTACATTGATAAAGGGTTTAGTGGTAAAAACACCAACCGTCCAGCATTTGAAAATATGATGAAAGACATTAAACAGGGAAAAATAGAAAAAGTAGTTGTATATAAACTTGACCGCATCAGTCGTTCCATCGTAGATTTTTCGATGATGATGGAAATATTTAAAAAGTTTAATGTTGATTTTATTTCATCTACAGAAAAGTTTGATACATCAACACCAATCGGTAGGGCGATGCTCAGTATTTGTATTGTTTTTGCCCAGTTAGAAAGGGAGACCATACAAAAAAGGGTGACGGACACCTATTATTCTCGAAGTAAAAGAGGATTCTATATGGGGGGGCGCATACCCTATGGACTTGCCATTGAAAAGACCATGATAGACGGCATGAAAACATCCAAATATGTACCTGTTGAAGCGGAATGTAAGCAGATTCAATTAATGTATGAATTATATGCAGAACCTAAAAATTCATTGGGAGATATTATACGATTTTTTAAAAAGAATGAGATTAAAAATTGTAGGGGTTCATTGTGGAACACCGCAAGAATAAGCGAAACACTTAGAAATCCTGTATATGTAAAAGCCGATATGGATATTTATCATTTTTTTAAGAGTCAAGGAGCTAACATCATTAATGATATGACAGATTTTATGGGGACAAATGGAATTTACTTATATCACAATGAAGGTGTAGATAAAAAGCAGTCCTCCCTCGCGGGGAAAACAGTTGTAATAGCGCCCCATGAAGGGATTGTTTCTTCAGAGCAATGGTTGAAATGTAGGGTAAAGTGTCTTAACAACAAACAATCAACAAAAACCTGTAAGCCAAAAAATTCATGGCTAGCTGGCAAAATGAAATGTGGAAAGTGCGGGTATGCCTTAACAATAAAAAAAGCCAATACAAAAATCCAGCGATATTTTGTGTGCAGTGCGGTTAACAGTACAAAAGCCTGTGAGGGAATTCGTACAATTTATGCAGGAGAACTAGAGGACTTTATATCACAAGGTATAAGAAATAAATTGCTGGAGTTTCCTGTGCTAACCAATAAAAAAGAAAGTAGCCATGGGGGATTAAATGAAAATAAAATGAAGTTATCTCAAATTGAAGAAGATATTTCTAATTTATTAAATAAAGTTTCTAACGCCAATGAGATTCTAATGAAGTATATAAATGAAAAAGTGGAGCAACTTGATATACAAAGAAAAATTTTATTAGACCAATTACATACAGCAACAAATGATACAATTGAAAAAAATAGAGACACAATAACAAATTTTGCTGACAAATGGGAACAGTTAGATTTTAGTGATAAGCAACTCATCGTGGATATTTTAATTCAGGTCATTTATATGGAGGATGACCATATAAAAATTATATGGAAGTATTGATATAATATTTTTTTATGTGTAGCTATACGTTTTGGTGAAGCATTACGGATTGTTCAAGATTATATGGATAGTAATAGGCAATTTATTATTAAAAAACCAGATTTTATGCAATAAGTCAGTAAGCGATAACATTTGAAATAGTTGGATTTCTACAGAAGTCTTATCAATATAAAAACTAAGAAGTTGATAGAAGTAGCTTTAACAGCTATAATTCGTGTTAGATTTTATAGCCATGAATTAGAGGGCAATGTTAGCGTTCTAAGACTTCTTAGTTTTTTATCCTTTTTTATCCTACTTAGTATAGTTTGTGAAAATATGAAAAATATGGTATAGTAATTCGGATAATAATTTAGCTTAGCTGATTATTTTCCTTAATAGAGTGATAGAATTGTGGTGGGGTGATTGTCTAGGGAGAGAAATACTGAAAGAGATAAAGCAGTATAATTTGAACCATTTGTACAAACAATGACATAAAAGATTATGACATAGAGGGATAAAATTTATGGAAAATGAAAATCAATTGAAAAATACGAGAGAGAATTTCTCCTCCAAAATAGCTTCTTTTTTTAGTGCGCTAAGTTCAGCAGTAGGGCTGGGGAATATTTGGAGATTTCCAGTTTTGGTAGGACTGTTTGGTGGCGCAAGCTTTATGCTTTGTTACATATTTTTTGCGGTTTTAATCGGCATACCCGTAATGATTACAGAATTTGTAATTGGGAGACACACCAGGTCAAATGCAGTTCAGGCTTTTGAGGTGTTGGGAAAACCCCAATTTAAAATTACAGGGTATCTCGGGATTTTAGGAAGCTTATTTCTTCTTTTTTTCTATTCTAGTGTTGCAGGATGGGTATATGCCTATGTTTTTAAATCTTTTACAGGGGTATTTCATCAACTGAGTGAAATGCCAATTGAACAAGCCAAAGGTGCTGCACATACAGTATTTACAAGTGTAACAAGTGGCCTATGGGTGCCTTTATTTTGGCAATTTATTTCTATTGCCGTAGTTGCAATTGTTTTGTTGCTTGGCATTAAAAATGGGATTGAACGTGTGACTAAAATTTTAATGCCCATATTATTTATACTTATTATTATTTGTGCTGTTATGGGGCTAACGCTACCAGGGGCAGGAAAGGGATTAAACTTTTTGTTTCTGCCTGATTTTTCAAAACTAAATACAACGGCAATTTTATATGCCATGGGGCTTGCCTTCTTTAAACTGTCGGTTGGTACTGGAACCATGACAACGTACGGAAGTTACTTTACGAAAAATACGAATTTGTTATCTAATGCGCTTAAGGTATGTTTCAGTGATATTTTAGTTTCTTTATTTGCTGGGGTTGCTATATTTCCTGTTGTATTTTCGTTTGGACTAAACCCAGAAGTAGGTCCTTCACTGTTGTTTAATACAATTCCACTTGTGTTTTCAAAAATTCCATTTGGACAAGTACTCTTGTTTATTTTCTTTATTTCTGCTGCGATGGCGGCTACTATGGCCATGATATCACTGGTGGAACCAATTGTAGCATACTTGAGTGGTAAAAAAATATTTAGTAGAAACGGTGCCATTTTAAGTGTTTCAGCATTAATTATGGTAGTGGGATTTTTTACAATACACGAGGGAAGCGTACTACAATCTGTTCACATTGGGGGATTTCATAAAAGTTTTTTTGACATTTTTGATTTTGTATCTCAAAATGTGTTGTTACCAGTGGGCGGATTCTTATTTGTATTTGTTATGGGCTGGGTTCTGGACAAAAAAGTATTTCAAGATGAACTTACAAATGAGAATACAGTAAACAGAAAAGCTGTGGTTGTTTGTAGGATAATCATTAAGTATATTTCTCCCCTGTTAATATTTTTGGTATTTTTGCATTCTATTGGCGTATTTTAATGACTTGGAAATATGAAAAAGAGTTATTATGATTTTAAAAAAATCATAATAACTCTTTTTTTATTTAATTTCTTAGACGGGATATATTATTTTTTAAAAACACCTTGTTTCATAAAGTTTTCTACGTCGTCTAACATCATATTAGCAGAAAGGATACCCCCAGAAGTATTCCAGATTGTATCATCAACTTTGAAAATTTTTCCGTTTTTCACTACTTGAAGTGAAGTAAACATTGGATCGTTAAGCCATTCTTGTTCTCTTGAATTGCCTGCTCCATCTCCAGTTTCATATGTATAGTAGAACATTACATCTCCGTCCGCTTCTTGCAAACGTTCTTTGCCAATTTCGATTACGAATTCTTTATCACTTTGTTGTGATTCAGGTCTTTGAAAACCAATTTGTTTTAAAATTTTTCCAGAAAAGGTGTCTCCTAAGTAGAGTCTTGTTTTACCATTCATAAATCTTACTAAAGAAACTTTTGTGTTAAGTGCATCTGGGTCATTGGTTCCAATTTGAGTTGCTCTATCATCAAATTGTTGCATTAATTTTTGTCCTTCTTGTTCTTTCCCTAATGCTTTGGCATAAAACATAAAGTTTGTTTTCCATTCTCCACGCAAAGTATCGGAGCAAATGGTTGGTGCAATAGCTTGCAATTGAGTATAAATTTTTTCGTGACGCATTTTGTTGGCGATAATTAAATCTGGTTCTAGGGCTGCCAATGCTTCCAGATTAATTTCACTTTCTTTGCCTAGACCTTTAACACCTTCCATTTTATCTGCGATATGAGGGTACCATTCCCCAACATATGAATTTGCAGCACCTACTGGCTTAACACCTAATGCAATGAGTGCCTCCGTACCTTCGTTGGTTAAAATGACTACTCTTTGTGGGTTTGTTGGTATATCTGTTGTACCCATAGCGTGCTCTATTGTGATTGATTTGGGTTCCTCAGATTGTGTGGGAGCTGGTGCCTGTGTAGAAGGACTGCTACAGCCTGTCAAAACCGTTAAAGCTATTAATGTGGTGCCAATTAATGTAGAGAGAAATTTTTTCATGTCATAAACTCCTTATGTAATATTTTTGTGTAAATATATTTACAATCGATTGAAACGTATGGTATCATAAATGTTAGCCTTGGTCAACATTTTTTTCGACAGTATTTTTAAGTTTTTTAGAAAGAGAGGACTTACTTTGTATCAACATAAAAGATTCGCTTACTTTGTCTTACTTGTTTTATTATTTATTTTTTCGTGTTATGCAAGCTTAACGTTTGGATTTATACATACTACGTGGGGGGATGTAGTGGATGCCCTTACGCAATTTAATAATTCACAAGAACATATTGTGATTATATACTCACGTATTCCAAGAACCGTCAATGCCATTCTCACAGGAGGTGCGCTAGGAATAAGTGGCGTTATGCTACAAGCCTTGACAAAAAATCAATTGGCTTCTGCCAGCATACTAGGGATAAACTCAGGTGCTTCTTTGTTTTTGGTTGTACCATTACTTTTTTTACCCAATGTTTCTTGGTCTGTGCTTTCTTTGTTTGCTTTTGTTGGAGCGTTATTGACTGCCATATTGGTGTATGCTATTTCTGGTGGCATTGGGGGCAAAGTGAGTTCTAAAGATTTAGTGTTAGGTGGGACGGCCATTTCAACTTTGTTTTTTTCTCTTACCCAAGCACTTTTATACAGCAATAATGCTGCATTGGAAGATGTTTTATATTGGATGACAGGTTCCGTTGAAGGGAAAAAGATGGAAATTATTACGATGATTGCGCCTTTTATCATAATCGGATTTGTGGTGGCTTGCTTTTTGCATAAAGGATTTACCACGTTTGAGTTGGGGGATGAGATGGCTTCATCACTGGGGATGAAGGTAGTAGAATTTAAGGCCATTGTATTACTGGTAGTATCCATTCTTTGTGGTGCTTCTGTTGCCTTAGCAGGTCCAGTTGCATTTGTGTGTCTCGTGACGCCCTACATAGTAAAACACTTTTTTGGCACAAAGTATCAGATGATGTTGCCAATTAGTATATTGGTGGGGGCATCCATGTTAATTGCTTCGGATGTTTTGTCTCGGTTTATTTTGTTTCCCAAAGAGCTACCTGTTGGTGCGGTAACTGCTTTCGGGGGAGGCGCTTTTTTTATATATCTTTTTTTGAAGAGAGAGAAAAATCATGATTAATATTTCTGACAGAACAAAATACGTAAGTTTGTTTTTATTTTTAGTGGTGATGCTTTTGGTGATGATAGCCCTTGCAGGTGGGGAAAAAATTCTTAGTCCAGTAGATGTTTCTCAAAGTCTAATGGGCTGGGGGAGTAAATATAACAACATGGTGGTTCAAACATTGCGATTACCGAGAGTTGTAGTGGCGTTTTTTGTTGGTGCTTCCCTTGCTCTATCGGGTGCCATTTTGCAAAGTGTTATTAAAAACCCACTGGCATCTCCGGATATTTTAGGCATTGTGGATGCTGGCGGGGTAGGAACCCTTGTATTTTATACATTGTTTATGGAACCAAAAAATAATTCTCTACAGGTTTCTATTGTGTATTTACCAATTTTTGCTTTTTTATTTGCCATGTCAGCTATTGTTCTTGTTTACTTGTTTTGTCGTAAAAATGTTGCTGCTTATCGTATTATTTTAATTGGTATCGGCTTGTCTGCTTTGTTTAAAGCACTAAAAAATATTTTGATTATTAACGGACCAGTTGTTTTTATTAAAGAGGCAGCAACCTGGGTTACGGGAACTATTTATGGTACTCAACATATACACGCACTGATAATAACTGTATGGTTTTTTATATTTTTCATCATCACCATTTTATTTATCAAAGAATTAAATATTCAAATGTTAGATGATGGATTGGTTACAGCACTTGGTAGTCGCTTAACGTTGAATCGATTTATGTTACTTTTTATTGCAGCGGCACTTACCGCAGGTTCTGTTGCTGTTGGTGGAGGGATTTCTTTTATTGGTTTGATTGGCCCACATATTGCAAGAAAAATGGTTGGTTCAAAATTTGAAAATTTATTGCCAGTTTCTGTTCTCATTGGTGGGATTATCGGTTTAACTTCAGATATGGTGGCAAAATGGATTTTGTATCCCACCGAATTGCCTATGGGGATTTTTACAGCATTGATAGGAGCACCGTATTTTATCTATCTGCTTATCCGTGGAAGAAAAACAATGTAGGAGGAGACACATATGATTGAGACAAAAAATATTGCATTGGGATATAACGATAAGATGATTTTTGAGGATATATCCATTCAAATACCGGAAAATAAAATTACCGTACTGATAGGTGCAAATGGTTCTGGCAAATCAACATTGCTAAAAGCCATGAGCAGATTATTAATTCCAAAGTATGGTGGAATTTACATAGAAAATAAAAATATTGTTAGCTTCAAGCCCAAAGAATTGGCTCAAAAGATTACAATTCTTCCGCAAAGTGCAAGTGCGCCAGGGGATTTGAGTATTTATGATTTGGTGAAACAAGGACGATACCCCTATCATACGTTGGTAAGTCGTTGGACGAAACTGGACGAGGAGGTTGTTTCAGTTGCAATTCAGAAAATGGGATTATGGGATGTGAGAAACGAAAGGCTTTCTAATTTATCGGGGGGACAAAAGCAAAGGGCGTGGATTGCTTTGGCTTTGTCACAAAACACAGACTTTATTTTTTTGGACGAGCCCACAAATCATTTAGATGTACGATATCAAATTGAAATATTAGAACTGCTGAAAGAACTAAACTTAAAAGATAAGAAAACAATTATTATGGTTTTGCACGACATCAATTATGCCATTCGCTATGCCCATCATATTGTTGCACTAAAAGATGGAAGGGTATATGCCGATGGGTGTAAGGAAGATGTTATTAATGAAGAGTTAATCAACCATGTTTTTGAAATTGAATGCCATCTTTTAAAATTGAAAGATGATGTTACAATATGCGTTCCTTACTGATAGAATCATAGATACCCCGATAATGGAAGGTGGTATTGATGAGGGTATAACTTTTTCACTGTCAAAAGTCATACCCTCATCAAAATAAAAATAGATGTGTCACGTTTGTTTAATAAATTTTAAAATTGCTTCATTAAATTCCTTTGTTTTTTTCAATGGTGCAAAGTGGTCTGAATTTTTAATCACAAGTACTTGGGCATTTTCTATGTTTTGGGCTAATTCAGAGGTGTGAATGTCTTTTATAAAATCATTGCTTCCCACAATAATGAGAACCTTTGTTGTAATTTTTTGCAGTTCAGAAAAAGTAATGTGAGGCTGGGTTTTCATAAGCTTGTTTCGTTTGTTATAGCCTGCCATTTTTTTTGAGAAAAAGCTAAGTGGTTTTGAAATGTAGTAGGCAAGGGAAACAGCCATACGGACACTTAATTTTAACCCTTTTGTATCAAAGTTTGCCCCCATAATAGACAAAGATAAAATACGAGAAATGTGTTTGGTTGCAAAAATAAGCCCTGTGATTCCACCATCGCTCCAGCCCACTATGTGGGCTTTTTCTATTTTCAAAGAATTCATCACCCGGAGCAAATCATCTGCCAAAATTTCGTAGTTGTAGTCTGAGTTGGTGTCTGTTGAATTTCCATGTCCACGGCTGTCCACTGCGATTACCCGAAATTCCCTTGAAAAAAATTGAATTTGTTTTTTAAAATATTTGATGTTTTGTCCATTTCCGTGCAGGAAAATAATAGGCTCCCCAGCGCCATACTCTTCGTAATAAATTTGAACATCATTTACATATAATTGTCTTTTAATTGCCATACATAAACCACCATTACTTTATTGTTTTGAAGCTTTGTTTTCGGAACTAAAAATTTGTTTTACTTGAGTAAGTAAGTAGTCAGAGACACCTTTGGGGTTTTGCGCTTTTACAAGGGCATAAGCCATTTTAGGCGTAAATTGTTTATAATAAACAAGATAACACATATGCCAATGGGTGGGAACGTATTTTAATTTATAAAAATGCAGTGACTTAAAACCATAAAAGCTATTCATGTTTTCATAAAAGTAAGCCAATATTTTTTCGTAGATAGAACCTTGTTCAGGGTCGTTACCAACATTTGCAAGTGGTGCAATTCCCATACTGCACCATAAAATGCCTTCTTGTTTCATTTGCTCAAAGGCAGAAGTCATTATTTTTTCCATAACCCCAACAGGAGCGGTGTTTCTTCTACGTGTAATATCCGCATAGTATCCTTTTTTTTCTAAGTACGGATAAAAAACAACGAAACCTTGTACCACTCCTTGAGGGTCAATGGCAAGGAAATATCTTTTATCCATTGGATTTTTTAAACCGATGGTTCCAATCATAAAAGAAAGTTCGCTATTTTTTTTGCTTTCTAACCATTCCTTTGAAACATCATCGATTTGACTTTCCAAACCAGCATCTCTTTTTTCTAAAGGTTTGTATTCTACTACTTCAATGCCTTCACCAGTGGCACGGTTGATGGCATTTCGGAGGTTTACTTTTTTACGCCCAGTCAAGGTGTACTCTGGTAAATAGAACATGGCTTCTTCTCCATATTTTATATTATGAAATCCCATGCTTTTATAAATTTCCAAAAACTTGTCGGTTGTTTCACAAAAAAGAATTTCTAAATCGTTTGATTTACAATAAACCAAAAATTCTCCTAGGAGAACGCCCATGTCTTCTTCCTTACAAATGGGATCCCCCACACAAACAATTACACCAGCTACAATGTTAAAAGCAATAACACCCTCCACTGTTTTTGCAAAAAAATATTTTTTATCATCTTCTACAAACACATAAGAAAGGGGATTTTGAGAATATAAATTCACCAAATCACGCACTTTGTTTCTGTCAAAAATAGTAACCACCGGTTGATAAATAAGGGGCGTAAGTGTAAAGAGGCAAGCAAGGAGGATGCCAGCCCAATAAAGGGTAAAAGCAAAATCCACATAAAAGGTTGCTATTTTAGAATGTATCCCAATTTCTGAAACATTAAAACTAAAAAATAAATTTAATGAATATAAGAAGGCATCAGAAAGATTTTTAATATGGGGAAAGTGATGTCTTAAAATAAAAAATCCAGCAGTAGTATTGACTACAACAATGGCAATGGAGATGAGTGCAAAAGTAATCCCATATTTAATGGTAATGGGATTGGAAGAACGGCTAAAATCTTTGTAACTTAGAAGCATAACCATAAAAACAAAAAGGTTAACAAAACTAAAAACGGAAAACAAATCAGACACATGGCGTTGAATTTGTAAATAATAGGACAAAGGCAAAATGATAATAGCCATCAGCCAAGCCACCCGAAGTCTTTTGTAAAGCCTTGAGGTAATAAAAATAATGATTATTCCGATGATGAACATAACGGTACCATGTAAATTTGCAATGGAGGACAAGTTCAGAACATCTAATCTTTCGATTTTTGAAATAACGCTTCGTTTCACCAGTGGAATAGTGGACAAAATATCAACGATGCCCGAAATAAAAATAATAAAGATGGTAATGTCTTGAATCAATTTTTTTATAGTGAAGTCTTTAAACATATGCTCGTTCCTTTCAAAAATAAGTTAGAATCAATACATCATTATACAAAAAAAGGAAACTGAATGAAAGGGGTATGGTATAATAAATATAAAAAATATATATACACTACAAGGGGAGAATTTTTATATGGAAAAAATAGAACTACAACAAATAGGGCTTGATTTTACCGTTTGTAAAATTAAAAATATAAGTAGTGTAGATTTTACACGGGAATTTGTTTTTTTATCCAAAACGGAGGATGAACTTTCGTTGGTTTGTGAATCAACGTATGTTCCGACGGATGCAATTGCTTGGGAAGCTGGTTGGAAGGGTTTAAAAATAGTTGGAATGTTAGATTTTGGAATGATTGGGGTAATCGCTAAAATTTCAAATTTGTTGGCGGCAGCAGAAATCAGTATATTTGTTGTCTCAACGTATAATACAGATTATATTTTATTGAAAGCGACCCATATTGAAAAGGCTATTCAACTGCTAGAACAGGAAGGGTATAAAATTTTATAAAAAAATTATCAAATAGGGCTACGGAAACAAAAAAAAACCTCTGAAAATCGAAAAAATTTACAGAGGTTCTTTTTTGTTTCGTTAGAAAAAGTATTTTATTTTAAAAGAAGTTAGATTTGGATATTTACATTTTCTTGTATAATATTGTTAGCTTTTTCAATAACAATAGGGTTTTTTCCGTTCATTGTAATATTTTTCAAATAAATATCATGAACCGGCATTTCATTTAGTCCTGAAATATAAATAGGGGTTTCGGCATAGGTGCAATTGATTTGGTCAAAATAAATATTTCTGAATTCTGGAATTTCTTCCTGCTTAACTTCTTGACCTGCTTTTGTATCCATGTCATAACCCATTGTAAAAATGATAGCTTCTTTGGGAATGTCAATCATATTGATATTCTCAACATATACATTTTCTACAACTCCACCTCTGCCAATACAACTTTTGAATCGAAGTCCTGTATCTGTTCCTATGAAAGTACAATCTTTTACTTGAATATTGTTTACTCCGCCAGACATTTCGCTTCCAACCACAAAACCACCATGACCATGATATACGATACAATTCTGTATTTTTACATGCTCACATTTTTTTCCTAGTTTTCTTCCATCTTCATTTTTTCCCGATTTGATACATAGTGCGTCATCGCCTACATCAAAAGTAGCGTTTACAACTTGAACATATTTACAAGCATCAATATCAAGCCCGTCTCCATTTTGAGAATACCACGGATTTCTTACAGAAATATTTTGAATGGTAATATGCTCACTTAGCCATGGGTGCAAACACCATGCAGGTGAGTTTTGGAATGTAGGTCCATCTAACAAAATCTTTTTGCAATTTGTAAAATTCACAAGGACAGGTCTTAAAAAATCAGTATATTGGTTGCATATTTTTTCATCTTTTAATTTTTCGGGAGCTTTTACCAGTGTGTTATGTCCGTCCAATGCTTTTTGGGTTGGCCACCACACCGCTTCTTCTCCTTCTGCTACAACACCACCAGATGCTACAAGGGATGCCCAACTTTTTTCTGTCAATTTAAATTTTTTTACAGGTCTCCATGGGATTCCGTTTCCATCAATAACACCATTTCCAGTTATAGCAATATTTTCTACATCTTTGGCATAAATAGGAGAAATACAGCGGTAAGTAAAAAATCCCTCAAAGTTAGTATTGATTAATGGATAATCTTCAAAATGAGGGCTGAACAATAACACTGCCCCATCACATAAATGCAGGTTGACATTGCTTTTTAGTTGAATGGGTCCTGTAAAGTAAATGCCCCTATGTAAGATAACTTTTCCGCCACCTTCTGCACTACATTTGTCGATTGTGTTTTGAATAGCTTTTTGATTATTAAATCTCCCGTCACCAATAGCGCCCTCTACTTGATAGGAACAATTTTTGAATTCAGGTAATGTAACATTAAAATCTTGAAACATCGGATTCCCTCCTAAATTTTATTTTACACTATATCATATCAAATGGATCTTTGCAAAAAAATACGAAAGTTGATTGACTGTACCAGTGCAAAAAGAAGGTGTCACGGATTTTTAAAAAAATCAGCGACACCTTCTTTCTTTTCTACTAAAAAATTAATTTTTACAACACAAATTTATCTTGTTTTGCTGGTCTTTGGTCAAGTTCTGCTTTTTTAGCTTCATACCCTGGGCGACCAAACATCGCATAAGTAGCATTTTTACCTTCTTCAACACCAGGTTGATCGAAAGCATTAATGTCCATTAATTCCCCAGCAAAGCCAGTAGCAACTTCAAAGAAATATAGAATTTGTCCTAACGTAAATTCGTTTACTTCTGGAAGGGTAATAGTCATGTTCATTTTTCCAGATTTCATAAGAGCATATTCAGTAGCCATTTGCTCAACTGCAATTAGTTGATTTTGTGTAATGCCACCTAAAAACCCTAAGGATGGAATGTCCTCATAAATTTTTGGAATGGTAATGGTTTCTTTATATTTGTCAACGCCCATTAAAACAATCATTTTGTCAAAAGGACCTTCGGCATAAAGTTGCACTTGAGAATGTTGGTCTGTAACGCCAAGGGCTTTTACAGGTGTAGGTCCAACGTTCACTACCTTACCGTTATTATCAAATTTCTTTCCAAGGGATTCAGCCCAAAGTTGAGCGTACCAATCAGAAATGTATTTTAAAGAGTCAGCATAAGGCATTACAACCGAAATATTTTTGCCTTTTTCCATGCCAATATAATTTAAAATGGCATACATATAAGCTGGGTTTTTATAAATGTTATCGTTTTTAGAAAGTTCATCCATAAAAGCAGCACCAGCAAGCATTTCTTGAATATCAACACCGCACATAGCAGCAGGAAGCAAACCAACAGGGGTAAGCTCAGAAAATCTTCCACCAACACCAGAAGGAATAATAAATGTTTTATAGCCTTCTTCTTTTGCGATTTTAATTAAGTTTCCATTTTCTTTGTCTGTTGTACAAACAATATGTTTTTTTGCTTCTTCTTTTCCTAATTTTTCTTCCAACATTTGTTTAATAATCATAAATTGAGACATTGTTTCAGATGTACTTCCTGATTTTGAAATTACATTGAACAAAGATTTTGTGATGTCAATGGTTTCAAATAAATAAATAAGTCTTTCTGGGTCTACGTTGTCCGCAACATAAAATCGAGGGAATCCATTTCTTTTTTCAGGAATTTCATTATAAAAAGGGTGATTAATTGCTTGTTGAACAGCCATAGGTCCTAATGCTGAACCGCCGATTCCAAGAACAACGAAAGCATCCATTTCGCTTTTTACACTTTCTACATAAGCTAAAATATCAGCGACCACATCATCTTGATTGTGGGGAAGGTCACGCCAATCCATTTTTCCGTTTTGTCTTTTTTCAATCATACCTTTTTTTGCACTATCAATTTTTTCGGATATTTTTTCAATATCGGAAAGGGAAATACCTTCTGAGCCAACAAATTCAGTAAACATATTGTTGATATCCATGCGAATTTTCATTTCATTTTTCCATTCTGTTTTGGTGTAGCGATTTTCCATCGTGTATGCCTCCTAAAAAATATAATATAGTGAACTGCTTTTCTAAATGATAGAAAAGCAGTTAGAAAACGATTTAATTGGTACTTGTACTTGGGCCTGTACTTGGTAAATCATAAAGGGTTTTAAACGTGTAGCCATTGTCCTTTAATAATTGAATCATATCTCCAAGGGCTTCTGCATTAGCAGAAGAAACAGCGTGTAAAAGAATAATAGCACCATCATGATAGTTGTTAGCCATCATTTTTAAAGCTTCTTCTTTTGTTGGTTGTTTCTTTACATCCCAATCCAAATAAGCGAAACTCCAAAAAATAGTTTGGTAGCCTAACTGTTTGGTTAGGTCTAATGTACGCTCGCTATATTCTCCTGATGGTGGTCTGAAAAACCTAGGCATATCTTGTCCAGTAAGTTCCTTAAATATGTTTGCAGGTTCTTCTAATTCTGTTTTTAATTTTTCATCAGTTAAGGTTGGAAAACTTGGGTGGTGATAAGAATGATTTGCTACGATGTGACCTTCTGCTACCATTCTTTTTACTAAATCGGGTTCGCTTTTTAAATAAGTTCCCACACAAAAGAAAGCAGCGGGAACATTCTTTTCTTTTAACGTGTCTAAAATTTTGCCAGTATACCCGTTTTCATAACCTTCGTCAAAGGTAAGGTATACAACTTTTTCTTTTGTATCCCCCAGATAGTGGCCATTATACAAACTTAAATCAATTTTAGTTTGGGCTGTTGGTGGTGTGTTGGTTTTGTTTCTATTAAAATACCAAGAAAGTTTTTCATTGGATTTATTACTTGAAATTTGTAAGTTGCTGGTGTCTAACGGTTTTGGCGCTTCAACAGGTGCTAAAGGTTCGGTGGCTGCTGGTGTAGGATTTTCCGTAGTAGCTGGTGTGACAACTTCTTCATTTTTTGGTGGTTCAACTTGAACTGGTGGTGGAACGTCCTCTTGTGGTGCTACTGTTGTAGTTTGTTGGGGCGTTTCCTTCACTGGTGTTTCTGGCGCTGTTTGTTGTGGTGTGCTGTCAATTGGTTTGAAACTTGCTTCTTTTTGCTTTCCGCAACCAGAACAAATAAAGCAAAGAGCAATGGCGCCAATAAAAATTTTTTTACATTTAAAAAGCATGCTAATTCCTCCTCTTATAGACGGTGGCGTGATTTTTCGTCTTCGTCATCTTTATAGTAATTTTTAAATATTCGAATAAATAAAAATGATGTAGAAAATGCAAAGGAACCCATTGCCAAGAATATTAAAAATGGCCATCTGTAAAGAAGATAGGCAACAACAAGCCCCATAAAAATAATACCAATGGTAGACAAAATATGTTTGTTTCCTAGTATAAATGCAGATTTAATAATTTCTATTGTTTTCATATGAAATTTTGAAAGCATGGGAAAGACATATAAGCAAGTAACAAGCAGTTCAATTACTATAAAAATATAAAGTGGTAGTGCGACTATTTTAAATTGACCGAACACACTTAAATTTTTGAGCCCGAAAAAAGCAATGCCCCCCATGATAACTAAAATAATCCATATAATTGTTGCTTGAAAAAAATTCATTTTAAAAGATTTAAAAAAGTCCCGCAATATGTAGCCTTCTTTATCAATTACCCGTTTTGAAGCTACATAATACAAAGCAGTGGTAGAAGCCCCAATGGTAAAGATAGGAATACTACAGGTAAACCACAGCAGATTCAAAATTAATAAATCTGCCAGCAAATTTCCGATTTTAAAAAATGGTCCATCAAAACTAAAAAATCCGTTCATGTATAAAAACCCCCAAATACTCTTTTGTTTTTTATGATCCTGAATCCCCATAGAGACTGCTTGAAAATATGGATGAAACTATTATATATGAATAAAAAAAATATAACAAGGAAAAAACATTTTATGTTATACTTATATAGCTGATAAGGATAATAATCGGCTTTGTGCCAAGAAAAAAATCGGTGGATTTTGACCGTTTTTTACGTAGTAAGCACACTTTTGTATGAAAACGCTATTACTGGGAGGTTGTAACATGGAACATAAGATAGAACTAGGAATGAGTTTTGAATTTGAAATGACAGTGGAACATAAAGACACAGCAGAATATTTTGGAAGTGGCAGTGTTTTGGTGCTTGCTACACCAGTAATGATTGGGCTTATGGAAAAAGCATCCATGAAAGCGGTTCAATCAGGATTGTTAGATGGTTTTACAACCGTAGGAACAAAGGTGGATATAACCCACAAAGGAGCTACACCAATTTCCATGAAAGTAAAATTTTTTGCTGAACTCATTGAGATTGACCGAAAAAGGCTCGTGTTTCAGGTAAAAGCCATGGATGAGAAAGAAGAAGTGGGAAGCGGAATTCATGAAAGATTTATTATTGAAACAGAAAAATTTGTTGCCAAAGCCAATTTGAAATTAAATTAAATGATAAAAGGGGTCTTTTCGATGAGTATCAATTTAAAAGGTAGAAGCTTATTGACATTAAAAGATTTTTCAACAGAAGAAATAAAATATTTAATCGAACTTTCAGAAAGGCTAAAAGAAAAAAAGAAAGCTGGTATTTTTGACAAAAAATTGGAAAATAAAAATATCGCTTTAATTTTTGAGAAGCCATCCACACGTACACGCTGTGCTTTTACAGTAGCTTGTGTAGACGAAGGGGCTCATCCAGAGTTTTTAGGAAAAAACGATATTCAACTGGGACACAAAGAGTCGGTAGAAGATACCGCAAGGGTTCTTGGCAGAATTTTTGATGGCATACAATTTCGTGGTTTTTCTCAAGAAGTAGTAGAAAAACTTGCACAATATAGCGGTGTTCCTGTTTGGAATGGACTTACCGATGTAGACCACCCAACCCAAGTCCTTGCCGATTTATTGACCATTAAAGAACACATCGGCAGAATCGAAAACGTAAAATTTGTTTACATAGGCGATGGAAGAAATAACATGGCAAATGCCTTGATGATTGGTGCCTCTAAAATGGGAATGAATTTTGTAATTTGCGCTCCAGAAGAACTTTTTCCAGATGAAAGTTTAGTGTCTGAATGTTTGGAGTTTTGTAAAAAAAGCGGTGGTAATATTAAAATTACCGATGATATTGATGAAGCCGTTTTAAATGCAGAAGTTTTGTATACGGATGTTTGGTGCTCCATGGGTGAGGAAGATAAAGCAAAAGAAAGAATTGAAATGCTTTCCGATTATCAAATCAATAGTTATGTTATGAGAAAAACAAATAATCCGTCTTGTATTTTCATGCACTGTTTGCCAGCTGTAAAAGGAAATGAAGTGACAGAAGAAGTGTTTGAAAGCAAAGCATCTGTTGTGTTTGATGAAGCTGAAAATCGTATGCACACCATTAAAGCAGTAATGGTTGCCACTATATGATGCAAGATGTTTTAAAGTCAGCAGAAATTTCAACTGGCTTACTTACAAAAGTGATGGGAAAAAATATTGTTTTGTTTTCCGAAGTAGATTCAACAAACGATGTAGCCAAAAAAATGGAAAAAGAAGGCGCACAGGACGGCACATTGATCTGTGCAGAAATCCAGAATGCTGGTAAAGGTCGTAGAGGAAACATATGGGAATCGGGCAGTGCGGATGGGATTTATATGTCTCTGATTGTAAGACCAGCTATGGAAGTAGCTTTTGCGCCACAAATTACGTTACTGGTGGCCATTGCCATTTGCAAGGCAATTAGAAAACAAACAAAATTAGAAGCACTTATCAAGTGGCCCAATGATATTTTAATTGAAAATAAAAAAGTTTGTGGCATATTAACGGAACTGGAACTGGTTGCGGAAGAAACGCAAATTCGTGGGGTGGTTATTGGCGTTGGTGTAAATGTAAATAACGAAAGTTTTCCTCCCACAGTAGCGGACATTGCTACTTCTTTGAAAATTCAAAGCGGTCAACATGTTGAAAGAAAAGAAATAATAAGAAGTTTTTTACAGGAATTTGAAGCAATTTATTTACAATATATTAAAGAAAAAGAGTTTAAGAGATTTCTAACAGAATACAAATCCTTTTGCCATACCCTCTTGAAAGAAATTAAAGTGACAAGGGGGAGTACAGCATTTTTTGGAAAAGCCATAGACATTACCAATAACGGGGAGCTTGTAGTTTCTAGCAACGAGGGAAATGTAATAGTAAATGCTGGGGAGGTTTCTGTTAGGTTATTTTCTTAAAGGTAAGGAGAATAATATGAATAAAAAAATTTTGGCGGCAGCATCCAGTTTAAACATGAAGTTTTTTTTAAATCCTGAATTTTCGGAGTTGCCTACGAATGTTTCTGACGAGGTTAAACTTTTGTGCATCGAAGTTGCAGAAAGAATTAACGGCGTATTTTCAATAGGTTTTTATGAAGATGGAGCTGTATTTTTGGAAGCAGACCAAGGAGCAGAAAATAATTATAGTTATGATGAAGTTGGCGTACCTCTTGAAATAAGCAGTTTGCAAGCAGAAAGAGGAGAATTATTTAAAACATTGCAGTTATGGTACTGTATGTTTCAAACAGAAGAAGGTTCTAAGGCAAGAAAAGATATGTTAGGGTAGTGAAAAAGGAACTACCTTCAAGTGTTAACTTGGGGCAATTCCTTTTGGTCGAATTTATAAAAGTAGCTGTTTCGGAATGTAAATGAAAATGATATACTAACAATAGAAAAATAAGAGTTGCAGTAGACTTTTAAATGCGTAAAAAATTTAGAAACAAATTGAAAAGAATCTATTCCAATAGGTTCTTTTTTTATAGAATTAAATTTGAAAAACTACAAATACTAATGGAAAGAAAAGAAAAAAATATCAACCGTTCAATATGTTCTATGCCATTAGTAAGGAGTTGTTTCTATGCGAAATCTGGTTGTGTCATTATTTTTGTTTGCAGTTGTTACTTTTTCATTATATAGGGTTTTTGTAGATGGAAATACGAATCATATCACCAATTTTGGGGCAATGGGTTCTGTAAAACAAGATAATTTTGACGTAAACATAATGTTAAGCAAAAAGCCAGTTGGAAAAGTAAGTGTGTATGAGCCTAAAATGGATCCTATGGATATTGAAACGGCAAAATTCTACGGAGGGCTGTTTGCAAGAAAAGATTCCATTTCTGAAAATCAAGATATGTACTTTTATGCAAATGCAAACAGCTCATTGTGTATATTAAAAAATGGAGAAGTAATTCAATATCGCAACAATAAAAAATCAGAGCAGGATTTTAGATTAACCATTTCAGATGATGAAGCAAAAAAAATAGCCATGGATTTTATAAAAGATAAATCTTTAAACCTACACTATGAGTTTTGTTCCGTCCAATTTGATTTTGAAACAAAAAATTATATAATTTCTTTTATTAACACACTAGATGGGCGGGCAAACTATGCTTTTCCCAACGTGGTTTGTGTAGATTTATTTGGAACAGTAACTTCTATGGACTACTATCATTATAGTTATGTGAAAACAGGGGACGTAGATGTTTTTTCAGAAGAAAAGGCTTTTGAAAAGTTAGATACCCTAAAAATAGAGAATGCTATTTCAAAAATAGATTTAAAAAAATGTAGCCTTGTTTATTATAATGAAAGCGGGAAAATAGTTCCTCAATATCTTTTTATGGGTGAGTTTTCAAATGGAAATGGGTTTCAAAGTTTTATTCAAGCCAAGTAAAATGAGTATAAAAATAAGGCGGCCGCAAAATCAAAAATTTTGCAACCCCCTTATTTTTATAGTTAAAATCTTTTTAAAATATTTGCTACAGCGGACTCATCCGCCAAAATCGTAACATTTTGATGAAGTTGAAGCGCAGAAGCAGGGACATGGGGAGAAATTTCACCAAACAAAGCCTGCTCTAAAATGTCAGCTTTTTTCTCACCATTTACAAGCAGTAAAATTTCTGTAGACATCATAATAGTTTTAATGCCCATGGTAAGTGCTTTTTTGGGAACATCATCAATAGAATTAAAAAATCTTGCATTGGCAGTGATGGTACTTTCTTGAAGTGCTACATAATTGGTTCCTTGTGTGAATTTGTTGTCTGGTTCATTAAAACCAATATGGCCATTTAAACCCATTCCAAGAATCTGTAAATCAATAGGACCCAGCGTTTTAATGAGATTTTCGTAATCAGCACACTCTTTTTCAACATCAGAAGCAAGACCGTTGGGAATGTGGAGATTGTCAAAGTTTACATTAATATGGTTGAATAAATTTTCTCTCATAAAATAATAGTAGCTCTGGTCGTTTTCTTTGCTAATTGGAAAATACTCATCCAAGTTAAACGTAACCATCTCAGAAAAATTAATTTCTTGATGGTTGCACATTTCAATTAAATGTTTATACATGGGGATAGGAGTTCCACCAGTAGCAAAACCAATGACACTGTTAGGTTTTTTGCTTAGTTTTTCTTTTATAATATTAGCGCCCAATTCGCAAGCTGTAGAAAAATCTTTTTCAATATGAATCTTAATATTGCCTAAATTTAATAACATATAAAAGTCCTCCTAAAATAAAAATCATACTTCATACGAGTGCTGTTAAGAATAATAATCAGATATTACCTTAATCAGTGTATAAGCGTGTTTGAAAATTCAAAAGATTCAACACGAATTAATATCATTATATATGTATATGGTATGATAAACAATAAAAACTAAAAAAATTAATAAATAAGATGAAATAAAACATGGTGATACAACCATGTCAGGTTAATTCACTGAAGAAGTTTCACATTACGCCGTTTGGGTAAGGTCACTTAGTAGGGTGGAAAGATATTGTGGGATATTCTTCCTCAAAATCTTTCCACCCATTCCCATCCTTAAGGAATACTAACCTCTTTAAAAGTATGATAAATACCGTCAGATATAATTTCTGCCATTTTCATTACCAGATTTAATCGTGTGTTTTGCAAAATGACCATGTCCATCATCCCACTGAAATTTACAATTCCCGTTATAAAAATATCCCCAACAGGTGGTAAATTTTTTTTCACGCCTGCTCCTGGTTTTACAGAGCCAAGTCCAACGGTTAAATAACCGATATGTTCTGTTTTGCCGAGGCAAGCATCAATGGCAATAATCAGCGGATTTTTATTTTGTTCATAAATCATGTCAATGGTTTCTACTAAATTTTTTGCGTGTATTGGCTTGTCTAAGTCACCATAAACAACAAGGTTTTGAAAAGCTATATGTTTTAATTTGTAGCCAATCAAAGGCCCTAAACTGTCTCCCGTTGCTCGGTCTGTTCCAATACATAAAATAATAATGTTGTCAAAACATCCCTTTTTCCAATTTAAGCAGGAATGTAGTGAGTTTTTAAAATCTATATGTGCATCTTTGGCATGAATGTTAATGTACGTAAGTTCTTCCCTTTTTTTCGCAGAATCTATTTGAAGTCACCTCCTTTTATCATAATGTTATTATTTCCGAAGAAAAAAATTAAATTACTATACATTATTGGTAAAAAAGGAAGTTTCATGACAATGTCGAAAATTCAAAAAATATAAACCTAAAAAAACAGTCCTTGTCCTTATAATATTCCAAAAAACGCAAATTGGATATGGTATCTTTTTAGTACAAAATATTTAGTATATGCAAGGGGAGGAATAAATATGCACATTTTCCTAGATGAGGATAAAATAGACGAATTTGCATTTCCGACAAACATTAAGCAAATAGGAACCATTAGTGACGGTTTAAAAGTTTATGTAGAAGATTATGTATATTCTTATTTGTATCAGTATGCGAATACTGGTGGTCATTCGGAAAAGATCGGCGTCTTGGTAGGAAAATATTTAGAAGTATCAAAAGACAAACAGAAAATATTACTCATCAGCGGTGCAATACAAGGGAAGTATAGTAAGAATGAAGGAGGCTCCGTTGTTTTTACAGAAAAAACATGGGATTACATCGATCTACAAATGGAAAAATATTTTGAGGGGCTTGAAGTTGTAGGGTGGCTCAATACACAACCTGGTTACGGTGTGTTTTTAAATCCCAAATATTCGGCCGTACATAAGGAAAAATTTAAAAAACCGTATCAAGTATTTTTTGTAATGGATCCAATGGAAAAAGTAAATGGATTTTATAAATGGAACGAAGAGATTGACGACTTTACAGAAATCAGCGGATATTTTATTTATTATGAAAGAAACGATGGCATGCACGAATATATGCTTGAGAATCGTTTGGTAAAACTAAAATCATTAGATGAGGAGGAGGAAGAAGGAGAAGAGGAAGAAAGACCAGACCCAGCAGTTTATTTTAGAAAAGGGGAGCGTGAGCGAGTAAAGAAGCAACAAGAAGTAACGCAAAATCGATATGCAAATATGTTGGTGACATTAAGTGGAATATTATTTTTAATTTGCGTCATAATGGGGATGGGGCTTATTCAAAACGGAGACAGAATAAGCAAGTTGGAGACGGATCTAAAAACAATCAATTCATCTTATAAAACGCTGGTTGCCCAAATAAAAGATGACAATGCAACGCCAGTTTTTGCTTCTCAAACAGAGCAGTTGGATACAACGCCTAAGTCAAGTACACCAATTGCAGAAAATGTAGTGAAAGAAGAACCAAAAGTAACAGAAACACCAAAAGTAACGGAAACACCAAAGGCACAAGAACAAGTGAAGCCAATAGAGCAACCAAAGCAAGAAGTAGTAGTACCAGCACCAGTGCAAACACCAAAGAAAACAGTAACCCAAGCACAAGCCCCAGCCCAAGTTCCAGCTCAGACCCAAGCGCCTAAAGGGGAGGTAGTAGCGCAAAATGGGACTCCAGATTATTATTTTGTGCAATCAGGAGATACGTTAGGGTATATTAGTTATAAATTTTATGGTACATACAATATGGTTGAAAAAATAATGGAGGAAAATGCCATTACCAACCCAGATACAATTTTCTTTGGCAAAAAAATAAAATTACCGAAATAAAAAATTATATAAAAAAACGGTTTAACTTTTAATCAAAAAGTTGGACCGCTTTTTTGTTGCCAGTGAGAAATGTTGACAATTTAACGTATTAAAGTTATACTGAATTATAGTTATAAAGGATAATAATTATTATCCTTTATAACTATATAAAAAATAAGAATAAGGGGATTTGAATATGAAAAAATTAGTTTGTTTAATAGCTTCAGCGGTTATGATATTTTCTTTAAGTGCCTGTGCAACAAAAGAAACGACACCACAACCTACCGAAACAGGAACGGTATCTAACACAACAGAAACTTCTAAAATCATCGTAGGTTTAGATGAAAACTTTCCGCCAATGGGTTTTCGTGATGATAAAAATGAGCTAGTTGGCTTTGACATAGACCTTGGAAAAGCGGCAGCGAAAAAAATGGGCGTCGAAATTGAATTTCAACCAATTGATTGGGACAGCAAAGAGCTTGAGCTAAAATCAAAAAAAGTAGATTTACTGTGGAATGGTGTAACTATAACCGATGAAAGAAAGCAAAATATGCTATTTTCAAAACCATACATAAAGAACAATCAAATTATTTTAGTAAATCCAACTTCAGACATAAAAACAAAAGCTGACTTAGCAGGAAAGAAAATTGGTTTACAAAAAGGTTCTTCTGCTCGCAATGCAGTGGATAAAGATACAGAGACAGTAAAAACAATCAAAGAAATTGTGGAATATCCCGACAACATTAGTGCATTTTTAGACCTTAGTATCGGAAGAACCGATGCAGTTGTAGTAGATGAAATTGTAGCAAAATATTATTTAACACAAAACCCAAACAAGTTTGTTATGTTAGGTGATAATTTTGGGGGAGAAGAATATGGCGTTGCCATGAGATTAGACGACACAGCACTGAATGAAAAGTTACAAAAAGCCCTTGATGAAATGAATGCGGATGGTACATCAGCAGAGATTTCAAAAAAATGGTTTAATGACGACATCATGATTAAATAATAGGTGATGAAAATATGATAATACCTATGTTACAAGGCACCATCGTTACAATGAAACTTTTTGCCATCACACTTATTTTTTCTTTGCCAGCGGGTTTTGTAATTACGTTGCTTTATATGAGTAATAACAAGGTCGTTCGAAACATAACCGGATTTTATATTTTGATTATGAGAGGCACACCGTTGTTGCTTCAAATGTACTTTATTTATTTCGGACTTCCCTATATTCCTTATATTGGGCAATATCTTGTATTTGACAGATTTTCCGCAGCGGCAATTGCATTTGTTTTGAATTATATGGCGTATTTTGCTGAAATTTATCGTGGTGGTATTATTTCCATTGATAAGGGACAGTACGAAGCGTCAAAAGTGTTGGGGTTAACGAAATTACAAACGACCATCAATATAATTGTTCCTCAGATGATCAGGGTTACCCTTCCATCCATCAGCAATGAAGCGATTATTTTAGTAAAAGATACGGCTCTCATTACCGTATTGGCACAGCCAGATTTATTGCACGTGACCAAAACGATTGTCAACAAAACGGCAAATGTTACGCCATTTGTAGTTGCAGCGGCGTTTTATCTGGTGATGTCTTACATATTAACCGTTATTTTTAGAAAGCTGGAACAGCGATTTAGTTTTTAAAAAAGGAAAGAAGACGAGTGTGGGAAATGATAACCGTAAAAAATTTAAAAAAAAGTTTTGGCACATTAGAAGTACTCCGCGGAATTTCTTTTGAAGTAAAAAAGGGCGATGTCTATGCGGCAATTGGCCCTTCAGGCTCGGGAAAAAGTACTATGTTGAGATGTTTAATTGAGTTAGAAAAAGCGGATGATGGCGACATTATAATAGAAGGAAATTATTTGTGCAAAGACGGACGCTATGTTGAAAAAGGTTCCAAGGAAATTTGTAGCAAAATGGGAATGGTGTTTCAGCATTTTAATTTGTTTCCACATATGACGGTGGGGGAAAATTTAAAATTAGCCCCCCGAATGAAAAAAATGTATAAGGAAAAAGTGTTGCAAGATAAATGTTTGGAGATGCTTGAAAAAGTAGGCTTACGGGATAAACTAAACGAAAGTCCACAAAAACTTTCGGGTGGTCAAAAACAACGGGTGGCAATTGCAAGGGCACTGATGCTTGCTCCCGATATTATGCTTTTTGATGAGCCAGCGTCAGCGCTTGACCCAGAACTTACCCAAGAAGTTTTAACCGTAATCAAAACATTGGCAAAAGAAAATACAACGATGATTGTGGTTACCCACGAAATTGGTTTTGCAAGAGAAGCGGCAAATAAAGTTTTGTTTATGGACAAAGGTGTTGTGGTAGAAAGTGGTGCACCAAGCGACGTAATTGATCATCCTAAAAATGAACGCACCATCGCTTTTTTAAATAAGATTTTATAATTTCTTGACATTAAATAGTGTGTGTGATACTATACCTATGTTTATTGTGTAAATAAATGAAGTTTTCGAGAAGAAAACTTGTTGCCGCACGAAGAGGTTGAAACTTATGTGAGTAAGTACCGTATTTGGCGAGTATTAGGATGAGGAGGTGCAACTCTATGTACGCTATTATCGAAACAGGTGGAAAACAATATAAAGTTCAAGAAGGCGACGTTATCACAGTTGAAAAATTAGGATTAGAAGCTGGCGCAAGCTATACTTTTGAATCTGTTTTAGCTGTATCAAACGGCGAAAGTTTAAACTTTGGAACACCAATGTTAGCAAACGTTTCCGTTTCTGCTACAGTTGTGGAAGAAGGCAAAAACAAAAAGGTTATTATTTACAAATATAAACCTAAAAAAGGCTTCCATAAGAAAAAAGGTCACAGACAACCTTTTACTAAACTTAAAATTGAAAAAATTAATGCTTAATCATGATTAAAGTATGGTTTTTGAGAAATAATAACAATGAAGTTTACGGCTTTGAACTTTCGGGTCATGCCGGTTACAAGAAACAGGGTGAGGATATTGTGTGCTCCGCTGTTACCATTCTTGTTTTTAATACGATTAATTCAATTGAAGCATTTACCCAAGCACAAATGGACTGTTCTCTTAATGATGACGGTGGCTACATAAAATGTATTCTTCCTGAACTTAAAAACGGTGAAAAAAATAGCGATGCAACATTGCTTTTTAATAGTTTAGTTCTTGGGCTAAATAGTTTGATTCCGGATTATGGTAAATATATTTCAATATTCGATGAGGAGGTGCAATAAAATGTTAAAATTAAACCTTCAATTTTTCGCTCACAAAAAGGGTGTTGGCTCAACTAGAAATGGTCGTGATTCTGAGGCTAAAAGACTAGGCGCTAAACGTGCTGACGGTCAAGTAGTGAGAGCTGGTAACATCATTTTTACACAAAGGGGAACAAAAATTCACCCAGGTAACAATGTAGGCAAAGGTGGTAATGATACTTTATTTGCTTTAGTTGACGGCCGTGTAAAATATGAAAGAAAAGGCAGAGATAAAAAACAAGTTTCTGTTTATCCTTTGGAAATTGCAGAATAATAAAACGTTCATTGAGGGTTTCAAATGGTTGACATTTGAAACCCTTTATTAGTATGAAAAAGTTCTCACTTGTGACTAAGCGCTAATGTATGGACAGCGCCTAAGTGAGCATTTTCATAGAAAACAGCAGGTGAAAATATGTTTGTAGATAGAGCAACGATACATGTAAAAGGTGGAAACGGCGGTAATGGTGCTGTTTCTTTTTATAGAGCAAAATATGTTGTTAATGGAGGTCCAGACGGTGGAGATGGCGGACGTGGTGGCGATATTATTTTTGTCGCAGACAAAAGTTACAATACACTTCTAGACTTTCGTTATAAAAGAATATTCAAAGCAGAGCATGGCGAAGACGGTTCCAAAAACAACTGTTCGGGAAAAGATGGAAAAGATATCATTATAAAAGTTCCAGTAGGAACCATTATAAAAGAAAAAAACTCCAATAAAATCATGGCTGACTTAGTAAAAGAAGGCGACCAAAAAATATTAATCAGAGGTGGAAGAGGCGGAAGAGGCAATCAACATTTCGCAACATCCACAAGACAAGCCCCTCGTTATGCACAACAGGGTCAAGTTGCCAAAGAATACGATATTATTTTGGAGCTTAAATTAATTGCAGACGTTGGAATTATTGGTTTCCCTAACGTTGGGAAGTCAACCCTTCTTTCTATGGTTACCAATGCAAACCCTAAAATTGCAAATTATCATTTTACAACCCTTGCGCCAAATCTGGGGGTAGTGCGAACAAAATGGGGAACTGATTTTGTTATGGCAGATATTCCTGGGCTAATTGAAGGTGCAAGTGAGGGACTGGGTTTAGGTCATGAATTTTTAAGACACATTGAAAGAACGAAAGTGCTTGTTCATGTAGTAGATGCAGCAGCGGTGGAAGGAAAAGATCCAATCGTTGACATCGAAAAAATAAATGGAGAACTAAAAGCTTACAATGAAGCGTTGATGAGTAGACCACAGATTATTGCTGCCAACAAAATTGACATTCCAGAAGCAGAAGAAAATGTAAAACGCTTAAAAGAATTTTATGAGCCAAAAGGTTTTGAAATATATCCAGTTTCAGCGGCAACCAATCAAGGGCTTGATGAGTTGATTGATGGCGTAATAAAAATTCTTCAAAACTATCCTGAAGATATTGTTTTTGAAGAAGATTACGAGGAATTTGTGGAACCTACCATTGATAGCGAACCATACGTGGTTGAAAAACTTTCCCCAACTTATTATCTGGTTACTGGTATTGGTGTGGAAAAAATGGTTGGGTACACCAATATGGATACGGAAAAGGGATTTGCTTTCTTCCAAAAATACCTTAGAGAAACAGGAATCATTGCGGAACTTGAAAAGGCTGGAATTGAGGACGGTCAAACCGTTCGAATTTATGACTTGGAATTTGAGTTTTATAAATAGTAAAGAGGTGTAATATGATTACTACAAAACAAAGAGCAGAACTTCGCGGAATGGCGAACAAGCTTGAAGCAATATTGTTTGTGGGAAAAGGTGGCATTACGCCAGAACTTACCCAGTCAATTGACGATGCACTTACAGCTCGTGAGTTGATAAAAATAGGCATACAAGAAAATTGTGTTATGACTGCCAGAGAAGCTGCCGATATAATACATGAGCGGACTCATTCTGATGTAGTGCAAGTGATAGGTAGAAAATTTGTGCTTTATCGTAAGTCCTCTAAAAAACCTGTTATTTTTGAAAAATAAAACAGGTAAAAAAGGGTGTGTGATATGCGAAAAAAATTAGCTTTCATGTTAGTGCTATTACTAATTACTACTTTTTCGTTTCCTGCCTATGCTGAGTTTACGACGGAAACAACGGATGATTTGGCGAGTGTAGTTGAAACAATTGACGGAAATGCTTTTATTGTAAAGCTGGTTTCAACCGATAAGCTGGCATATGTCAGGCTCATTGGTGTTGATGCAGTTGCTTCAAAAGAAGCATTGGAGTTTGTAACTAACTTTGTTCAAGGCAAAGATGTGCAAATTGAAGTAGACAAGTCTATTAACAGGGCTACGGGGGCGCAGCGGTTTATTCCTGTTTATATGTATGTGGACGGAATACTCCTAAATTCTTATTTGCTTGAAAAAGGATATGCCAAAGTAGATGCTTCTGATAAAAAAGCATCGGCATATAATAACCTAATTAATGCAGAACAAATAGCAAAGTCTGACCAAATTGGTTATTGGAACGTAGGAAATAACAGCTCCTACTATTACACAGGCAATGGAATTAATGTGAACACGGCTGATTACTCCACCATGCGAAACTTTTTTGACAAAAAATACAATACTTCCTTTATGGGAAACTTAATAGCTTATCGTGATAAAAACCCAATTAATACGGTGGAAGAATTAAAGTTTGTAGAGGGTTTTACAAAAGAAATTTATGACCAGTATCGAAATCAAGTTACGGTTTCCACCAATATTAATAACGCAAATGAAAATGAGCTTAAATCATTAGGTCTTTCCAGTAGTACAGTGGATGACATCATTAATTACAGAAAAAAATATAGATTTTCTTCTATTTGGGAGTTTACCTCTAAAACCCTTGTGAGCACATCCACTTATGACAGGTTAAAAGACTTCCTTTCACTAGACAATGTGAAGAAAATTACAAAAACAGTTCCTGACATTGTGGTGAATATTAATACAGCCACAGAAAGTCAGTTAACTAGTATTTCTGGTGTTTCCTCTAACGATGCAAGCAAAATTGTGAATTATCGTGACAAAGGTTATGGATACAAAACCATTATGGAGTTAATGTACATTTCTGGAAGTTCTTTTAGCAAAACGGACCTTAATTATTTGGAAGACAATTTTAAGGTAATGACAGACATCAACACTGCTACTGATAGCGAGATTAAAAGCCTTGTGGGCGATAATTACACTTATTTAGAAGAAATCAAAAGAGCAAGACCTTTTAGAGATATTTCTAAATTAAAAGATATTGTGGGCGATTCAAAATATAATTATATAAAGCCATATGTGTATACCGATAATTATACTTCTAAGTATGTTAATTTATCTCGTGCCACAAAACAACAATTGATTAATGTGGGCGTTTCTTCTTCTGATGCAGAAAGCATTGTAAGAAATAGAATTACCCTCATAAATTCAAGTAAAGATATTCCGCTGAATATTGCTTCGTATAACCAAAATATTGCTTTATACACAAATGTCAATACGGCTTCTACAACAGAGTTGGAATCCCTTGGTTCTAGACTCACCACATCCCTTATTAGTGATTTGGTAAGATACAGGCAAGACCAACCTTTTGGTAACGTAGAAGAAGTAAGACAATTTTTTAAAGACAAAAATAATTTGGGTGTGTATGATGATATTAAAAATTACATTGTGGTAAGATAAGTTGTTATAAAATAAAAGGCTGGTTTTTTGAAAGGGGTGACCCTAACAAAAAACCAGCTTTTTTGTAGTTACATAGTGAATCAGTCCATCATTAGTTTGTTTCACACATACCATAAGGGCGTCCGCCACAAGAAGAATTTCCACCCATACCAAACAACATCATAGCCAAAAGAATTAATATCATTGGGTTCTCAAAAAGGCCACCAAGGATACTACCGATGCCAGTGCCACCGCAGCCATTGTTACAGCCAGGCATACCAAATCCGCCACCACCACCAGGCATACCGTAGCCATCGTTGCCACCGCCACCTTGCATTAACATGAGAAGCAGAAGAATCCAAATGAAGTTATTGCCACCAAGCCCAAGTCCTCCAGAACTGTTCATAAACATAATCCTCCTTAAAGACCAATCATAAAATCAGATTGGTATTAGATATATAGTTATATACTATGAACGTAGCAATAAAAAAATGACAAAATATAAAATTAAACAAGCTAATAAGATAAAAATATACGATAACATAGACAAACATCGACACATATAGTAGCAATAGAAGCGCTATCCTTAATAGTTATAGCAAAGAGGGGTGTTAGTTTGCAAAACCTAAATCAAGGCGAAGAAAAAGTAATTCAGCTCATCATAGAATGTAACGTTGAACCTGAAAACGAAAAAAAGATTTTGGAACTTGGCAAAGTAAAGTATTCACTTCCCATGATACAATCATATGTAGTGGAGATTCCAGAAAAGCATGTGCAAAAGCTAAAAGGAATTGAAGGTGTAAAAGCAGTACACCAAAATACAAAAATTACAGCTCAAATGAACATTGCCAGGCGAGTTGTAAAAGCAGATGTAGCAGAGTCTAAAGGATTAAAAGGGAATGGTATTACCATTGCCATTCTTGATACGGGCATTGCACCAATGGGGGATTTTACAAAGCCCCGCAATAGAATAAAAGCATTTGTTGATTTTGTAAATGAAAAAAGTAGCCCTTATGACGACAATGGTCACGGCACTCATGTAGGGCGTGCAGGTTCTTAACACTTTTTAGCCAAAGAAAAAAGCCTGAATTTAAGCCTTTTCTTTGGTTTTTGTGTTAATGCACACCGTACTAAAACAGCCAGTTAATTTCAATATTCATTTTATTTGTTTCTGCGTCTTTCTCATACACAACAACGCTGTCAATGAAATCGTTAATTATTTCGTGATTCAAAGTTTCAATCTTTTTGTATTTACTTAGCATAGCCATTACATTTTCATGGGAAGCTATTTTTTTCTCATACTCCTCAAGTTCTTTTTCATATGCTGCTTTTCTTTTAAGCAAGACAATCCTATCTTCTTCAAACACAGCTTTCAGCCTTGGGTATTCCTCTGCAGTTACGCTTCCACTATATTTGTCAGCATACAATGAAGCTAAATTACGTTCTACTTTCTTTAAGTCCAACTCAACAGTAGATAGTAGCTTTTGCTTGCTTTTCTTCTGGTCTTTTGTAGCTGTAACTCTATCCAAGATTTCTGAAACAATAGAACTGTCACCATTTGCTGTTATAGCACCACTTATCAACTCTTGTATGTTTGCCAATAAAATATCTTCTATCTTCTCCTGAGATACCACGTGCGGGGTACATTCCCTATTTTTGGTCTTAGAAGCAAGTTGACAACGCACATAATGAGTTTTTCTGTCCCTCGTTGTTCCGCTCCTATGTAGTGTACCACCACAGTCACCACATAACAATTTACCAGCTAACATATTCGGCGGTGTTGGTTCAACACCTGTCTTGATGTTTCTTGAGTTTCTGCGTCTTGTAACAAGGTTATTTACAGTAGTGAATGTTTTGACATCTACAAGAGGTTCGTGATGATGTTTAGTGATTATCCACATATCCCTTGGCAGTTCCACAACTTTCTTGCTTTTATAGCTCACTTTTTGAAATCGTCCCTGTATAAGTGTGCCTATGTAGGATTCATTTTTTAAAATTGCACTCACGGTATTTCTCGCCCACGCTCCAAAAGACGTACTGAACATATCCATATTGGGATTACGGAAGTTTAACCCTAAATTTATCTTATGTTGTGATGGAGTTGGAACACAACGTGCAGATAAAGACTTTGCTATAATATCAGCTCCTTCCCCTGCAATGTATCGTGTGTAAATTTCTTTCACAACAGCTGAGGCGGCCTCGTCAACAATCCAATAATGCCCGTCTTTGGGGTCTTTTAAGTAGCCATACGGGGTAAAAGAACACAAGGATTGACCGTCTTCCATCTTCTTTTTGAATACAGCCCGTATGTTTTCCGAAAGGTCTTCGCTATACCATTCATTAACCAGACTGTTTACTTGCCTTGCCTTTTTAGTCCCCTTAATAGCTGTGTCCACATGGTCTATAATACTAACAAACCTTATACCTTTGTTTGCAAACTCACTATGTATGTAACGCTCAACAATTTCCATATCCCTCGTAAATCTGGATTGATGTTTGCATAGAACTATATTAAAATGACCTTTATCAGCATCAGTTAAGAGTTTGTTAAAGGCAGGTCTATCCCTATCGAACCCTTTACGGTCATCGTCAGAGTATACTTCATAAATACTCCAAGTCTCTTGTATAGCATAGTCCATTAACAACATTTTCTGATTCTGTATACTTTCACTATCGTCTCCCTTGTTGATTTTATCTGCATCCTCTTTAGATAACCGACAATATATGGCTACCACATCTTTATTTTTATTTTCCATAAGTCAAACCTCCAAACTCAAGGTCTAACCCATTGCTACAAACAAGTATAGCGCAACCGATAGAGAATAAACAATATCTAACTAATTTTTCTTCTGCCATTCTCTCACCACCAAGTCAACTAATACTCTTTTAACAGCAGTAATCTTTTCTTCTTCTGTAGTAGCCTTGAATTTATTCACAATAACTAACTCTGCCGCTCTTTTCACGCTACCACCCACCTTACTAAAGTGTATGTGGATGTTACTTGTCTACTTGCTAATAGAACTGCACTTGTTTGGTCTTGGATCGGTTATAGTAAACTGGACAATAAAATTAAGGTCATGTAAAATAAAATAAAAAACAGGGAGAAACCATGACCGATAACAAAAAAAAGAGCAAGAACAACTTATACAGATGAATTTAAACAACAAATGGTACAACTTTATCTGAATGGCAAGAGAAAATGCGACATCATTAGGGAGTACGACTTAACAGCGTCAGCCTTTGAAAAGTGGATTAAACGATTTCAATCAACCGGTTCATTTCACGAAAAAGATAACCGAACATCAGAAGAAAATGAATTAATCCAGCTTCGAAAAGATAGCAAACGCTTGCTTATGGAAAACGATGTTTTAAAGCAGGCTGCTCTGATATTCGGACGAAAATAAATGTAATAAAAAATAATCGTCACAAATATTCAGTATCAGAGCTATGCATCGTCCTAAAGGTTCCAAGAAGCACTTATTACTATGAATCTAAGCAAAAAATAAATGATACAGAAATCGAAGTAATGATTATTGATATCTTTAAAAGTAGCAGAAATAATTATGGTACTCGTAAAATCAAAATAGAACTGGCTAAAAAGGGTAAAACGGTATCTCGCAGACGAATCGGTCGTATTATGAAAATGAATGGCTTGGTCTCAAACTATACCGTGGCACAGTTCAAACCTCACGTAGATAAGTGTAATGAATCAAAAATTGAAAATCTCGTCGATAGAAAGTTTAGTGAACAGCCTAAACGAAAAGTCGTTGTTAGTGATTTAACCTATGTTCGTGTCGGTAAAAACTGGCATTACATATGTGTTCTTGTTAATCTTTTCAATCGTGAAATTATAGGACATAGTACTGGTAGAAACAAGGATGCTTCATTAGTTGCAAGCGCTTTTTCATCAGTTAGTTTTAATCTAGAAGATATCCAATTTTTTCATACTGACCGTGGAAATGAATTTAAGAACTAGCTAATCGACAGAACCTTAGAAACCTTTCATATCAAGCGTTCCTTGAGCATGAAGGGCTGTCCTTACGATAATGCTGTTGCTGAAGCGACTTACAAGATTATTAAAACTGAATTTGTTTATTGCAATTCTTTTAATTCTCTACAAGAACTTCAATTTATGTTTGATGATTATGTTCATTGGTTTAATAATTTCAGAATCCATTCTTCATTTGGTTATTTAACACCTTACGAATTTAAATATAATGCCCTTAAAAAAGTTGTCTAATAAAGTGTTGACTATCCATTATGATTTCAATATATTTGGGGTCACCGTACTGCTGTTGCACCTCAACTTTTGTACCGAGCAACTGCTCGCAACCACGAATAAAGACTTTAAATGTGCCGTCAGCGTCTCGCCGCCAAGTGCCTTTTTGATATGTATTCATTGTTTTTGCCTCCATAATGTAATTTTATCATCTTTATAGTCTGACACAACCTCAGCTAATTCTACTTATACGCTGGATGTCAGCTGGCTGTTTTACTCGTTGGTACGCCACAATGCGGTAGGTGTAGGTGCTAATACCAGTTGTGACGCAGAAATCTTTAATACTGGGTTTAGGTGCGTTTGATAAATCGTGCCTGATAATGTTGGCTATCTGCTCGTCAGTTAGTTTTATGTGTCTGCCTGTGGCTACATAATTGCGATTACCACAGGTTGGACAGGTGCTTTGTTGTAACATTTTAATCACCTTCTTTATTTAGTTTATTTATACTTAAATGCAGAAGGGCCTAACGCTGGTTTCTAATTGAACTTTGTTTTTAAATCTCTAAGCACACAAAAAGGGGCTGTATCAAAACTCCTGATAAAAAGAACGACGAAAAAAGTCCGACCAGTTTGACTGGGAGGACTTTTTTGGTATAATTAAGAAATGACAAATAACCTAAATATACAAAAAGATTATAGCAAATATCCGAATGTATATCAACTACGAATAACATCGGAAATGGAGATAATGATACAAGCAGACGATTCGGTGAGGCTTTTGAACGAAGTATTGGAGGGAATGGATTACACAGAGTTGTACAGAGCCTACTCAAAAGAAGGTAGAAATCCAAAGACTGATCCGAAGACGTTATTCAAGATGCTTGTATATGGTAACATGGACGGGAGATATTCAAGCCGAGATTTAGAAAAAGCTTGTAGACGAGACGTAAATTACATGTGGTTGTTAAATGGAGAATCCGCACCAAACCACAATGAGATTGCACGGTTTCGGAGCCAACGGTTGCCAAGAGCAATGGAAAATTTGTTTTACCAACTGGTGGGGAAATTGAGCGAAGCAAAAGAGATAA
Source organism: Eubacteriales bacterium (assembly GCA_031546905.1). Lineage (GTDB taxonomy): Bacteria > Bacillota > Clostridia > Lachnospirales > JAVBJQ01 > JAVBJQ01. The sequence goes on along the minus strand of JAVBJQ010000068.1, from coordinate 4,514 downwards.
AGTTTGAGCACCTATTTGTAGACGGTACAAAAATGGAAGCAAATGCAAATAAGTACAGCTTCGTATGGAAGAAATCTACAGACAGATATCAAGCAAAGCTAACTGAAAAAGTGAAAGCGATGATATCTGAATTGAACACGGCGTATGGATATGGGTTCACAGAGGAAACCGATTTAAGTGAAATACAGGACAAATTAACAAAGCGAAAATGGGACGAAAACATCAACTTTGTACATGGGCGAGGCTGCCGTAAGACGGAGTTACAAAAGCATATGGAATTATTAACCGAATACATAATAAAGCAAGAAAAGTATAGAGGTTATCAGGAAATCTTCGACGGACGCAATAGCTTTTCAAAGACTGACACAGACGCAACATTTATGCATATGAAAGAAGACCATATGCGAAATGCGCAGCTAAAACCAGGCTACAACGTGCAAATAGCAGTGGAAGCAGAGTATATAGTGGGTTTAGACATATCAAGTGAGCGCTCTGATCAGCTTACATTAATTCCTTTGCTTATGCAAATGGAAAACAACACAGGCAAGCAATACAAGGATGTCACAGCGGATGCGGGCTATGAAAGCGAAGAAAACTACAGTTATTTCGAGGAGAAAAAACAGGACTGTTACATAAAGCCACAAAACTATGAGCGTTCAAAAACTAGAAAATTCAAGAATGATATGAACAAGCGTGAAAATATGTCCTACGATATAGAAAAGGATGAGTATACTTGTGAAAATGGGAAGAAACTGAAAGCAACCCACACAAAAAAGCGTAAATCAAAATCTGGGTATACGTCGGAGGTCACAGTTTATGAGTGTGAGAATTGTGAGGGCTGCAAATACAAAGATGTATGCACAAAGGCAAAGGGCAACCGAAAAATACAAGTATCGAAAAAATTCATAACACAACGAGAAAAATCGTTAAAAAATATAGTCTCGGAAAAAGGGATATTACTGCGAACAAATCGCTCAATACAAGTTGAGGGGGCATTTGGCGTTATAAAACAAGACTATGGCTTCCGTCAGTTCTTACTACGAGGCAAAAAGAAAGTTTTCACAGAAATGCTGTTAATGGCTTTCGGTTTTAATGTAAATAAACTGCACCATAAAATCCAAGATGAACGTCTTGGGAAGTATCTATTCGAGAAACCAGCTGCATAATAATTTTACACGACAATATTTTTTAGGCTTCTTGCGGAAGTCTTTTTTGCGTTCTTGAAATCACACTTTTTTCGACTTACAATGCCTTTTTTGCTGAAAAAAAGAAGCTGTATCAGCTCGATTTACAAAATCGTTTTGATACAGCCCCCTTTTGTGCCTATTTCTTTTTCCAATTTGCATACAGCGTTGTATTGCCGTTTACCGTGTCTGTTGAAAAGTTCCATACCTTTGTAAACTTAGCATCTTTGTACCAGCCCACGAAAGTATAGCCTGACTTAGTTGGTGCTTTCGGGGCTGTTATCTTAGCTGATTTATTTGCAGTAATGCTCTTTACTGCTGTACCACCGTTAGAGTTATAGGTTACTGTAAATTTAGTGGCTGGATTAACGACACCAGTTGTTCCTTTTGTCCACTTCGCATATAACGTCATATCATTTTTTACTGTGTCTTTGTCGAAGTCCCATAGCACCCACGTTTTTTCGTCCAAACCAAGATTATCTGGATTTGTGTTTATGCACCAACCCACAAATGTGTAGCCGGATTTTACTGGTGTGTTTGGTTTAGTTATTTTGGAACCACTTTTTACTTGAATACCTTGGGGGCCATCAGCAGGATTGCCTGTAACTAAGGAAACATAATGCTTTGGGACTCCCGGAATATTAGTAAAAATCATACGGTTTTCACCATCAACAACATCTTTCTTCATATCCCACAGCTTAGTACGTTTATTGTCACTAAATAACTGGTCTGCTCTAAACCCGTAAGTTGATGTTAATAAACCCATCGTAATCTTTAGTACCGTCTTTATTACATCACCATAACTATCCACAAAATATAATGTGCCATCCCACACATCTGCGTTGTTAGCTTTACAAGCACCTACTGAACCTACAAGATGGTCTGGCATTAGAGTGTCAAAATAGTCATGACGGCAAGGCGCTGGCGCACTATAAACGCCATTTTCATAACGGTTGAAGCTATCCCACGTAGTATCAATGAAAAACCACCTATTGTCTGCGTATACCTCATTCCAAGAATGAGGTCCATTTGCACTACCATCAATAAACCTTGCTGGAATACCAGAAGCGTGTAAAAGACTAAGAGTTAATGCTGCATAACCTTCACACAAACCAATACGTGAACCCATACTGCCTAAGTCCATATCTTTGTACTTAGTGACAGGTGGGAGATTACCTTCATAGCTACCGTACCAATACCAATAATTTTCGGACACCCAATCATGTATAGCACGAACTTTGTCATAATCGTTAGTAATACCCTCTGTAATTTTCTGAGCCAACTTATAAATTTCAGCAAAACTTGAACCCGGAGCTGCCTCTGAATACAAACGCTTATTTGTAAAAGCTGACAATGCGTAGATGTCTGTTTTGGTATCAGCCAAGAACGCTGCATTACTCATGTAGTCATCAGCATTTTATCATATGCAAAAACAGAAATCGGACTTACAAAAACTGAAATACTAAGCAGTAGTGCTAATAAAACTTTTTTCATTTTGTATAACCTCCTTGTATAAATTTAACAACCAACTGCTGTTAGTGCAGATAAAGAGCCAGCAATGATTTTTCCTATCTGCCGGCTCTTGTCAAGTGTATTTTTATTGCACTACATATCCTTGGTTTGTGTCAAGTGTTGCTGTACTTGTAGCACCGTCCCAACCAACATAAATATCAAACGCTTGCATTACAGCACGTAATTGAAAGTAATTGCTGCCGTTTATGTTATAAGCTTGAAGGTTAGCTTCTTTACCGTCAACGAGAATTTTAGAGGTTGTAATCGTTGCGTTCTTTGTCTTAACGTCATCCTTTGCCATTTCGCCACCTGTAGGGGTGTAGGGCTTATTACTTAGTAAGTTAATTGCATTGTTTATAGCATCCCAAGTAATCTCGAAGTTCTTAGTTGTGCCATTTACCATCGTAGCAAGGTCTCTCAATTTTATATAGTTGTTAGTGTGGTTGTTCTACCTCCCTACGCAAGTTACTATAGGCTTCTTGGCGTAAAACTTCTTGAAGTAGCTCAACATTGAAGAGAAGCTTACCAGTTTTCAAATTGGCCCGTGTTACTGGAAAACGTCCACTATGCACACCTCGACGCAACGAACTAACAGAAATACCTGTGAGTTGTGCTGCCTCTGTAATAGAGATTAGTATACTCATTATTGTAGTGGTCAAGCATTTTTGTAACACAACGACCTAAAATTATTTTTGATAACGAGCATTGAAAGGTGTCCGGCCAGAGTTAAAAGAGTGTGGTCTGACATGGTTGTACCAAACGAAAATAAATGTATTGATAACTTCATCCAGCTCATTGTCTGAATGAAAGTGATGCTGATAAATAAGTTCATTTTTCAAAGTGTTGTAAAAGCGTTCCATAGGTGCATTATCATAGGGACAGCCTGCTTTACTCATACTCTGCTGGATATTTACCGAAACACAATAATCTGTAAATTCTTTCGATGTATATTGAGAACCTTGGTCGCTATGGAGAATCAGCGAATCTTTCAATTTTGGCTGCGATTCAAGTGCTTTTTTGAGCGTCTTCACTGCAAGCTCACTAGATATCTCCTTTCCGTTTAAACTGGCAACAATATAACGGTCATACAAGTCCATAATAGTACAGTTGTAACGTTTGCTACCATCTGTTAAAAATAGATATGTAAAGTCAGTGCACCATACTTTATTGGTCTTGGGGGCAGTAAAATCTTGATTAATAAGATTAGAAAACACCTTATGCTGGGTACCTTTTTTATAAGAAGGCTTCTTTCTTCTAACAATTGAACGAAGTCCTAAATCCTTGTTCATATAACGATGAACGGTTGTTTTGCTTAGGTTTATGCCTTTACGCTTTAGAAAGATTTTTACATTCCGATGTCCCAAAATTCCAGATGTGCCATGGTATATATTCTGAATTTCCTGTTGAATGGTCTGTTTTTTCGCATCATAATTACACTTTCTTTGTTTTAGAAAGTTATAGTATGCATTTGGAGATAATTCAAACTTCTTTAAAAGCCACCTTAATCCGAAAATTTTGTGGTTGTCTTGAATAAACCGATAAACCATTAATTGATTTCTTTCGCAAAGAATGCCGCCGCTTTTTTTAAGAATAGGTTTTCCTTTTCTAGTTCTGCTAGCTTTTGACGCAACTTGCGATTCTCTAACATGTAGTCATAATCTTTTTTGCTCTCTTGGTTTATTTGGCATTCTTCACGGTAAGCTCTTATCCAGATTGTTATGCTAGCTTTTGATGCGCCATATTCTTCGGCAAGGCTCTTCAACGTTCTACCTTCTTCCAAATGCAGACGCACAAGCTTTCTTTTAAATTCTTCTTCAT
>JAVBJQ010000025.1:0-5173 GCA_031546905.1 Eubacteriales bacterium | reverse complement strand
AATAAGATATTGAATTATTATGGTAATAAAGATCTCAACACCGAAGAAGCATCGGCACTAGAATTTTTAAAATCACGAAAAACTTTTGAACAATACCCTGGTCAATTTATTGACAAGTATAGCCCTAAAAATATTGATGTTTTTTATGATAACAAAAAATCTTTGAAGTATGTTCTGCATCAAGGGAAAAAACTATATTACCCTAACGATATGACTGATAGATACGTGAAATCAGCTTATAGTGGGTTACTTATCGAACAAGATCCTGCGAGTGCACATTGCTACTTTGATAAGGGTACTAAAGTGGAAAAAGGCGATATATTTATTGATGTAGGTGCAGCGGAAGGAATAATTGCATTGAGCGTGGTTGAGCAAGCAAGTAAATTGTATTTGTTTGAGTGTGATCCAAAATGGTTCGAATCTTTAAAAGCCACATTTGAGCCTTATAAAGACAAGATTGTAATTATAAATAAGTTTGCATCAAATGTTGATTCAGAGAATCAAGCTCGATTAGATTCTACACTGGCTGATGTTATGGACAATAGCCAAAGGCAATGTATCTGCTTAAAAATTGATACTGAAGGCGCCGAAAAGAAGATATTAGAAGGTGCAAAGCGAATAATAGATACTGAAAACCCAAAAATTTTTTTATGCACTTATCACAAGCGGGATGATGAAAAAGAATTTAAAGAACTATTAACAAATTTAGGTTTTATTACGAATTTCTCTAATGGTTATATGATACCAGTCACTTTATTTAGTAGTGACGAGGAGCCTCCTTATTTTAGAAGAGGAGTTATGCGTTGCAAAAGAAAAATTTAATTTTATTACTGGTTTTAAAAATTTGCATAGCGGATAATAGATAATATGGGTTGAGTGATCATGAAAAAGGCGATAATAACTGGAGTTTCTGGACAAGATGGACACTATTTAGCTAGAATGCTTTTAGAGTCTGGGTATTATATCTTAGGTTTAACTAGAAATATTACACAAGATTTAAAATCTAAATTTATAGACTTTGAACAGAAAATAGAATTCTGTGAGTGTAATTTAGATGACGAAAAAAGCATCGCGAGTATTATAAAACAATCCGAGGCAGACGAGTTTTATAACTTAGCGGCTCAATCTATTTCAGCAATATCTTTTGAAAAACAATCTGAAACAGCAAAAATCAATGGTGTGGCTGTAATTTATATGTTGGAGGCAATAAGAAATTACTCACCACAAACACGCTTTTTTCAAGCATCTTCAAGTGAAATATTCGGGAGAAATCCGGTCGATATTCCTCAGAATGAGTCTACTGCGTTGAATCCGGAGACCCCCTATGCGATTGCAAAAGTTTTTGCACAACAGATGGTAAAAAGCTATCGAGAATACCATGGACTATTTGCTTGTTCGGGGATTTTGTACAACCATGAATCAGACCTAAGAAGTGATACTTTTATTACAAAGAAAATCGCATCCGGAGTCGCTAAAATTGCACCCGGAGAAGACTACATTTTAGAAACAGGAAATATTCAAGCACGTAGAGACGGGGGTCACACAATAGATTTTGTCAAGGCCATGCATATGATTTTGCAACAACCGAAACCTGATGACTATATCTTAGCAACAGGTATACTTCATTCTGTAAGGGATTTAATCGAAATAGCTTTTGATAGTATATTTGTTAAAATCAGATGGATTCAATCAGATGGAGAATTGATTGGTATTGATGACAAAACGGAACGGCTGTTAGTCCAGGTCAATAAAAAGTTTATTAGGGATAATGACAATGGTGCGATACAAGGAGATATAAAAAAAGCAAAGACCAATTTATTATGGGAGCCAACTATAGATTTTAATGAAATGGTAAAAAGCATGGTAGCAAACGAGTTGAACAAAGGAAAATACTCTTAAGCGAGGCTAGAATATGAATAATAGACCCGTAATTAGTTTTTGTATACCAACATATAAACGTGCCAAGGTTGTATATAAATGTGTAAGAAATATCTTGGAGTACAAACTGCATGAAATTGAAGTTGTGATTTCCCATGATTATACAGAAGGCGATTTGACCGAAGAGCTTCTTTTAAGCTTAAATGATAAAAGGATAAAATATTTTAGGTTTGAAGAGCGTCAAGGTATTTCTAAAAGTATTAAAACGATTATGGACAAAGCAACAGGAGAGTATTCATGTCTTTTAAGTGATGAGGATATTGTCAATCTAGATACCATCCCCAAATTAATTAGCAAAATAAAGGAAAACTGCGATCTTTCAATTATATATTGTTCTACGCTAAAAAAAACGAATGGTAAACTAGTTGACTACTATAAATTTAGTGACAAATTATTGACGGGCAATGATGCCGTTAGGGCAATTGCTTTTAATCATTCATATATCGGAGGTGTTATATATAATACCGACATATTTAATGATAATTTCAAAAATAACGATACCTGGCACATGAAAGATGAACTTTACCCTTTTGAGTATCCAATGTTGATTCTGGCTATAAAAGGAAAGGTTCTACTTTCATCAGATATTCTTCTGACAGCGGTAGATGAAGGAAACATTACATTCATTAAGTCTATAGATAATAAGCACCCCTATTCCTACGAATGTAGATTAAAAACTTTTGAACAAAGAGCTGTAATCTTAGATGAAACTATCAGTGATTATAAGCTCAAAGAAGAGTTGGTTTTATTACAATTTAAAACTTTTTTGATGGCGGCAACTATTGTATATTTCAAAATAGTTAAAGATTTAAATAAGCGGCCAATGGATGGCATCGAAAAAATAAAACTGAATAAACGAGCACTTATAAACAACTTTTGCATAGAGTCAACCAAATTTTTAAATAGCATTCATTTTGATTTTAGCCAACAAGGCGAAAAAAAAATTGCAACTGAAATACGCAAAATAAAAATATTGTCATTGTTTGAAAGCCTTCTGGATACTAAGTTCTATGTAATGTGTGTAAGGGCTAAAAATGCAATATTATCCCAAACCAAAAATTAAATAAGATATCGATTTACCGCATTCAAACAAAGAAGCTACCCCACCTAAGAAAAAATGATATGGCCAATGTCAAATATAAAGTTTTGTTGTATTTCCACTCTCGGCGGAGGTAATGAAATAGGGGTGACTTCTACAAACTATTATTTTGTGGTTTGGGGTTCAGCGGAAACAAAATTTTGGTCGTGAGGGGAAGACTTATGCACTCTTTTGATAATGTTTTAAAAGCTTGGGACGACATTGACTCGTTTTTAGCAAAATCAAATTACAAAGGAAATAAATATTTCTATGCTTATTCAATTAGAAATCTTTATGCCGCCAGTGTGGAACTGAACCAAAAGCCCACTTCTGCCAAAGAGTTATTTATATTAGTTTTGAAAGCTTTAAAGTGGATGCTTGTGGCTTTTTTTACCGATGTTTATTTAACTAATGTCTCTAAAAGCATCTTATTTAATATAAAATCATCCAACGACAGTTATATACCAAAAAAAATGGAACTTCCAGTGGCAACAGTAGCTATAAAAACACAGTTATCTCTCAAGAATGTTACAAACATTTGCTATGTGTATGATTGTGTATGTGTTGCCATATCAATGCTTTGTTCTCAACATTTAGACAAATCATTGATTATAAAAATTTTTCCATCTATGGTGTATGGGGCCCACGTTTACAATAAAATAAAACTTGATGGTGTTGAAAAAATCATTACACAAAATGATAGATATCCAACAGATCTGGCAGTATTGAAAAAAGCAAAAGACATGGGAATTAAAACAATCAAGGTAGACTATTTTCCAATCATAGGCTTTTTTACGCAAAATACTATTTTTTGCGAGTATTATTTCTATCCTAATAGCCTCAGCTATACGATTTTTAAATCTTTTCCACAAAATGCTGATGTAAAATTTGTTGAAGGTGGGTTCCCTGACTGGGACAACCTTGACAACTATACATATAAGCCACTGCAATCACCTAGTATTATCACTTTTTTTACTCACTATGGGCAGGAGATTGGGTATACTGGAGATAGGGGATGTTTCTTCTATATTGAAGAAATTTTGTCTGTAATGCCATTCGATAGTGTGCTTTACATTAAAATTCACCCTCTTGACAAAGCTAAGAACTATGAAAAGTATATTGCAGGTAATGTCAAAATAGTAAAACATGGAGAGATCGATAACTGGGAGTTAGTATCACAGTCGACTTTTTGCTTTTCTATCTATTCTTTTGCGACATTCCAAGCAAAGCATATTTGCAATAATAGTTACTACTTAAATTATGATCCTCATCTCGTTAAAGATTTTGAATATGATAGAGTTACTGACTTTATAGATTTAATTAAAGACAAAGAAACTCTAGAACGTGTGTTGAACGGAAATGTCACGCCTAAAAACCATGAAAAATTTATTAAATTTTTTAATATCAGTTACCCTTATACCATTGAAACTTTGAGGGATTTTATCGACAGTATATAAATTTTTAACAAAAATGAGTTGCCTGTAGATTTCCACCCCTGTCTCCACATATCTGGAGACAGGGGAAAAGCCATAGGGTAGAAGCAAGTCTGGACGAACATTTAGTAATGCTTTGTATTTACTGACTTCGGAGTTTCCGTAGAGACTAACAAAAATTAATCGGAGGAAACAAAAATGAAAATCCTGGGTGATCTTTGGAAATTATTTGATACAGACTCTAAGTTAAAGTTTGTACTATTAGTAGGTATTATAATTGCTGGCAGTTTAATAGATACTTTGGCACTTTCTGTAATGTCTCCTTTTATAGCTTTACTTATGAAACCAACTGTAATTGAAACTGATTCAAACATTAATTTTATATACAATTTATTAGGATTAGATAGTCAAGCTTCTTTTCTAGCAATTATATCCTTCTTATTAGCCTTTATATATATTTTACGAGGGATATATTTGTTTTTTCAAAATAGATTGCAATATAAGTTTGTTAGCAATAGACGTTTTGCATTTTCATCACAGCTTATAAAAAAATTTATTGAAAATCCATATGTCTTCCATCTAAACAAAAACTCCTCCGAATTACAAAACTCAATTTTATCTGATGTTTATAAATTAAGCTCAGTAATTAATACTCTTTTAAGTTTTATATCAGACCTTTTTATGTCTCTATTTATTGTTATTTTCTTGTTCTTTGTTTCTGTTA